>JBIJCX010000242.1:0-12802 GCA_044344465.1 Opitutaceae bacterium
GTGAGCGCATCGTCGTTGATGACCATTACCCCGGAGATGGCGTTGAACGTCGGACGGCGGATCGTGGTGCTGAATCCAAGCTGGAAGTCGAGGGCCTGGCTCAGCCGGTATTTCAGCGTGGCACTGGGAAAGTAGTGGTGGTAGCCGCTTACGCGGTGGACCTTGGGCTTGGAAAAGAACTGATACTTGAGTCCATCGATGGTGTTGGCGCGACCGGCGGTATCGGCGAAGCCGGCCGCGTTGATCTCGGCGGGCGAACGAGGGTTGAACTCCAACGAGTCAGTAGTGGTGTCCTCGCGACGCAGACCGGCGCGCAACGTAGCGCGGCCAATACTGCTCGTCGCCATGAGGAAGCCGGCATCGATCGTTTCCTCGTAGTTGCGCCGGTTGCCGATGAAGGCGTTGTAGAAATTCGTGGCCGTGATACTCTGGATGAATCGGCTCTGGTTCTCGCGGTAGAACGCGCCAAGGCGGACGAGATCCGGCATGTAGACGGTGCCACCGTTCACGGATCGCAAACTGGCATTGGTGTTGGTGGCACCCATGTCGAAGTCGAAGGGCGACTTGTAGCCAGCCCGGCCACCAAGCGCTGGCGCGTCAATGAGATTGTATCGGAGGGACTCGGTATCGAAACGGAAGTCGCGGATTTCGTATCGGCGTTTCACGCCAATTTTCCAGACAACGGGGAAGAATTTGGTCGTCCGATAGGTCCCGGTGACCTCGCCGCTATAGACGTCGGAGAGCGAATAACGCCCATCGTCAATTGTGATCGCGGGCGTGTTGTAGTTGGCGCCGTCAGCCATGTCGGGGCCGTCGGTCTGTACAATGTGCCAGTCGGCACTGCGCAGCGACGACCGGTTGGCAGAGAAGGTCACACCGGCATTCGTCATCGCGCCAGCATCTCGGAGCGAATCCTGCCGGCCACGCGGATCATACCAGCTGATTGAGTTGGAGGCGGCGAACTTGCCCTCGACCGTGAGGCCGCCGACGCGATACTCGAACCTCGGCACTGCGGTAATGGTCTGGCCCAGCTTTAGGATCGCGATGGGGTTGGAGACGACGCTGGCGGCATTTGTGGTCGAAAACTCCAGCAAAGGGTCGGTGCCGATGACGGTGTTGCGCGCCCCGGTATTAAACGTCAGCGAGCGCTGGGGGTTATTCAGGTCGGCGTAGTTGTAGAGGAGGCTGAGGGAGAGCACGAGGCGCGGCGTGGCCTTGAAGTCGGCGGCGAAGTTCACCGTCGAGCGGCGGTTGGTGCGCGGCGCGTGGAGAAACACGAGCGAAGTCGGGACCACCGGGCGCTGGTCCGCGGCTGTGGTGGTGTAGTTGTAGGTGACCGTCGTGCGGGCGTTGGCCGAATAGGCCATCGACTCGCTGATGTTGAAGTTCACGCCGAGCCGCTTGTTCAGAAATACATCCGAGTAGTCGAAGATGCCACCGGGATAGATCTTGTGGGAGAGGCGATCGTCGGGGCCGTAGGACTTGTCGAAGTTGAAGCGAGCGGAGAACGCCGTGAGGTTGGCCGCGACCGAGACGCGGCGGCCGCTCCGGTCGAAAGCGCGCTTGGTTTTTAGATTGATCGTGCCCGCGGGGGCGTTCGCATCGACGTCTGCGCTGATCGTCTTGGAGACCTCGATCGAATCCATGCTCGCGAGCGAGACCTGCTCGAAACTGAAGGCCCGCGCGTTGCCGGAGGCGCCCTGATTCGCATCGGCGCTGGCGAGCGACACGCCGTCGAGCGTGACCTGCGTGTATTCGGAGCCGAGCCCGCGCAACCGGATCGTGCGAATTTCACCCTGCTCCAGGTCTAATTCGATACCGGGCATGTGCTTCAGGAACTCGCCAACGTTGCCTTCGGCCACGTCGCCAAATACGTCTGAGGCGACACTGTTGGTGATGTTCATTGATTTTCGCTGTTCCATGATGGCCTTGGCGTTGCCTTCGCGCTCGGAGGAGACCACGAACTGACTCAGCCTAATCGGCTCGCCTTCCTTGGAGGAGGGCGTTTGCAAAGTGCTCACGAGATCGAAGTTGCGGGTGATAGTGGCACCAGCCGTTACTGAAATCGTGGCGGTTTCTTGGCGATAGCCGGTATAATTGACCAAGATTTGGACTTTGCCGGGCGCGATGCCGTAGATGGCATAGACACCACCGTCCTCAGTGGTCGCAGAAAGGTTTGTGCCGACCACTCGGACCTCGGCATTGCGAAGGTATTCTCCGGATGCGGGACTAAACACGCGACCGGTAACCGTGCCCGTGTCTGTGGGTTGGGCTGAGGTGACTCCCGACAAGCTCGCAAGTGCGCCTAGAAAAAGACCAAGTTTCCGCGTGAACATCGTCAGGAATTCTTGGGGGATGCCGATGGTGTTTTTCATTGATATGTGTCGGTATGAACGGTTCGGGCAGATTATGGATTTGCGAGTGGGCAGGGGAAATATACGGGAGACAGAAAGGAGTCTGAGAGCGTATCAGAGGTTCCAGACACAAAGGCGCACGCTGCGGGCGCCGAGGGGGCTCGCAGGATCGGCCGCGGCGCTTTCGGGTTCTGAGGTCGAAACGAGGCGAGCGCCGGGAACATCCACGCGGACGGTTCGCGCGGCGCCGGTGGGATTCCAGATGAGGACACCGAGTTGTTTTTCGGTGCGATAGGCTTTGGCGATCAGGCCGTCGCCGGTGAGGGTGAAGCCCTCGTTGTCGACGAACCGGCCGCGCCAGAAAAACTCCGCGTGCCGTCGCGTGAAATCCGCGACGGCTCTCAAATAGCGGGTGGCGTCGCCCGCCGGGGTCGCGCGCATCAGCGCCACGTCGGGCGGACTTACGACATCCGCGTAGTCCTCCGGCCCGGGCATCGTGCCAATGTGAAGATAGCGGACATCGGGCGCGTAGCGGCTCTCGATCTCAAACCGCAGTCCGAACAACAACGCATAGTTGGCGGCAAACCGGCTGAGCATCGGCGTTGGCTGGCGCTGCGTAATCGCCACCTCGGGAAAGGTGTAGCGGAACATTTCCGGAAACACCGCGTCCTCGCCCGAACCGTGGACCCGCGGGAGGAGTTCCTTTTCCGGCTGGGTGAACATCGCGCGGCCCCAACCGTGGAAATACGGCACCGAGTCCAGCAGGGTGTCGTGGACGCCCTCGGTCATCACGATGAAGTCCGGCGCCACTCGCGTCATCTCGTCCGCGATCCGCCGCAGCCATGCCGCCCGCTCCCCGGCGAAACCCGAGGCCGGCACGGGATGGCCATGCTGCGGCGCCCAGCACGCCCGGTGGCCGCCGACCCCGAGTTGATCGTAGAGAATCCCGTCGGCACCCAGCATGTGGGCCTGGCGCGCCAGTTCCAGCATCCGTTGCTGCCACTCCTCGCTCCGCTGGCAGGCGAGCGCGTGCCGCACCGCCGGAAAGCTCTTGTATTTTTGCCACGTCTGGCCGGCGAGTTCGCCGTTCTCCTGCTGCACGGCCACGGCCTTCCACCGCGCGCGAAACTCCTCCGTGTGAGTGTCCATCAACTGGCCATTGGCGTAGAGAATCGTCCGCTGACCCCGGCGGCGCAGCTCCGCCAGCGCGCGCCGCAACTCCTCCGCCCCGCCCATTTTCGGGTCCGGAAAATAATCGGGATAGAGCTTGTCGTGACCGCCGTGCGCCCAACCGAACAGCCCGAGCACATTGAGCCCGCGCGCCGCAGCGACTTCGCCCAATTGGACCAGCGAGGAATAATCCCACATGACGAGATCGTTTTGCTGCTTGAGAATGCCGAGCACCCAGCCGGCGTTCTCCCGCGCCCACGCCGGACCGGCCCGCACCGTGAAGACCGCGTCATGCCAACCGCGGTAGTGCCGCGCCGCCGCGTGCCAAGAGCCTGAATACGGCAACATGACTGTCGCTGGCAGCCGCCAACGCCCGCCCGGCGCACAGAACACGGGATGGAGCGCCGAATAGTCGAAGGTGCGGCTCGCCTCATCGTAGCGCACGCGAATGTCCTTCCCGCCGCGCGCTTCGTCATGCACCCCGATATAGAGCCCGGCGTCTTCCCCGGCCCACGCCACCCACGGCATCGTGCCGCTGCCGCTCGGATAATTGAAGGTCCGATCGCCCACGGCCTTGCCGGTCGTGAACCGCTGGCCGAGCCCGTTCGGCCAAAGGAGCGGAAACTTCTCCGCCGGCGCATCGATGCGCTCCAGCATCGGGCAGCGGAAATCGCGCACGAGCCAGCCTTTCGCCTCGTGAGCGATCTCGCCCGTCACCTCGAACCCGTCGCCGCGGCGGCGAAACTCAAGCCGGACCGCGACATCGATCCGCTCCGTGCCGAGGCGAATCCGATCGGCTGTCACCCGGATAAGACCCGATTCTTCCGTCACGCGCAGGTCTTGGTCAGCGGAGCGCACCGTGCGTCTGGCCGCCGCCAAGCCGGGCTGGTCGATCGGCTGCAAAGTCATCTGCCACAGCAGACCCTGCCCCGCGACCGCCGGGGTGTTGCCAGCGGACGCCTCGAGCCGGACGCCCGAACGCGACACCACGAGCGCGCCACGCGTCCCGGAAAGGCGGAAATCGCCCGCCGGCGCGGCGTCGACCGAGGCCAGCACCGCCAGAACCAACGCGATCACCGACGAGCTTCTAGTTTTCATGCAGAGGATTGGGTTTGGAGATAGGCCGTAGCGTCTGGCGGGCGGATGTCGGTCAGACGGCCGTTGTAGTGGCGGAGGTCGCGGGGCTCGTAGGGGTGGCGCGCGATGGCTTCCTCGTTGAGTTCAATGCCGAGGCCGGGCGCGTCGGGAATGGTCATGCGGCCGGCGGCGAAGCGGATCTGCTCGTTGCAGATCACGGCGCGCCACGGGACGTCGACGGCCATCGTTTCGTGCACGTAGAAATTGGGCGTGCAGGCGGCGAGTTGGAGCGTAGCGGCGTTGGCGACGGGGCCGCTGGGGTTGTGTGGGCAGAGGGCGATGTGTCGCGCCTCGGCCATCGCGGCGATCTTCTTGAGTTCGCCGATGCCGCCGCAGTGGGAGACGTCGGGCTGGATGAAATCGGCGCAGACTTTTTCGAGAAACACGGAGGCTTCCCAGCGGCTGTAAAGGCGCTCGCCGGCGGCGATGGGCACGCGGCTGCGCTGTTTCACTTCGAGGAGGGCGTCGAGATTGTCCGGCGGCACGGGTTCCTCGAACCAAAGGATGTCGAAGCGCTCCAACTCGCGCGCGATGCGGACGGCGGTGCCGACATTGAAGCGGCCGTGGCCCTCGATGAGGAGATCAACGCTGTCGCCGACCGCGGCTTTGACGGCGGCGATGTTTTCGAGGGCGAGACGAAGATCTTCGTGGGAGATGTCGAGATAGGCGGAGCCAAAAGGATCCCACTTGAGGCCGGCGAAACCGGCGGCGACGGCGGCCTGGGCCTTTTCGGCGAATTCCGCGGGCGTCTTGGCAGGGGCGAACCAGCCGTTGGCGTAGCACGGGACGGAGTCGCGCACCTTGCCGCCGAGGAGTTGGTAAACCGGGACGCCGAGGGCCTTGCCCTTGATGTCCCAGAGCGCCATCTCGACCGCCGAGAGCGCACTCATGAACACCGGGCCGCCGCGGAAATACGTGCTGCGATACGCCTCGTGCCAGAGGGCCTCGATTTGATGCGGATCGCGACCGACAAACGTGCGCTCCAACTCGCGGATCGCCTCGGCGACGGTAGTCTCGCGATATTCAAGAGTCGCCTCGCCCACCCCGTGCAGACCGTCGTCGGTGAGCACCTTCACGAAAACCCAGTTGGTGCGGTAGGCGTGGCAAAGGATGGGTTTGAGCGCGGTGATTTTCATCGGTCAGCGCAAGTAGAGGCCGCCGTTTACGTCGAGAGTGGAACCCGTGATGTAGCGGCCGCCTTCGCCGCAGAGAAAGGCGACGGCGAGGCCGACATCGCGCACGGTGCCGAGACCGAGCGGGACGTCCTGGGCGAGGCGCGCGGTGGTGGCGGCGCCATGGGTGTTCTCCAAAAGCTCGGTGCCGATGATCCCGGGCGCGATCGCGTTGACGGTAATGCCCAACGGCGCGACGGTGCGGGCGAGCGTCTTCGTAAAGCCGAGCATGCCGCTCTTGCTCGCAGCGTAGTGCACATGACCGAAGAGGGCGCCCTGTTCGGCGACGACGGAACTAATGTTGACGATGCGGCCGGATTTCTGACCGGCCATGATTTCCATGACGGCCTTCGAGCAGAGGAAACAGCTCGTAAGGTTGGTCGTCATGATCCGGTTCCAGTCCTCGAGCGTGGCGGCGAAAATGTCTTTCGGCTGCGAGGTGCCGGCATTGTTCACCAAGATGTCGAGGCGGCCGTAGCGGGCGTGTACCGCAGCGAAGAGACCGGCGACCTGGCTTTCGTCGGTCACATCGGCGGGAAAATACTCCCCTGTCCCGCCGGCGGCAGCCACGACTTCAGCGGCGGCGGCGCGGTGGGCGTCACCCGGCAGATCGTTCAGCGCGATCGTCGCGCCCTGCTCGGCGAGGACAAGCGCAATGCCGCGACCGATGCCCCGCGCGGCACCGGTGACGAGGGCGATTTTTCCAGCGAGAGGCTTCATACGATGGAGGAAGAAGAGAGGCGGTCGCGGGCCGCGAAGACGCGCCACGCGAGGGCGATGGCGAGGGCGCCGACGAGGTAAACGGCGCCCAGGGACGCGAGACCGTGCGCGAGACCGAGGGTGGGCTTGAGGACGCCGAGCACATAGGGCGAACACGCCCCGGTGAGGAATGCGAACATGATCATGAAGCCCGACGCCGAGGCGCGCAGCTTCGGCGCAATCACATCGAAGAGCACGGCGTAGAGGTTGGCCTCGAAGATGCCGCGGAAGAATCCGAAGCCCGCGGAGCCCGCGAGCACGGCGAATTGCGTGGAGCCGGTGCCCATGAGCACGATGAACGGCGCCCCCAGCGCAAGGCCGAGGCACTGCAATTTCAGGCGGGCGTTGGGGTCGGATTGCACCGCGCGATCGCTCAACCAGCCGCCCAGAAGGACGCCGGCCAGGGCACTCGCGTGGTGGTAAAACATGCTGGAGAATCCGGCCGCCGCGAGCGACAGACCAAAGCGCTCATGGAGGAACGTCGGCATCCAGGCGAGGTAGCCGACGTTGACGAAAACGATGGCGGTGAAAGCGACGGTGAGGAGCACGGCCGTGGGTTTCGCGAGAAACACGCGCACGATGGAGCGCGGCTCGCCAGCCACTTCCTCCCTGGCAACGGCGGGCTCCACCGGTCGACGGAGGCGCCAGGCGAACACGGCGGCGAGCGCGATTCCGCCGGCGCCAAAGACATAGAATGCCGGGCGCCAGCCCCACTGCTGCCCAATCCATCCGGCGACCCCGCCGCTGGCCACCACGCCCACATAGAGGGCGGTTTGATGGATGGCCATGGCACGGGCCCGCGTTTCGCGATGCAGGTCGGAGATCAGGGCGTTGGCCGCCGGAGCGTAGAACGCCTCACCGCCGCCGGTGGCGACGCTCCGCAGCAAAATGAACTGCACGAGAGTCGAACTCACGCCGGTGAACAACGTCGCGACGCTCCAGAAGCACAGGCTCGCAGTAATGATCCAGTTCTTCGGGTAGCGGTCACTCACCCACCCGGCCAACGGCACCGTGACCGCGAGAGTCCAACCGAGGGCCGAGGCAATGAAGCCGAGTTCTGCGTCCGACAAATGGAGGTCGGCCCGGATGAGCGGCAGCACCACGCCAAAGATTTGCCGGTCGGCCTGATTGAAGAAGAACGCGAACCAGAGCAGCGCCAGTGCCTCCCATTTGTAATTTGGCGAAGAAGGGTGCGACGGGTTCATGGATTTCGGAGCGGGCAGCGACCCAGTCACGAAGAGACCGAGGCGGATTCCAACTGGCAAATTACGCCATACCGCTTCGAAATTGTGCCACCTGAAAACACGGCGCGATCACTCCCGGACGACAGAGCGCAGAACTGATCTGGAAACCCGGGCACTCCGCTATCGTTTGGTGTGGGCGCGCCGGTAGTCGCGCGGATGCATACCGGTCGCCTGCTCAAACATGCGGATAAAGGCGGAAACGGCCGAGTAGCCGGCGGCCCGCGCGATTTCCTCCAGCGGCGTGTCGAACTGCCGCAGGGTGCGTTTGGCGCGGCGCAGCCGATATTCAGTGAGAAACGCGTGGAGCGTCTTGCCGGTGTCGTCTTGAAAGCGGCGCTCGAGTGTGCGCCGCGCGATCCCCAACGCAGCGGCGACCTGCGCGGTTCCGATCGGGGTGTGCGCATGGCCCCGCAGAAACTCGATTGCGCGGTCCACCACCTCATCCGATCCCCGAACGCGATCGGTCGAGGCGCGGGCGACCATGTCCATGGGCGGAAGCGCGACCCGAGATTGCCTGGGCGGGTGGCCGGCCAGAAATTCCGCCAGCATCTCGGCGGCATGTCGACCGACTTCGTGAGTGGGTACCGCCACGCTCGAGAGTGCAGGCTCGGTGAGTTCGCAGAGAAGTTCGTCGTTACCGATACCGAGCACGCCAACCTCGGCCGGTATGGCGAGTTTCGCCTGATGACAGGCGGCCATGACGCGCATCGCCATCTTGTCGTCGAACGCAAGAATGCCGACGGGTTTGGGTAATCGTTTGATCCACGCCACCAGCCCTCCGAGGGCCGCCTGACCGTCGCCGTAGTCATCCTGAAAGACGTCGGCCTCGCTCTGGCTTCTCCGGGCGTGTTCCGCGAAGCGCTCGGCCCGAAGTCCAGAGACAAAGGCGTCGCGCACTCCGCAGTAGGCAAAGTGTTCGAATCCAGCCTCCGCCAGGTGATCGTGGGCCATGCGGCCGATTCGATCGTCGTCGACGAAAACCGCGCCGCGGGCTAGCGGCAGAGGGGTCGCAGACGCTTCGATGCAGACGGCCCCTTGAGCGTGCAGCAGTTGTTGAAGAGCCGCGCGGCGATCGAACGTGATGGCGCCGTCGAAACGAGTGCCGCGCAGGAGGCGCAAATGCAGGTCGTCGTCCTGCCGGATCAGCGAAAGCTGCCATTTCTGGAGCGTTGCGAATTTGTAGACTCCCGCCAGGCGATCGCGCCCCGGGCCGTCGCGGGTGTCAATGCAGACGGCCACGCGCAAGGCCTCTCTTGCATCGAGCGATTTGGCTGCAGTTTTCTTGCGCGCCTTGGGCACGCTGCGATGCCTACCCAACTCTTACAGTCGGTCAATGATGCAGAACCGGTGGCGCGGCCTGGAACTGCTGCTTGTCGAAGTGATCACCGATGCCGGCGAGATATCACGAACAGCCGGATGAAGGACTTCTTCGATGTATGGTTCCTCTCGCGGCGCTTCGACTTTGACGGCGCCACCCTGCAAACGGCGATTCACGCGACCTTCGCGCGCAGGCAGACTGCGCTGGGTGACCAGCCGCCCTATCCGCTGACGGACGACTTTGCCCAAGACGCAACGAAGCAGACCCAGTGGGGTGCGTTTCTCCGACGCAATGGATTGACCGGACCGCCGCTCAATTTCGCAGAGGTCGTCGTCTTACTTCGACAATTTCCTGGTCCCATCGTGCGCGCGAATCGAAACGCGATCCGATGGAATCCGGCCGAGGGATGGCGACGATGACAGGTGCGTCTTTGAATCCACGATGGTGATACCTGTGGAAACCAGCGCCGAGAGATTTGCCAAGGATTTGCCAGCTGCGTGTTTTTCGCTTGTTCTCGCTGCATCCGACTGCATCTTCCTGCCTGTTCTAAACTGCTCACAATCAACCTAAGGGCCCTTGTCATCAGGCTTTTCGGTTGTTGGGTCCGAGGCGATTCGAATCCCTCCCTCTCCGCCAGTTTACTTTTAATCCGAACCGAAATCGGGATCGTTAAAATCGCACAAGTTGCTGCGGCAGGGCCGCGAGCGAAAGTGCGATTTTTTCGTTGGGGAAATAAGTTCTTGTTTTGCCCTTCCGCGGAAGCGTTCGTGCAACCAAAATCACGCCGGGTTTCAGGTGATCGTTAAAACTTCGGGCGTGAGGTTTTCGCGAAATCTGCGATACTCCTCGGCAGTCAGAGTTTCCTCGGGGTAGAGGCCAATTGCAGGACTCCCCCGGTCACCATCAACCGAGGTTTCTTATGCCTGCGATCCAATCGGATTCTTTGCGGAGCCGTGCCTGCACGGTGCCCGTTGCCATCTACACCCGCGTCTCCACCGCCAACCAGGTTGGAGGTCGCTTCGACTCCTGCGAGAGCCAGTCAGCCGTCTGTCGCGATTTCATCGCGAAACACGCCAGCGACGGCTGGTTCGAAGTCGCCTGCTTCTCCGACCCGGCGTACTCCGGCAGTTCGATGAACCGCCCGGGCATCCGCGCGCTCATGCGCCAGATCGAGGCCGGCGAAGTCAAAATCGTCCTCATCTTCAAACTCGAGCGCGTGCTCCGCAGCACCGACGAATGGGGACCGTTCCGGGCGTTCCTGCAAAAGCACGGCTGCCGCCTCGTGAGTCCGACCGAGGATCTCTCTGACGAAACTCCCTCGGGACGTCTGAAAAACAACCTGCTCATGAGCGTCGCGGAATACGAGCGGCTCAACACCGCCGAGAAGATCCGCATCAAACTCAACGAGCAGGCCAAGCGCGGATTTTGGACCGGCGGCCAGGTACCCTTCGGCTATGTCTACGACGAAGAGCAACAAGGCCTGAGCCCCCATCCGACGGAAGCAGTCACCTTACGCCGGATTTTCGAGATGGCCGCGAAACTCACCCCGTTGACCGAAATCGCGAACACGCTCAACGAGGAGGGCCTGCGCACCCGCGCCCGCATCTTCAAGAAGCGCGATGGCGCACGGACGAACATCGGCGGCAAGCGGTTTCGGTCCGACATCATCCGTCGGCTGATCCTGCGACCGCTGTACGCCGGCCGGGTGCGGATGAACGGCAAGGAGTTTACGGGACGGCATGCCGCCCTGGTCGACGACTCGCTCTGGGAACGCGCCAACGCGGCCATTCGCCGTTCTGCTCCCGCGCCCCGGCGATTTCAGGAACGGGACAAACACTTTCACCTGCTCAAGGGGGTCGTGTTTTGCGGCAACTGCGGGAGGGCAATGATTCCCAATGCCTCCGGAAAACTCGATCCGGACGGCAAGCCCTACCGGTATTACACCTGCGGGTACGCGCACAAGGAGCGCTCCGACGCCAATTGTCCCGTGCGGCACGTCTCCGCCTCGGCGTTGGAAACCGCCGTCGTCGGATTCCTGGGTGCCTGCAGTCAACACCCGGACATCGTTGCCGCCACAGTCGCAGAGGCGCGCGAACGGCGCCAGACCGACCGCACTCCCATGCGAGCCCGGTTGACCGAACTCGACCAGCGCCTCGAAGCGATTGAGGCCCAGTTGCGCAATTGCGCGAAGGCGATTGCCCTGGGGCAGATTCCCTCGCTCACCGATGCGCTTCGCGAAGAAGCCGATTCCCGCCATGCGGAAAAACAGCCCCTGCTGGTTGAGCGGGAACAGATTCAGCACGAGTTGTCTCTCTGCGACCAGGGCGACCTCAATGCGGAGCGGGTGCGAGATTCGCTTGTGAAGCTCGGCGACTTGCTCGCCACACTTTCTCCGACCGAACAGCGGGAATTGATCATGTTGTTCCTGCAGCGCGTCGAAGTCCGCCCGTCGGCCTTGCAGCCTGGATTGGCGCCGGGTTCCCGACTCCTCGAACTGCGCCTCAAGTTCCGCGTCGAACGCTTGATCGAAGGTATGGCGGAAAAGCTCGTCATCGAGGAGCGCGGCACCGTCGCTGCGGCAACGACCCGCCCGCTCACGATGAACCTGAAAGTGGCGCTGGCGCCCTTCTGCACGTCGGCGAAGCCCGTGACCCTCCTGGCGCCGTTCCGCTGCGACCTGGGCGTGACGCGGCGCCAACCGGCCGCGACGCCGGCACAAGAGCCGGTGTTGCACCCGATCCACCGCGCCCGCGCCTGGCAGCGCCGACTGGAGACCGAGCGCGGGCTCAACCGTGTGACGCTCGCCAAAGAGGAAGGCATCGCACCTGGGTCGGTCACCCATTACATCAAGCTGCTCGATCTCGATGATCAGATCCAAACGAAGCTCTTGGAATTGACCACGGCTGCGGAGGTCCGTCGCTACAGCCTCAACCGCATGAAGGCCCTCGCGGACCTGCCGGGTGAAGAGCAACGGCGGCGGTTCGCCACACTTTGATGGCCGCCCGAAATCAAGCGATGCCGGTTGCCTAATTTCCGCTGAAATCGTCCCGCACCCGGTAACGCACTGCGCGGGTCTTTCCCTCGACCTCACAGACGCCATTCGCCCGCAGTCGCGTCAGGCGGCGGGTTATCACCCTTTGCGGGATGTCCAGCGTCCGGCCGATCAGCAACGGACTCGTGGGCCCGGCGCACTGCAGGAAACTTACGATCTGCCGTTCCGTATCATCGCGCAGCAGTGCCAACGGATTGACCGGCGGCGCTGGTGCGTTGGCCGGTTGTCCTGATGATGCCAGGGCCACGCTCAAGTGACGGCTGCGCAGCAGCGCTTTCGCGAGCAGCGCGCCAATCCGGCGGATGACCTCTTCTTCGCTCAGACGGTCGAACTGCCGTGGATCCAATGGCGAGTACTGGTCCGACGAAATGCCATGGGTTGCACCAGTCGTCATGGTCATTTCGGAAATTCAAATCCGAAGAGAATCAGCCGGTGATCGGCCTCGTGCTGCTGGTGTCGGATTAACCACGGATTCTTCCTTCGATCGGCCAACGCCTCTGCGCTGCGCCATTGGCGAGACAGCGCTTCGTCTCCTCGGCAAAATTGAGCCTTCATTTGCATGCCTTCAGTATCGCCGATCGCGACGGAAGAAGACA
>JBIJCX010000243.1:0-12772 GCA_044344465.1 Opitutaceae bacterium
GGTGGATAGGAGCAGAATTTGGCCGCGGTGGGGATGAACGACCGCGCCGAAGCGGACGAGTCGGCCGGCGGGGCGCCAGAGCAGATCGCAGCAGGTCCACCGCAAGGTGACGTTGTGCTCGTCGTAGTCCGGTGGTCGCGGTTGTCACCGTCCGCCACAGCCAGATTGGCAGCTTTGCGTGAATTGGAATCCAGAGGGGAACTGGTCAGCTATGTAACGGCTCTGGAACCGTGGAGCTTCTATATCGTCTACACAACGGCTGTCGCCCTCTACATCATAATGGGCGGCATGGCCGCCACCGCACTCAATGAAGCGTTTCAAGGTGTTCTCATCTTTGGCTTCTCAGTGATCCTGGTACCGACCGGTTTCGCAGCGATTGGCGGCTGGGGGCAACTTCGCGCCCGTGTACCCGAGGCGATGTTCAACCTGTTTGGCACCGCCGGAACCACGGAGATTACCAGTTGGGGTATCGTCGCCATGGGGCTTGCCGCGTTTCTACAGGTTAACGGGATTGTCGGAAACACGGGGATCAGCGGATCTGCGCGCGATGAATTTGCTGCACGCTTCGGGGCTGTCGCCGGGACTTTCACCAAGCGCCTGATGATGATTCTCTGGACGTTCGCCGGCCTGATTGCCATCGCCCTCTTTTCCGGCCTGAACGCACTCTCCGACCCGGATATGGTCTGGGGCACGATGTCGCGGCAACTGCTCGGTCCCGGGTTACTTGGGCTGATGCTGGCGGGAGTCCTTGCGGCCAATATGTCTACCGTAGCAACCCAAACCATGGCCATTGCCGCGCTCTTCGGCCGCAATGTGTACGGTTATCGCGAACGAGGGGGCGTTTTGGAACGCTGAGATTCGGTGTTTCCACGACCCGCCGGCCAGGCAAGCGAGACCGGCCTCGCTACGGCTGCCATCGCTCCGCACCGCACTGCATCGCTTTCGATGTTCAGGCGGCGACACCCGTACCTTCCGGCAAACCCTTTCACCATTCACCCCATGGCAACGTTGGGGGAAGGAAATGCTGCGCCCGTGCTACTTCTGCAGATACAGCGCGTGAAACCGGATCAACCCTTGCTGTGCGCCTTCGAAGGTCACCTTGATCTTGAACCGTTCCGGCAGGCCGCGTACAGCCGGCTGCCCCTTCCACGCGACTGGCACCTGGAAACCGCTCGTCCGCACGCTCGCCGCGTCCGCGCCCGAGAACCCGGGCAGGGGCCGCTCGTCGTGCGTCAGCAGCTCGATTTTCAAGGCTGCGTTCGCACCGAGCCCGTCGGCATTGAGGAAGAAGCGCTGCCCGTTCTTCGACGCGATCGGCGACGTGATGAACTCGCTCGCGCCCTCGCCATAGTCCCGCACGCGCAGATCGCCGAAGCGGTCGCGCGGGAGCATCGCGAGGCCGACGCCGCCGCGCGCGGGAATCGGCTTGTCGCCGGCCGTCCAGGAGCGCGGGTCGGCGGCGCCGTAATAAAGGTAGGTCTTGTCGCCCACGTTTTCGAAGCCCTGACCCTGCATCAGGCCGCCCTGGTCCCAGGCCCCGTCGGGGCCGATCGGAAGGTAGGCCAGATCCTGCACGGCTTCGCGGAAGAGGATCGCGTCGTTGCTGAGCACAAAGCCGAGATCAATGGTCACGCCGGGCCATTGCGGCGCGCCGTTCCACAGGCCGGCCAGGCCGATGAGCACGTTGCCGCGGTTCCAGACGCTGACGCCCTCGTGCGTCTGCCGGCTGTCGTTGCCGCCTCTTTTGGGTGTCATCCGCTGCTGGTCGGGCCGCGCCCACGCGACGTTCGCGGTCGGCGACCAGGTGACGAAATCGTGCGACCGGTGCTGCCGCACCACGCGCGCGTGCGTCGGCTGCGTGCCGTGATAAGGGCTCTGGCCCGACGAGTAATACATGCCATCCCACTTGAAGAGCCCGCCGGCGGGCTCGAAGTGCATGGGTGGGAGCGCCAGTTGCCGGGCCGGGATCTCCGCGTTGACCGGCGTGGCCGGGATGAGCGACCTCCAGCGCAGGCCATCGGGGCTCGCAAACGGCACGAGGGTGCCGTGTCGCGTCTTGCCCTTCATCCAGTAGATATGGCCGATCATCTTGTAGCGCCGCGAGGCATCCGGATCGTCGGGCTCGTAAAGCACCTTCACGTTGATCGGGCCCATCACCGGCTCGAGGAGACAGAGGTTGTTGTCGCGACTGCCGTTGTATTCGACCAGGCCGAGCTTCGGCTTCACCCAATGAACACCGTCCGTGCTTTCCGCGTACGCGAGCCGCCAGAATGACGGATTCTGCTCCGCCTGCTCACCGCGCCTCCCGTCGAGCGCCGCATACCACATCCGAAACTTTCCGTCTTCGCGGATGACGGACCCATAGAACTGCACGCCCCAGTGGTCGGGTTCGCTCCGCGGGCCTCGTGCCACGACTGGATTGCCGGCGTATTTCTCCGGCCGACGCATTTCCAACTGGAGGCTGCGGGTGAACGGAATCGAGACATTGTCGAAGGCGAAGAGGGTGGTGACCTTCGTTTCGTCGAAATACGCCTCGGCGGCGTGGGAGAGCGGCTGCCAGGAACAGATGAGCAAGGCCGCCACGAGGCGAACGGGGAAGTGGGCTTTCATAAAAAGGTGCATGAGGGGCGCGAAAATTCCGACGGCTTGAAATACCCGGTAGCCGACCCTTGGGTTGGTCGGTGAGGCGGTGTTCGCCATCGGACGAACCTGCGTCCGGATTTTCGTCTGTCTCCCTTCCCGCCTCCAGCATGATTTCGCAACCGGGTACCTTTCATGTCAGTGTGCGCCCGAGCCAGCGGTCAAACCACGCGAAAGTATGTCGCCGCGCGGCCAGGGCGGGCGCGCCGCCTACGAGCAGGGCGCGGCGGGTGAGGGTTTTCATGGATGAGATGGCAGTGCCCGGAGTTTTGGGGTGGCGCTATGGCTGGCGCAGTTTTTCCAGCACGGCGGCGGGCGGGGTGAAGCCGTAGTTCCGCCGTTCCCGGCCGTCGTACGCGCACGTCACCACAAAGAGGTCGGCGTCCCGCGATTTCTCCGGCGGGACGTTGATCTGCACCTGGGTGTAGCCGTCGGCCAGCCAGGCCTGATAGCCGTCCGTGGCGCTTTCCGCCAGGGTATGGCCGTTCACCGCCACATCGAGCAACTCGGGCGAGCGGTATGGAATCCGCAGGCGAAACCCGATGCCGTGCTGGAGGCGCGCGCCCGGCAACGCGCGCTTGGGATCCGACGTCCACTTTATCTCCGGCCCGGCTGCGGTGAATTTCCCGATCGCCCCGGCGTTGATCCCGGGAAGCGATTTCAAGTTGGCGACGAACCGGGCCGGATTCTGATCCAGGGTCCGGCGGCCGGCCTCGGTTACGACACACAGATAAGTGGAGCGCCCCTCGTGCTCCGGGTAAAGGACACCGTCGGAGAAGCCTCCCTGCGCCTGCCACAGCTCCACGCGGCTCTGGCGGCGCTCCGCGGCGGTGCGGCCGTAGGCGGTGATGAAGCGCCCCGCCCGCGCCTTCACCCGGTTGACCGGATAGCCCGGAACAAGCTCGTCCACCCAGGGCGCATTGCCCAGCGCCAGGATGCCGGAGACCCGCGCCACGCCGCTGTCTTCCCACCCGATCTCCGTGGTGGAGATCATGGTGTGGTACTTCAAGTAGCCATAGAACGGAGAGCGAAAGCGCGCCCCCCGGGCGGGAATCCAGAGTCGGTCGGGAAATTTTTCCAGATCGGGGATCCAGTGGGTGCGCTGTGCATCCGCCTCCGCCCGATCCGAGCCGTAGCCGGCCGCCTGCCCGGCGCGGACCATCGCCTCGGTGACGCGGGGATCCCACGGGCGCAGGGCGCAGTTGGAGTACGAGCAGGCCGAGACTTCAAACATGGTCACACCCTCGTACATCGTGCGGTCGGGCAGTTCGGCGGGCAGGAAGGCCTGGAGGCCGGTGCCGTGGAGATCGAGGTGTTTCTCGGGCTTGTATTCATCTACCACGGACAGAACGGCGGCGAGTTCGGGGGTCTTTGCCGGCTCCGCCAGGGTGATGTTTTTCGGTTCCTTGAGGTTCCACCACTTGGCCGGGGGATCGTAGAGATCGATTCCCTCCTGGTTGCCCCAGCGATCGGAGACGAAGAACGCGTGCGGATTCGGGATCGGCATCACGAGCACGATCTGCTTCCGGCGGGTTTCGATGGCGAGGGGCGAGTCGCCGAGCAGCCACTCCACGAGCCGCAGCGCCGTCGTGCCGCCGGAGCGTTCCGGGCCGCCGTGCAGGGCGGTGACGAGGGCCACCTGCTTGTCCGCATCCGCCACCGCCGCCGCGGTGATTCTCACGAGGTAAACCGGCTTGCCGTCATGGGCGGCGCCGCGCTTTTGCAGCGTGACGGTCCCCGGATGCTGCCGGGCCCAATACTGGAGCGTGCCCTCGTACTCGTCGAACGTGAGGCGGTGAATCGGCTTCACCCAGGGCCGCGGCTGGCGGGCGAGCCGGGCGTCGAGGTCGCCCGGGGCCTGCGCCTGGCCGGGCGCCGGTATCGAGGAAAGCATGACCGCTAGAAGTCGCGCGCAGTGTGATTTCATCTTGGTTTCAGTCGGAGGAGGCCGTTGGAGTTATCCGGGTGGCAATCCACGGGGTCAACCCGCTGATCGCGAGGGGCCTGACGGGGTCTTGAGTCTTGATGTCAACGAACCGTGGGCGTCCATCAGGTGTCGTGCCACGATCTTCGAGCGCTCGAATCGTTTGCGCAAGGAGCGACCCTCCACCGGTGTGCTCCGTCCTCCGTCCGCACCCCTTTGACGCGCGGACAGCAGCGATCAGCGGGTTGACCCCGTGGTTCGGTCCCCCGCAAACGCGGAATGGCCGATCAGCCAAAGTTGCCGGTGGCCTGATTGGTGGGGAACAGCAGGGGGAAGTAGGTCTCGTGCACTTTGGCCGGCAATCCCAGCCGTACGGGCGCCTTGGGGGAATTGGACACCAGGAGTCCTGCCTCGACCGCCACGGCCAGCACGGAGCGCCCGGTGCGGTCGCTCGCACCGATGATGCGTGCGGCTTCACCGCGAGGAAATTCACCGCGGAGCAGCGCCTCGCGGAGGAGGAGAAAAACGCGCTCTCCGTCAGGCGCGACTTTTGCGTCGACGACGCGGACGTAGTGCTCGATGCGGCGCTCCAAGCCGTCGCGCTCAAGCAAATGTTCCATGAAGGCGATTTGGTCCACCATCACTCGCAACGTGAAATGGCAGAAATCCCAAAGCGCGCGCTCGCTGAGATGTCCTCGGCCGTCGCCCGCACCCGAACGGTTCCGTTCCTGGTCCGCGTTGGCCAACCGCTCGTAATATTCGGTCCGATGGCGCGCAAAGCCGCGGGATAGCGACCAAAGGCCACCGCCGTCGATTCCGAGCTGGCGAATGACGGCATCGGAAAAAAGGCGCCCGACCCGGCCGTTGCCGTCGCGGAAGGGGTGAATCCAGGCAAGGCGGTGATGGCTCGCACCGACGGAGATGACGCGTTGAATCCGGGAAAAATCCGCGGATTCGTAGCGCCACTGGAAATGACCGAGCAGATCGGGCACGAGTTCGTGCGGCGGCCCGACATGCGAGCCGACTTCGACATCGCGGTCACGCAGTTCGCCGGGAATGAGCGGCGTTTTTTCACCCTTGGCCGTCGTCGCGACGCGCATCGCTGCGGGCAGCTGCGCGTAGAACCGCCGGTGCAGTTCACGGATGAAATCGGCCGAATGCGGCGAAACTGTCTGAGCGGCCGCCCATCGCTGCACCTCCAAGTGCGTCAGCGAAAGCTGTTGCAGATTCCGTTTCTCCGGCTCGGCCGCGAAGTCCTGCTTGAGCGCGGCCTCGATGTCGCGGACGCGGGTCTGCTGGCCTTCGATCAGGTTCGAATAATAGCAGTGCATCCAGCGGGTCAGTTCGGCGACCTGCGCTCGCAGTGGCTCCCGCAATTTGGCCGAAAGGCGCGCAGCCGTCTCGACGACGGTGCACGCCAAGTCCTCCAGAGGCTGAAGCCTCTGGGCTGGGATGACAGGTTCAATGGCCGTCTTTGTGAGCATTATTGCCGGTCTTATTGCCGATCCATACTAAGAGTTATATGCCAAATGCCAGTGAGTTAAATAACAATATCGGGCCAGTGACATCATTTTTTGCCGATCCTTCCGCCGACTGATTGGCGATTTAGATCCCCGGAGCACGCTCCGGGGCATTTGCCGAAAACTGTAGGAGCGGCTTTATGCCGCGATTTTACCAATCCGTCGCGGCATAAAGCCGCTCCTACAGCCAAGCAAGCCGAAGCAGAACCAACCAATGGGGTCGCCCATCTTGCACCTGACTTTGGTGCAAGCGCACGGACGCCCGTTTCCGACGGCCAGTCGTAAATGGGCGACCGCTCCCGGTGCACGCCGGCGCTTGCACCCGCCTCACTCAAACGCCATGCGCGAACTCGTCCGAAGGTAGTCCGCGATCTCCGCGGCGAAGATCTCGCCGAACTCCGCCCGCTTCTTTTCGCCCATGCCCGGGATGCCTTCCATCTGCCCGATCGTCTCCGGATAATACCGCGCCATCGCCCGCAGCGTCGTGTCGCCAAACACAATATAGGCCGGCACCCGGCGCTCGTCGGCCAGCTCCTTGCGCAAGGCGCGGAGCCGCGCGAACAGGATCTCGTCGCACGCGATGTCCCCTTCGCGGCGGACCGCGACGCGTTTTGCCTTCGGGATGGCCATGGGCTTGGTCAGCGTGATCGGCGAGCGCGCCTTGAGCAGGGCCAGCCCTTCGGGCGTGAGCTCCAGCGTGGCGAATTCGCCCTCGGCCACCGCGACGCACCCGAGCCGCATCAGCTCGCGACCCACCGCCGCCCACTGCGATCGGGAGAGCTCGGCGCCGATGCCGTAGGTCGTGAGCCGGTCGTGCCCCCAGCGGCGGATCTTGTCGGTGTCCGCTCCCGTCAGCACCTCGACGACGTGGTTCAAGCCGACGCTGAAACGGCTGTTTTGGACAATGCGATAAATACACGAGAGGAATTTCTGGGCCACCACCGTGCCGTCGTAGGTTTCCCGCGGTTCGAGGCAGTTGTCGCAGGCGCCACAGTTATCGAGCGGGAACTTTTCGCCAAAATATTCGAGCAACTCGGCGCGGCGGCAGGCGGCATTCTCGGCGTAATGGACCATCTGGCGGAGCTGCGCCCGCGCGACCTTTTGCTCATGCTCGTCGGTGATCTCGTCGAGGAAGTGCGTCTGCTTCGCGACATCGCCGGCGCTGAAAAGCAGCAGGCAGTCGCCGGGCAGGCCATCGCGGCCGGCGCGTCCCGTCTCCTGGTAGTAGCCCTCGATGTTCTTGGGCAGATCATGGTGGATGATCCAGCGGACGTTGGGCTTGTTGATGCCCATCCCGAAGGCGATCGTGGCGCAGATGATGCGCGTGTCGTCGCGCAGAAACGCCTCCTGGGTGCGCGCCCGCTCGTCGCCCGTGAGCCCGGCGTGGTAGGCGCGAGCGGGGAATCCCCGGCCCGCCAGCGCTTCGGCGACCCGTTCGGTGGCCGCCCGGCTCGCGCAATAAACGATGCCGCTTTCCTGCTCCCGCTTGCGCACGAAATCGATGATTTGCTTCGAGGGCTGATCTTTCGGGATGACGCGGTAGGTCAGGTTCGGGCGGTTGAAGCTCGCGACGAACACGTCCGGGGTGCGCAGCTTGAGGTGCGTGACGATGTCGGCGCGGACGCGGCTGGTCGCGGTGGCGGTCAGCGCCATCAACGGCACCCCGGGCAACGCCGCGCGCAGTTTCGCGAGCTGGCGGTATTCCGGCCGAAAGTCGTGGCCCCACTCGGAAACGCAGTGCGCCTCGTCGATCGCGAGGCAACACACGTTCCATTTCTTCAGGTTCTCGTCCCAGCCCTCGAGCATCAGGCGCTCGGGCGCGGCGTAGAGCAGCTTGAACTCGCCGCGGTGGAGCCCGCGCAGCCGGGCGCGCGACTCATCGGCATCGAGGGTGGAGTTGAGAAACGTCGCCGCGACGCCGCTGGCCTGCATCGCGTCCACCTGATCCTTCATCAACGCAATGAGCGGCGAGACGACCACCGTGAGCCCGGGTCGCGCGAGCGCCGGGAGTTGAAAGCACAGCGACTTGCCACCGCCCGTCGGCAGCAGCGCGAAGACGTCACGACCGGCCAGCGAGGCCTCGCAGATCTCGCGCTGGAGCGGACGAAAGGTCGCGTAACCGAAGGTACGCTTCAGCAGGGTGTCGAGCGTGGACGCAGCGGCGGGCATGAGCGGGCTGAGATAGGCGCGGCGGGCGGCGAACACACGGAAATAATCTACCCTCCGCCACCTTGGCGTTGCCAAGCCGGGCCGAAACGCCGATTGAAATTCCCGTGGCCGATCGAATTTCACTTCCTTCCCGGTGGGCGCGACGCTGGATTTCCGCCGTCGCGTGGATCGCGGCCCTGGCGGGGTTGGCCGCGCTGCTCGGTGCGGCCGATCCGCGACCCACCGTCGGACCGGGCGCGACCAAGGAGGAAGTCATCGACGCCTTTGGCTGGCCGAACGGCCAGTCCCAGTCGGGCACGAAGGAGATCCTCACGTATTCACAGGGGTTGGTGACGCTGGAAAACGGTCGGGTCGAGAAGGTCGACTTTCAGATGAACGTTCCCTGGCCCGCGCCGCGGCCGCGGCCAGGCGCGGCCACGCCGACCACGGTGAAAAAGCCGGAGCTGCCCGTCGACTTCTGGGTGACGCGATTTGACGAAGCGGCCCGCGAAGCGACGAAGCGGCAGGGTCGCATTCTCGCATTGTTCACCGGCTCGGACTGGTCGCCCGCCAGCAAGCAGTTTCATGATGAGGTCGAATTCCACCCCGACTTCGTCAACGCCTTCACCGGCGATTATATTTTTCTGCGGCTCGACTTCGCCTCACGCACCCCGCTGCCCGCGGAATTGCGCGAGCAGAATGCGCAACTGCGCGCCCGCTACGAGGTGACCGTCTATCCGACCCTGCTCGTGTTGTCGCCGGCCGGCACCCTCCTGGCCCGGATCGATCTCACAAAGCAGCAAGCGGGAAATTCTTACCGGAACCGGGTCATTGCGGCGGTGCGCGAAGCGCGCGACGCCCTTGCGGCCCGTCCGCCACCACCGGATCCGCCGCCGGCCGCGCCGGTGAAGGCAGGTCCCCGGCCAGCGGGCGCCCCGGTGGCGGCAACGACCGGTGCGCGACCGGCCGCGCAGTCGTTCATGTCGTCCGCCCTTACCGCCTCACTGTATTCGGCGCGCGGGCTCATCATGATCGCGGTGAGTGCCGGTGCGGTCGTGGCGGCGTTCCTGTTGTGGCTGGTCTGGCGGAAGAGGGCGTTGCCGTCGGCGGCAGCGGCCTCGTCGATGGCGGATCGAATTTCCAATGCCGCCAGCGGTCTGCCGACGCTGGCCGAGATCGCGGCTTGGCCGAAGGAGAGGGTGCAGGCAGTCGTGGCGGGCCTGGCGGAGACCGATGGCTACGTCGTGGACGACCGGACAGGAAGCGATGCCGACCTCGCCCTTAACCGGCCTGGCGAAAGCCACCCCCGGGTGCTGGTCGTATGCGCGGCGGGCAGCTCAGGAGTCGTGCCGGCGAAACGCGTGCGGGAACTCTTCGGCACAATGACGGCGGAGGGCGTCGATGTCGGCTGGTGGGTGGCGCCCGCGGGATTTTCGTCCGAGGCCCGCGCGTTTGCGAACGAGCACCAACTGCTCTTGTTCGACGCCGACCGACTGCTGGCCCAAATCGGCAGCCTGCCGCCGCTGCTCGTGACGAAGGTACTCCTGCACCGTTGAGCCAGTTTCAACGGCGGAAAGACCTGGCCGGCGGTTTTTCAACCATCAATCTCGTTTAGCCGCAAAAACGCACGAAAAGGTTTCGGGGTGGTGGTGGCGGAAGTCGCCCGAGCGCTCATAAGCGCGACGCACGTCTCATCTGCCGGCGATGATTGGCAAACCACCGTGCTCAACTTGGCGGAACGCAGTCGTCTCCCTTGCACCATCGGTCGGACCCACCATGATTGAAAGTTTCCTGCAACTGATCCTTTGTGAACCGGACGAATCAATTCCCCATTCCGATGAATAACGCCCGACTCCGCATCACCATTGTGCCCGTCTTGTTTATCCTGGGTCTTTCTTCCTGGTGCCCGGGAAGGGAAGCGAACCCGTTTTTCGCGCCTGGGAAGGAAGTATTTTCCAGTCAGCGGATTTTTTCCAATGAACGCTTCCCCAATGTGGTGGTGGCGACCGACGGAACGGTGATCGCCGTCTGGGGCGGCGCCCACATCCGGGTGCGACGCAGCGAAGACGGGGGCAACAACTGGGGTCCGGAAATCACCGTCGCGCGCTATCCCGACGGCGTCCATAACGGCGGTGGCACCATCGTGGATGAGCAGACGGGAGACATCCTGGTGTTCGTTGAGGACCGCTATATCAGCGATCCCATTGCCAAGGTGTATCGCAGCAAGGATCATGGAAAAACCTGGGTGCTCCAGGATACGGTCATCCACCCGGACAAGAATGGGCAGGTTCCGGCCATGCACATGAACGAACGGGGCATAACCCTGCGGCACGGCCGGCACGCCGGGCGCCTCATTCGCCCGTCCCGAACCTTTGCCGGCAGCAACAGCCCTTCGAATTACAGCAAGCATTACACCAATGCCATCTATAGCGATGACCGGGGCAGGACCTGGCATACGAGCGCGCCCTTCCCCGCCGTGGGCACCGGCGAGGCCACCTTGGAGGAACTCTCCGACGGAAGAATTTATTACAACTCGCGCCGTCACTTCTCCAACGACGGGCTCGACCCGCGCCGTCGGCATATCGCCTGGAGCTACGACGGAGGCGAAACCTGGAAGGATCTGTCGGTGAGCGCCGAGCTGCCCGATGGCGATCAGAATCGGGATTATGGCTTGATGGGCGGCCTCGTGCGGCTTCCGCTCGCCCAACCGGATATTCTTCTCTTCAGCAATATTGATTCCCCGGCGGGAAGAACCCACGGCACCGTCTGGGCCAGTTTCAACGGCGGCAAGACCTGGCCGGTCAAACGGCTGGTTGACGAAAAGATCTTTGCCTATTCGTCGCTGACGGCCGGGCGCGCGGGCACGCCAAGCGAAGGCATGATCTATCTCCTGTATGAAAGCAGCGGCGGCGGCATCATCGCCCGCTTCAACCTCGCGTGGGTGACCGGCGGCCGCGATTGGAAGGAATTCTGAGCGAGCGACGAAGGGAGGCCGGCCACGGCGAGCACGCGCCCGGCAAAAACAGCGTCAGCCGCAGGCGGTGGCGGCTGATCGGTCCGGATCGGCTAACCTCCTTGACGAAGGCCGCTCGATCCGGTTCTGGTGGCGCTCAACCCCTGCGACGGAGACCCCATGATGAAACGGCACTTCTTGCTCTCGACCGGATTGATGATCGCCAGCGGCCTCGCCGCCGCCGGCGGAGAGCACGGTCGGCTGGATCGCCAGAACCTGCTGGAGTTCCGCAACGACGCGGGCGCGGTCATGCCCGTTCGTTCGACGGGCGACTGGCTGAAGCGGAAGGCGGAAATCCTCGCGGGCGCCCAAAAAGTGATGGGGCCGCTGCCGGGGCCGGCGAAGCGGGTCGCGCTGGACGTAAACGTGGAGGAGGAAGTTGACTGCGGCTCCTACGTGCGCCGCCTGATCACCTACCAATCGGAACCGGGCTCGCGGGTGCCGGCGTACCTGCTCATTCCCAAGGCCGTGCAGGATGGGTCGGACGTCTCAGGCCGGCCCGGAGTGCTTTGCCTCATGGGCACCAACCGGGAAATCGGCAGCAAAGTCGTGGTCGGCCTGGGTGGTCCCAAAGGCCTGCCGAACCGGAACTATGGCCAGGAACTCGCGGAAAGGGGCTGCGTGATCATCGCGCCCTACTACCCGCACATGGGCCATTACCGGCCCGACCTCAAGGCGCTTGGCTACCAAAGCGGGACGATGAAGGCGATTTGGGACAATATCCGCGCCGTCGATCTCCTCGCCTCAATTCCCGGCGTGAAGCAGGGCGGATTTGGCGTCATTGGGCACTCGCTCGGCGGACACAACGCGATCTATACAGCGGTGTTCGAGGAACGCCTCAAGGTCATCGTTTCGAGTTGTGGCTTCGATTCCTATCTCGACTACATGAATGGGAAGGCGTGGCAGCCTGGCCGGGGCTGGACGCAGGAGCTCTACATGCCGAAGCTGCTCGATACGCCCGTCGCCGGCATTCCGTTTGATTTCCACGAACTGATTGGGGCCCTGGCTCCCCGCGCATTCCTGGCCAACGCTCCGGTGAACGACAGCAATTTCAAATGGCAAAGCGTCGACCGCGTCGTGGCGGCGGCCGCACAGATTTACCGGCTCTACGACGTGCCCGGCCTGATTCGGGTCGAGCACCCCGAATCCACCCACGATTTTCCGCCGGCGGTCAGGTTCCTCGCCTACGAATGGATCGAACGAACGCTGCGGTGAGTTGTATATATCGCTGAAACTGCACACCGGCCGCGACGAGCCATTGAATCTCGAATCGCCTGCAAGCAGACTCCTACATCCCGGCAGCCGGTCGGGCTGGCGTGGTATCCTGCTGCGCGGCGTGGACGCCCAATGATAGCGTCGGGTCACGAATCGGCCCTAGATCTCGCCTGGGTCGGCCGTCGGCTTGAGCGCCCCAACCGCAAAACACGTTTTGCTCCCGACGGAAAGCAAACGTCGTTTGATGGCACGGCGAAGGTGGGCCGTGGGGGCGCCCCCCGGCCCGGCTCGCGCCGGCGGCCACCCTACGAC
>JBIJCX010000579.1:0-3695 GCA_044344465.1 Opitutaceae bacterium
CCGGGTTTCGAGGTGGGCGCGGCCCTGGAAGACGCCCGTCCTTATGAGCTGGCCCGACAAGGTGACCTTCACCGCCTGATCGCTCGTCACCACGACCTGCACGGGATCGGTCAGATTCATCTTCTGATGAAATTGCTTGGCGCGGAATTCGGCCGCCTCGCCCGCAATCAGCGCCTTGATCTTGCCGAGCGACGACTTGCCCCCGCCGCTGTTGGGATCGTCCAGATACCACCGTTCCAGCTCGCCCAGGCGATCCGCCCCTTCCGGGTGGCGCGAAAACGCGGCCCGGGCGGCCTGAAAACCGCAGTCCTCGTGGAGGTCCGTCGCCTCGTCGAACGCGAGTGCTGGCGCCACCGTATAGGAGCCGGCGCCATTCTGAATCACGAAGCGCTCCCGCTGCTTGTGCAGCATCGTCAGCCACACCGGCTGGAAAACCGCGATTCCCAGCAGTCCGAAAATCGCCACGGTCTTGCCCGTCTCCAATGCCCGCCGGTCGATGAAGTGATACACGCTCATCAGCGTAAAAAGGTGATCAGGCTGGGGCTCGGGCCGGTAAGCGCGGCCCCGCCATGCGCGCACAGCGAATACGCCAGGGGCGGGGTGGAAAGGACGCCGCCAATCAAGATGGCCCCCGCCGAAAACGGCGCGGCGAAGTTGGCAAAGATTCCCCCCGTGACCGTCGTTTCCAGCCAGGTTCGCCCGAGGTTGTCGCTGACCGTAAAAACAAACCCGGCGATGATCGTGACGACGGCAAAGAAGAACGGCCAGAGGAGGACACTCACCCAAAAGGCGATATAACCCTGCGCCTGGTTGCGCAGCGTGGGGATCGTGAGCGCCGCGATCGCCATCGGCAAGGTCGCGACCAGAAACTTTTCGACCCCGATCTGCACGAAGAGCAGCGGAATCGCGACCATGGACCCCAGACCTGCGATCAACCGCATCATTACCACGACCACGAAGTCCATCAGCACGCTGCCCAGGGCGTCGAACAAGCTGAATTCGAAGGCCTGGTGGTTGAGGGCGGTGTTCACCGCGTTCGTGATATTGCGATAAATGCCGGCGAGGCTCGTGTGGTACTCGAGCAGCGTGTACGGCAGGAAATAAATCCCCTCTCGGACCCACCCGGTCCACAGGGGGATCGCCGCAATGAAGAGGGCAGCGACGGCCACGCGCACGAACGCCCGCAAGGGATCGTCCTTCTCGGCCAGCACATTGAACATGAAGCCGAGGACGCCGAGAAAGAAGGCGATGAGCAGGAACGGTTCCTCGAGGACGGCGAAGGGATTACCGACCTGGAGGCGTTGGAGCGATTCGAGGAGCGAGGTGTTCACGGACGATTTCCTGGATGAGCGCGGGAAGCGGCCAGTCGCGCTGGCCGGCGAGGATGAGTAAGGCGACGCTTGCGATCATCGCGACCAGCAGCGCGCGGCAGTAGCATGAAAAAACCCGGGACAACGGAGGAGGCCGGTTCATGGGTTGATCAGCGCAGCGTCCCGCTCGCGCGCCTCCTTGAAGGTCTGCCTGACCTGTTCGCGCTTCACGTCGCGTTCCATGGCGGCGCGGTTCTCGTTCAGCGTGGCCTGAATGGTCAGCAGCTTGATCTTCTGATCGAGCTGCCGTTGCAGTTCCTGCAACCGGAGTACCAGCGTGGACTTTTTCTCCTGTAATTTCGCGAGCTTTTCCTGATCGCCCGCCTCGACGATTTCCTGGCTCGTCCCGGCGATTTCCCCAAGCACCTCGCGAATTTCCGCGTCCGCCTGCCCGGCGCTTTTTTCGATGTCGTCGTTGATCGCGAAGACCGAGTGGTAGCGCTTCAACCGGGCATCCTCGAAATCGAACTTCGTGCCGTAAGCGGTCTTGGTTTGGATCGCGCCGAAGTTCCCGTGGTTGCTGTAAACCAGGGCGGGGGCGCCGTAATCGACCACCGCGATCGTCGAAAAACTGCCGCCGACGGGGGCGCGAAGATTTTCGGCCCGGTTGCGGAGCGACACCGCCCGATCGTAGACCCCCTTCCAATCGCCGATCCGCGAGGTGAGCCCATTTCTTAGATCCGTGATCTTTTCGGCGGTGGTGATCTGCTGCGCGACAAAATCCTCGAACTTCTTTATTTCTTCCGCCCAGTGCACGAGTTCCTTGCTCTCGTGATAGAGATTCCAGCCGTGGATCGTCGGATCGAAAACAATGTCGCCCACGCCAAAGAGGGCAAAGGCGGGGGCTGCCGTCGCCGCGAGCGTGGCCGCAAGGGCGAAGCGGTTAGTGCGGAAGGCGGACATATTCGACTCCAGGGTTGACGATGACGCCGTCGATCGTGCGTTCCGGCACGGTCAGCGGCAGCAGCGGGCGGTCCTGCCGGCCGGCGTCGGCGACATCGGTTCTTTGGCTGTTTTCGATCGCCTGATGCAGTGCTTTCGTGGCCTGCAACTGGCCGAGGTCGTAGGCGTCGCGGACCCGACGGTCCTCTTTCCGGTCGCGGTTGATTTCCACGATTTTTTTGACCGTGAGTCCGGCTGCGGCCGCGCCGGCCGTGGCCCCGGCATGGCCGCCGCTGGCGGCATAGCCCGCGCCACCGGAAAAGACGACCGTGGCCACGTCTTCCGTCGCGCGTCCGCCCCGCGACGTGGCGCAGCCTTGGGTCTGGAGCAACAGGCCAAGGGCTGCCGCCATGCCCAAGTTTTTCAGCGGCAAATCAAGGCCTCCGGCTCGGCAGTGTGCCCGGACTGGATCGAGGGTGGTCATGGGGCTCAAGGGGAGAAAGCGGTCTGGCCCGCGGGCCGGAGGGGACCGGCCGTGGCGTGTGGCATCGGGTCAATCCGCTCGTTCAGCACGGTCGGCCGCAGTGGCACCTTTGCGGGCACGATCCGAAGCACCCGAAAATCACGCAGGTCGTCCGGCGTCGCCGGACGCGCGTGAATCTGCGTGCTGAGGTAGGGTTCCGGGTTGCCGGAATCTCCCCCCAGTTCGTCTTTGACGGCGTCGAAGTAGAGCGCCTGGGCCTGCCGCGCCGAGCGGGCGGCAACGAGAGTCACCCCATTGGGCTCCGAAACGACGAAATAGCCCATCTCGTCCGCGCGCGGCTCGCGCAGCCCGGATCCGACGTGCCCGCTTGATCGCAAGTCGGGTGGGGGGGTGTCGTCGCCGCCCCGGGGCCGGCCCAGGTGTTTCACGTCCTCGAGCTTCGCCTGGATGGCGTCACGGATGGGGTTGTCCAGTCTTCGGGCGGACGCGATCGCCCGGCGCCAGTCGTCGCTCGTGAGGGTGTGGAAAACCGGGGCGGGTTTCGCAGGCATGGTTAACCCGTTTTTGGCAGATACAACCGGGCCGTGCCGGCGAGCGGCGGCACGAGGTTGGGATTGTAGTAGGCGAGCGACGCATACCGGTCGTCCGGCGGGAGATTTTCCGGGGTCTGGAAGCCAAGAATTTCCTGCTGCAGTGGCTCCGGGAATTTTCCGGGGAGCCGGCTGGCGAGGATCGCCACGTCGCCGGCATCGAGCTGCTTCATGATGATGTACTGCCGGCAATTCCCAATCACGTAGGGCGCGATGCCGGTGTCCAAAAGCTTCTGGAGCTGCTGGACGACCATCCAGACGACACAGTTGTATTTGCGCATCTGCGCGCAGAATTCGACAATCAGCTTGTCCGCGTCCGGCACATCGAGAAAGCGCATCATCTCCTCGATCACGGTTCGCTTCCGCAAC
>JBIJCX010000578.1:0-3695 GCA_044344465.1 Opitutaceae bacterium
GCCGCACCTGAACCAATACCACGCCCCATGATGTCGCTTGCGCCATGATCCGATCAACGCTGATCAGGGAGGCAAAAAGATGGAGGGTAAAAAGATGGAGGCAGCTGGCTTGGATTTTTTTACCCCACATCTTTTTGCCTCCCTGCCCTGCGTTCAAAGAGGGCCAGAAATTCGCTGTCCCTAATCTTCCCCCCACGGTCGTGAAATTTCGCCCACCAACGCCCAGCCGGTTAAGTCGTCGACCAGCGCCAGCGCATCTACTGCCGGGCCCGGCGTGCCCTCCCCCATCGGCAGCTCGATCCGGTAACCGCGCCCTCCCCGCCAGCCGTCGTCGCGCCGCCACGAGTCCGGCACCAACCCACCGGACGCCAGTCGCCAGGCGAACCGGCCGCTCGGCTCCAGCGGTGAGACCAACCCCGTTTCCGTGGCGCCGCCCTCCACCCCGATCCAAAACCAGCTCCGAATTTCCTCGATCGCGCTGACGCAGGGAGCGCCATCGGCATCCACGCTCACGCGGGCCATTTCCACTCCATCCGGCCGTCGCAAAGACAAATCGAGATCGCGGGGCGGATTCGCACCCGGCCACGACACTTCCGCCCGATGGCCGCGCACGCTCGTCCCGGCAGGCACACCACCCGCGGCATCCCGCCACTGCGGCGCTTGGCCCGGGACGGCCTTCGGCGCCAAGAACTCCAGGACAAACCCGCCCGCGGTCACCGGGTGCCGAAACGCCGCCGGCATTCGGGCCTGGTGCTCCTGGAGCAGTTTCTCCCGCGTGGTCTCAACGGCGTCATCCGCGCCGACCGGCATCGGGCGCGTCGGCAAAATCGCGTCGTGAATCAACCGTGGGGCCCACGCGGATACGACCACCCGCCGGCGCCGCCCCGGCGCATCGGTTTCGGATCTGCTCCCGCCCCGGCCGTCCGGCGAGGGCGTGGTCGCGCTCCCGGCCACCCCGTCGGCCGGCCGTTCGGCCACGGAAGTCGGGCTGGGCGCGGCGGGCGGAGCGTTTTCGGCGGCGCGGTCGTTTCCGGGCGAGGCCGCGGTCGCGGCCGGATTGGGGGACAGCTCACCATCGCCCGCCGCATCGACGCGCGCATCAGCCGACGACGGCGAGGTGGGCGACGCGGACGCCGGCCGCAGGGCAGCGCGGCGGGACCGCGAACCTCCGCCCTGCCCAGCCGCCGCCGCCCCGCTCGACGCGCCCTCGGCCTCCGTCGAAGCCGTCGCGGATCGGACCGGCCCGGAGGAAGCGGAACGCCGGGTCGCCGCAGCGTTCCGCGTCGGCGGCCTTGCCGTCCGCGGTGCCTGGCCGGATCCGTCAGCCACAGATTCCGCACCGTCGTCCGGGGCCGCGCCTGCCTCCCGCGTTTCGCCGGCAACGTTCGTCCCCGCCCCCCGCGGATCTTCGGCCAATGGCGAGGTATTCCCGGCCTCCTCCCGCGAACCGCCACGACCGGCGGCAGGAGTGCGGTGAACGCTCTTCGCGGCCGCGGGCGGGATCCGCTCCTCGCCTGACTCCGACTTCGAAAGCGATGATGCCACTCCAAGATCAGGCGAACGGGACACCGCCGACGGCGCAAGCACCGCGGCGCTTCCGGTTGGCGGCACAATCGACGCCGGCCGAGCGGCCTCCGATCGTCCCGAACCATTCGATCCGTTGGAAGCCGGCGATGGCGTCGCTGGTCCGGACGAAACGCGCTCCTCGCCAACCGGCCCGGCGTGTCCCGGCGTCGATCGCTGAAAGTAGGCCACCAATTGCCCCCGGACGGATTGCCACCAGGAGCGCGGAGCCCCGCCCGGATGCGCGCCAGCAGTTGCCGAACGGGTTGCGAGCACCCAGCCGCCAGCCGCGCTGAGGAGAAGCACCGCGGCAATCCCGGCCGCAATTCGCCGCGAGCCGAACCGCTGGCGGCGCCCGCCCGCGGGTGCCGCGGGCACGATGGACGCCGGTTCTGGATCAGCGGGCGCGATGACTGGCTGCGGCGATCCGGGTGCGGCGGGACTGGCAAACGTCGCGACGGCGGCACCGCGGCGCAATTCGAGCCCGGCGATCGATTCCCGTTCCACGGTGACGGCGAAACCGCTGGCGGGAAAATCCCCGCGGTCGATCACCCGGATGCGATAGTTTCCCGGCCCGATTTTCTGAAAACGAAACGCCCCGGCCGCATCCGCCTGCGTCCGGGCCAGGATCGCACCCTGCCGGTTTTCGATCACGATGGCCAGTCCCGCGGCGCTTTCCGCGCCCATGATCACGACGCCGCCGATCTCGCATTCGAGCGTATCCGGAAAATAAGGGCGCGCCGGGGTCGCGGCTCCCCAGCTGTGCACCATCGGACCCGACCCGGTGCGGCAGACAAAGCCGGCCAGCACCGGATCCGGACTGGCCGTCAGCTGGGCGACCAGGGCACGAACGCCGGCCTGCAGCTGGGCGCCGGGATCGGGGACGGGGTCGGCATCTCCGGCGGCCTCCGCGCGCGATGACTGCACGCCGGGGCCCGCCATCGACTGCGCCGCGCGGTCGAGCCGTCGCCGCACCTCGGCGAGTTCCGCCGCGGTCAGTGGACTGCTTCCGCCTGCCTCGCGCCAGGCCCACGACACTCCCCCGCTGTCGGGCCGCCGCTGCGGCGGCAACAGCACCTCCCGGAAGTGCGGCGAAAGCAGATGCCAGAACTGGTGGATGGAGCGGCTGCCGATCGTGGCCCACGCCGGCCGATTGTCGCCGGGGCGAATTTCGGCGACGGCACGGCGCGAGTTCGAGGTGTCACTCATGGCACCGCTACGGACGAGCGCCCCCGGCCGGACTGGAGAGCAGCGTGGCCAACCGCCAGCGGTAGGTTTGCCCCGGCTCCAGGCGGGCGGGCGCCTTGCGGACGAGGGCCGGCCTTGCACGCTCCAGCCGGGCGGTCTGTTCGATCACGTAATCGCCGCCCGCCAGGTTCAGCGCGATGGAACCTCTCGCGGGCACGCGAGCGGAGCACACTTCCGTGCCGGCGGTCGCGGCGACGGCCACGTCCCACTCGTAATCGGTCAGATTTTCCACCAGCAGCCGGGCGACCGCCGGCGGCGGAGGGGGCGTCACGATCGACGGCGGCGGCGTGGCGCAACTCAGAGCGATCACGCACCACGCCAGCGAGCCGGCCGACGTCCAGCCCGACCGAAACCAGCTGGGCCGGCTCATGTTGGGGCGGAGCTCGACACGCTCAGGGCATCGCGGAGCTGTTGCCCGATGCGGAGAATAATTGCGCAGACGCTCTCGCGCACCACCGGGTCGTCGGCCGAAACGGGACAACCGCGGCGCTCGCCTTCCAGCCAGGTCTCATCGCTGATGATCTGGCGGATCGCCACGAGTTCGCGCGCAATAATCGGATCTGGGGACATGTTCTTGTCGGGCCCGCGAATCGCACCGTGCAACCGGCAGCCCGGTCTGGTTATCGTCCACCTTTGGCCTGCGCTGAAGCCACTCCGGGTTTCCGCGGCGGCGACGAAGCGCCGCCCTCCGGTATCACGGGATTCGCTTCACCTCGGAGGGTGCCGCTTTGTCGGCACCGTGACAGGGGAATGGTGAGAGGAGAATCAAGGGATTTCGCGGAGGGCACGGAGGGGTGCGCGCCGCACCGGAACCAACACCACGCCCCATGCTGTCGCTTTCGCCATGATCCGATGAACGCCTGATCAGGGAGGCAAAAAGATGG
>JBIJCX010000034.1:0-40531 GCA_044344465.1 Opitutaceae bacterium
TGCCCGACAATCGTCCGTCCGCCTCAATATGTCCAGACCCGTGCGCCGCGCAGCGGCTTCGTTCAACAGGCAGACCCCGTCGGATCGGCGCGCTCAGGCCGTTGCCCCGCGGGCCAAGGCTCCGTGCTGCTCACCGTATCCGCCCGGCCCAATCAGCGCGCGAAGCCCCGGCGACGCCAGACCACGAGGCCGAGGCCGCCAAGAGCAGCGATCAGCGCGCTCGCGGCGGGCTCGGGAATCGCGCTTGCCGTCACATTGTCCCAATTGACCGAGTAACTGCCGGCCTCGCTGAAATTGTAGCCTTGGACCATCGCATCCAACAGGTCGTAGCCGGCCGCGGTGGCGTTGGTGAGAACGAGGGCGCCATCGATGCGGAACTCGAAGGCTGAGCCCGTCGACGTGGCGGAGAGCTGGTGCCACGCGTCAAACGTGAAGCCGGCAGGCACTCCGAGATCGAACCAGTTGCCGGTGTTGCCGTCGAAGGCCTGAAAGCGGAACGAGCGATCGGTGGCCGCCGCGTTGAGCACGTCCGTGGGGCTCGCGTTCGTGAAACCGAAAATCATGTAGTCCCCTCCGCCGGGCGTCGTGCCGGTGTGGCCCCACAGGTCGCTGCCGGCGAGTCGGCCGGTGGTGGTATTGAGGGCGGAAGCGACGAAGACCTGCGCGCTGAGGGTCCAAAGGCCCGTGATGCCAGTGGCGCGCTGGCGGCCCTGCGTGTTGTAGAATGGGCTGTCGAACGTTAAACCCCGGTTGGCCGTGCTGCCGGTCTGGTCGAGGGTGAGGCGCAAGCGGCTGCCGCCGTCGAAGATCACGGACTCGAAACCGGCCGGTTCGTAACGATTGGTGATCCAGGCCGCATCGATGGTGTTGAACGGATCGGCGAACTGGGCCACGGCTGAGGTGCCGAGAGCGGTGAAGAGGGCGAGAAGTTTGGATCTTGGTTTCATATATCTTTTCCGAACGAAATGGGACTGCGGCGGCAGCCCCGGGAACGAGCCGGACGAGCCCAGGAATCAGGGTCGATGCCGGCATTAATGATCACCATTCTTCGCCTGAGTATATGCACGCGGCCGGGCGATGGTATGGGGCCTTTCCCAGCCAACGGGGTCCGCGGTGTAGCCCGCCGCGTGAACGGCGGGAGTGCAGACGCTCCCTGCGCTCACGCGCAGGGCTACGAAAGTCGACGTTTCACTCCGTCGGGAGCAAAACGCGTTTTGCGGTCGGGTTTACCAAGCAACGGCCCGACCTCTTTTCAGCCCCGGGTAGCGCGGAGCTTCGGGTGCACTGCGAATGTTCCCACTTGTTCGAGCGCGGGCTGAAGCTCCGCGCGACGAAGAGATCCGGCTACGTCCCAAACGCGAACAGGCGGGTGGCGGTGCGCAGGTAGAGCTTGTCGCCGACCAAGACCGGCGTGGCCAGGATGCGTTCGCCGAAATCCGATTGGTGCAGGATTTCCGGTTTGGCGCCCCCGGCCTTCACGACGGTGAGTTTGCCTGCGAGCGAGGCGACATAGATGCGCCCGTCCGCCGCCACCGGCGAGGCGTAGTAATTGCCTTTGGCGTCGGCGATCGTCTCCTGCACGTAGAATGGCTCCCCCGTTTTCGGATCGAATGAGGACATCTGGCCGCCATTGCGCACGAGATAAACGCGACCCTCATAGAAGAGCGGGGACGGGACGTACGGCAGTCCCTTGCGGACCTTCCACGCCACATGCGTTTCGGAAATGTCCCCGCGGCCGCCCGGCCGCACCGCGAGCAACAGATTCTCGGCGCGCGCGTCGCCCGCTTTCAGCAGATCCCAATCTTCCTTCGTGAACTTGCCGTCGCGATTCCGGTCGAGGCCGCGCGTATAGTCGCGGTTCGCAACCGCCAACTCGTCGAAGGCGACCTCGCCATCGCCGTTCTTGTCGTTGCGCTTGAGAAATTCCTCCCACGGTTGCCGCGGCGCGTCCGACTGGCCCGGCGACCAGGCTGCAAAGAACAGCATCCCGTCGCCGATCACCGGCGTGGTGCAGACCATCCCGGTCACGCCGTCAATTGCCCAGCGCTCGGCGCCCGACTGCAGGTCGTAACCTTTGAGCCGCGCGGAACCAGCCAGCACGACTTCGTCCACCCCGGCGTTTTGCCAGAGCATCGGTGTACCAAAGCTCCCGGAAGCCTCGGGCCGCGCGGCCTCCCAGATCTTGGCGCCGGTTTCGACATCGACGGCGAGCAGCGATGAAAACTGGTACTGATCGCGATTGAGGAGGACGCGTTTTCCCACAATGGCGGGCGAAGTCCCCGAGCCATATCGGCCGCCGCTTTGGGCGATCGTCATCGGCCGCCGCCAGAGTTCCTTTCCGTCCACGTCGTAACAGATGAGCCCGAAGGAGCCAAAGTAACTCACCACATGCCGGCCATCCGTCGCCGGGGTCGAGGCCGCCGGACTGCCGTCGGAGCGGTGGAATTCTTCGATGCTCTCCGGCTTGACCCCGCGCGCCCACCGCAAGCGGCCGTCGGCGCGGTCGTGGCAGCGGGTCTCGAGTTCGCCATTGTGGAACGTCGTGATAAAAATCCGGTCGCCCCACACAATGGGCGAGGACGGCGACCACGGCACCTCGAGCTGCCAAAGGACGCCCGCGGTCGGACCAATCTTCACCGGTGGCCGGGCCGCGGCGTCCACCCCGGCGCTGTTCACGCCGCGAAATTGCGGCCAGTGCGAGGCGGATGATTCGTTCGCCGTAACCGTCGAGAAGACGCCGATGAGCAACGCGGCGAAAATGGCCGGGGTAGGGTGGATCATGGGTGACGAGTAAGGAGGACACAGAGATCGCCGAGGGCAATGGCGGAACTCGCCGCAGTTCTTTGGGCCGCCCGGAGAACGGACCTCCAGGTCCGTTCAGGAATTTAGGGCCACCGGCGACGGTCCGGCGATGAAACGGACCAGGAGGTCCGTTCTCCTCCAGACGACCAAAGGTATTGGGCTTACGGTGGTGCCGGTCCCAGTGGACCTCAACCGGCACCACTTTTTCAGCCTCGCCCGGCACGATTTCCTGCTTCGAATCCAACCTGTTTACGCCATGAACACGGACCCCACTTCTCCGGCGCCAGTACGGTTTGCCATCGTTTCTCCCGGCCGCTGGGGCCGGAAACTGCTCGATGCCGCCAAGGATTCCCCGCGGCTCGCCTTTGCCGGTGTCTGCAGCCGCAATCCGGCCAACGCCGCCGAGGTCGCCGCCACCTTCGGCGGACGCACCTACGCCAGCTACGATGAGCTGCTGGCCGACCCGGCCGTGGAGGCGGTTGTGTTGCCGACGCCGCATTTTCTGCATCATCCCCAGACCCTGGCCGGCCTGCGGGCGGGCAAGCATGTCTTCGTCGAGAAACCCATCGCCACCACCATTGCCCAAGCCGAGGAAATGCTGCGCGTGAGCGAGGAAACCGGACGCGTCCTCGCGGTCGGCCACCAGGGCCGGCACACGGGGGGGATCCAGAAAGTGAAGGCGATGCTCGCCGCCGGCGAACTCGGCGAAGTGGCGGCCGTTGTCATCGTGCAGGGCTTTCCGCACGCGCTCTTCCGGGCGGCCGACGATTGGCGCACCGGCTACACCGCGGTGCCCGGCGGGCAGCTCGACGAACTGGGGGTCCATTACTTCGACGTGCTGCAGTTTCTCTTCGGACCCGCGCGGCGGGTGACCGGATTCGTGCAACGGCCCGCGCCCTCCCTGCCGCCGGCCACGGCCACCGTGGCGCTGCACTTCGACGGTGGCGTGATCGCGAATTACACGACCTACTCCACGTCGGTGGGCATGAGCCGCATGACGTTTTTTTGCAGCAAAGGCGCCCTCGAACTCAACCGCATGGGTCAGGACGCCTGCACCTGGCAGCCCGTCGCCGATCTTGCGACCACCCGCCTGGGCGGGTTGCCGCCGCAACCGATCAAGTTCGACGGGCCCTACCTCGTCACGACGGCGCTGACGGCCGAGCTGGAGGATTTTGCCGGCGCGATCCGCGAATGCCGCCGGCCCCAGGTCGGCGCGCCGGAGTCGCTCTCGACCTTGCGGATCAGTCGTGCGGTCATGGACGCGAGCGCCACCGGCCGCACGGTCGAGCTCTGAGCCCGCCATGCCCACGGCCCGGGCGGAGGAACTGCGGCGGCGCGTCGAGGCGCAACAAGTCGTGATGATGCTCCGGGGCGAACACCCGCCGGTCCTGGTCAACCCGGAGATCTGGCCCCGGCGCCGCAGTGCCGGGTGAATCCGACTGCCTGGTATTACTGAATCCAATCCACCAAGCCATCACTCTCCCAATCAATTAGCCACAAAGACACCGAGGCACAAAGGACAGACCACAGAGGTCGAGCGCGGCGGCGCTGTGCCACCTGACCCGCCAAGGAATTTAACCGCAGATGTCGCAGATGAACGCAGATGCCAAACCGTGAAGACCCCAATCCGTCTGCGGCCTTTTCTTCTTCTCCTGCCTTTATCTGCGCTCTCGGCGAAATCTGCGGTTCAACTCCGGTGCCTTGAGCCCAGACTGAGTTCGGCGGTTTGGGCCGCATCTCCGACCAAGGCACTGCAGCCGGCTCACGCGACCTGTCCGCCGAAGGCTTGGCGAAGGTGGAAGGCGCGATCTGTCTGCCGCATTTATCATGAAACAATCCTCCGGGAATTTCGTGACGCGCTACAGGAGTTCATGGTGGACCGCGCTGCAACTCCGGCAACTTCGGGGCTTGCGGCACGTCTCTTGAACCATGCTCTCTGCGGTCATGTTTTCGTTTCGCCACTTCCGCCGCGCGCGGCTGGCCATTAGTCTCATGGGTCTGGCGGCGGTGTGCCACTCGCTGCCCGCCGAGGACAAGGCGGCCGATCCCATCATCGAGTTGCCGCGCTTCGTCGTCACGGAGTCGCGCGAGCTGCCGCAGCCGGAGGCCTGGCGTTACGCGCAGATTCCCGGCTTTGAGATCCTCACCAACGCGTCCAACCGGGCGACCCAGCGGTTGATCAACGATTTTGAGCTGTTCAAGCAGGCGCTCGGGGTCGTGTGGCCGATGGCCGATCGCGTGTCGACGCCCGTCGCGCTGATTCTGTGCGGCCGCGGGGCAAAGTTCGATTCGTTCATTCCGGCAAAAACCGACGCGGGGCCGGAGATGGCGCGGGCGAGCCTTGTCCTCAAGGGGCTCTCCCGGACCGCCATCATCATCGATCTCCAGGCCTCGGAACTCAGCGTCCTGTCCACCGAGACCGACACGGTGGAGAGCGGCACCGACTCGGGCCGGATCTCGGTCGACCACAACAAGCAGCTCTACCGCGAATACGTGCATTATCTCCTGAGCATGAGCGAACCGCGGCTCCCGGCGTGGTTTGAGGAGGGCCTGGCGCAAATCATCATGGCGATGCGGGTAGACCGGAAGCTGATCGAGTTCGGCAAGCTCGAGGATCCGAACACGATTTCCACCCAGGCGGCGATGACCGCGCAGATGAACGCCCTGATCGGGGCGGACGATCCCGACGCGATGATGCTGGCCGGTGCACCGGCCGAGGATCGCGACTTCAACGCGGCGCTGCACCGCAAGGCGCTCGTGCCGCTGGAGAAGTTCTTCGCAATCAAGCACGATGCCCCGGAGGCGCTCAATCCGCTCGGCAACAACCGCTGGGCCAAGCAGGCCTACGCCTTCGTGCACATGGGATTGTTCGGCGACAACGGACGCTGGCAGAAGCCGTTTGCCCAGTTTCTCAACCGGGCGGCGAAGGGACCCGTCACCGAAGAGATGTTCAAGGAGTGCTTCAAGATGACCTACAAGGCCATGCTCCTGCAGTTGCGCGGCTACATCGAATTCACCAGCTACAAGTCGCAGGAATTCCGGGCCAAGAAGGGCGAGGGGCTGCCCAAGCCGCCGCCGTTGGTATTGCGCGACGCCACGCAGTCCGAGGTGGGGCGGATCAAGGGCGAGGCGATGCTGCTGGCCGGCCGCAAGGCCGCCGCGCGCAACGAGCTGATCGCGCCTTACGTGCGGGGCGAGCGCGACCCGGGGTTGCTCGCGGCGCTCGGACTCTACGAGCAGGCCAACGGGCAGGAAGAGCGGGCGCGCAAGTTTCTGGCGGCGGCGGTCCAGGCCAAGGTCGTGCGACCGGATGCCTATGTCGAACTCGCCCGTTATCGCTACGCCGACGCGGTGGCCGCGCCGGCCGCGGCCGGGGGCAAGTTCTCGCCGGCTCAGGTCGCGGGGGTCCTGGGACTTCTCCACGCCGCGCGCACGCAACCGCCGCCCACCCTGGCGGTCTACGATCTCATGGCTGATACCTGGATGCGCAGCGCCGCCACGCCGACCCGCGAGGATCTGGTGCCCTTGGTCGACGGCGTGCGGCTTTTCCCCGGCCGGCTGCGGCTCGCGTTTCAAGCGGCTTTGCTCTGTGGCCACGCCGGTCTGAACGAGGCCGCGCATTCGCTGTCGGACCACGGGATCCGGCTGGCGGCGGACGCTGCGACCAAGGCGCGCTTCGAGGAATTGAAGAAATCGCTGCCCCCGGCGCCGCCGGCCGCGGCTGCTCCCGCGAAATGACACGGCCATTTGGATTGCCCGCGAGTGCCAGGCAACAGCCCCTGGTTCGTAGTTCCGCCTTCAGGCGGAATGCGCCGAATCTTCCGCCTGAAGGCGGAACTACGAACTCCCGGCGAGCCGCGATTTTCCCCGGCCGGAGTTGTAGCCCGCCGCGTGAGCGGCGGGATGGCGGAAGTTCCTGCGCTGAATACTGGAGCCGCGGCGCCCTCGCCGCGGTGGTCGAGCGCAACGCGGCGAGGGCGCCGCGTCTCCATGAAAGATTTGGGCTAAGGTCCGTCCGGGCTGCGATCGTCCTGGTCGTGGCGAGCCTCGGCGCTGCTGCAGCCATCCGCGCGCAGGACGCCACGGCGCTCGAGCCGCCGGTGGGCCCGATCATCGAGCTGCCGAAGTTTGAAGTGACGGACAGCCGGTTGCTGCCGCCGCCGGAGAAGTGGCGCTACGCGGCGATTCCGGGTTTCGAAGTGCTGTCGAACGTCTCGGAGCGCGAGACGAAGCGATTCGTGCAGGATTTCCTGCTGCTGCAGGAGGCGGTGAACGTGATCATGCCCGGCCTGCGCGGCGGCGGGGTGTCGGTGCCGACCAGCCTGATCATCGCGGGCCGGGGCGACGGTTTTAACCGCTTCGTGCCCACGGATCGGGGCGACGATCGCTACCGTACCAACAGCCTGTTCTTCGACGATCCCGAGCGCGGGGCGATCGTGGTCGACTTTGCCCAGTCCGAGTTGCTGCTGGAGGACAACACGACGCAGGAAAGCGATCCGTACCGGGCCTTTTACCGCGAGTATTTTCGCTTTCTCATCCGCCGGATGGCCGGGCAAAAACCGCCGGCGTGGTTCGAGGAGGGCCTGGTGCAGCTCTTCTCCTCGATCGATTTCACGAAAAAATGGATCAACTTTGCGCAGATCGGCGATGGCTTCGGGGGCGAACGCACCGGCGACTTCAACACCTTGCTCGTCCGCCGCGCGCTGATGCCCTTTCCCGAGCTTTTTTCCGAAACCCGCGGGCAGACCCGCAGCACGTTCTGGTCGGCGCAGGCGTACGCCTTTGTCCACATGTGCCTCTACGGCCGGGGTCAGATTTACCAGAAGCCGTTCGTGCAATTCCTGTCGCGGATTGGCAGCGAGCCGCCGACCGAGGAAATCTTCAAGGAATGCTTCAAGAAGGATTACAAGAAGATGCTGCTCGAGCTGCGCGGTTACATCGGGTTCACGGACTACAAGTCCATTCGGTTCACGGCCAAGAAAGGCCAGGCGCTGCCCGAACCGCCGCCGTACACACTCCGGGCGGCCGACGAGGCCGAGGTAGGCCGAATTTTGGGCGAGACGCTGCGGCTCGGCGGTCACGGCGAAAAGGCGCACCTGGCGCTCATCGCGCCGTACATCCGGGGCGAGCGGGATCCGGCATTGCTCGCGGCGCTCGGGCTCGACGAGCGCAGGGCGAAGCACGACGACCGGGCGTTGAAATTCCTCGAGGCGGCGGCCAAGGCCGGGGTCGTGCGGCCCCGCGCCTATCTCGAGTTGGCGCGGCTGCGGCTGGCGGGACTGCCGGCCGGAAGTGCGGAGGGCGAAACGCGACTCACGGAGAGCCAGGCCGCCCGCGTGCTCGAGCCGTTGCTCGTGGCGTGCCGCCAGCCGCCGCCCATGGCCGAGGTTTACGAACTTGTCGCGGCGATTTGGATGCGCAGCGAAAAGCCGCCGACCCGGGAAGATCTCAAGGTCATCAACCAGGGGGTGAACCACTTTTCGCGCCGCCCGTCGCTCCTGTGGCGGGTGGCCCTGCTGAACCTGCGGCACGGCGATCCGGAGATCGCGCGCGAAATCGTCACGTATGTGCTGCGGGTGATGCCGCCCAGCGAGGCGCGGATCGCGTTCGAGCAACTGGCGACGGAACTCCCGCCCGCCCCGCCCGAAGCCGTGAAAGTTGAGCCGGCGGCACCGGCAAAACCGTCCGAGACGAAAGCGCCCGCGGCGAAATCGCCCGGACCGCGGCCACCCGCCGCGAAGAGGCCAGCCCGCAAGAATTGAACCCGGGGTCAGCGGTTGACGCACGGCTTCGGCGTGGAACGAACCATCGAATGGCAGAACGGCCGCGCGCGGAGCGCCCGGTCCACCTTTCAAGCCGCTCCGCTGTAGCCCGCTGCGTGAGCAGCGGGATTGTGACTGTCCCTGCGCTCACGCGCAGGGCTACGAAAACCGCCGTTTTTTCCTCTCCGGGGCAAAGCACGTTTTGCGCTCGGGGCTGACTCGTCACGGCTCCAGATCCTTCGTTCCCGCGAGTCGCCACGTCTCGCCGCCATCGGGCGACATCAGGAGGGTGCGGCGGCGGCCGGCGTGGTCGTTGCGATAGAACCAGAACGTGGACCAGTAATCGTACGACAGGAAGAGCCGGCCCCGCCGGTCAATGGTCATCCGGTGGTAATAGACGCTGTATTCGGAAAACGGAGGCACGATGAGCACCCGGGGCGCTTCCCATGGCCAGCCGGGACGTTTGCGTTGATAGGCCAGGGTGCCAAAGGAACTCGCCGGAAACGGATCGATCCCGGATCGCCACAGGCGAAACACGGAGTGCAGCGTGCCGTCGGGACCGCACATCAGCCCGATATAGGTTTGGTTGGAATTCTCGCTGGCGGGCACCGGTTCGGTCCATCCCGCCCCGGCCTCGTTCGGCTGCAGCGAGCGCGCATAGGGAAAGGGCCGGCCGTGCGTGCCCCCGAGCACGTGCAGGTAACCTTCGCGGTCCATCGTGATGCTGGGCGAGTTGTGAATGTCATTCGCCGGCGCGCCGTAACCGACCAGCGCGGGTCGGCCCAGTTTTCCGGTGGCGCGATCGTACGTGACGACAAAGGCGGGCAACCCGGCGATCTTCGCCTTCGGGTCGGTGGCCTCGCCCCACGTCACGTGGACTTTGCGGCCGCGGGAAACGACCGACGCGGGGATGCCCGAATGCGCGGCGAGACCGATGCACTGTTGGGAGATGAGGATCGGTTCGCCGGGCACGAGGACGCCGTTGATTATTTTCGGCAGGAACAACTCGAGATCGTGGAGCGCCCGCCAGAAGAGCTTTTCGTCCTTGGCGGTCCGCGTGTAGCGCAGGATTGGCGGCGGGCCTTCGGGCGGGTTTTGCCCGGTGAACTGCTCGACGTCGAAAGACCGGGGACGATCCTCACGGCCCGGAATCACGCTGGCGGTGAAGGTCCGCCCGCCGTCGGTCGAATGCAGCAGCGACGCGGCCTGGCCGCTCCGGGCGAGGATGTAGACGCCGTTGTCGCGGTCGAAGGCGACCTTCGTGGAGGCTGGTCCGAAGCGAACTTCGGTGGGTGGCATGTGCCACTGCCCGTCGCGCGAAGTGGCGACGCCGCCGGAGGTCCGCACGAACGGCCGGTTCTGGGGGTCGAAATAGATTTCGTTTTCGGCGGGGTAATTCGGCCAATGGCCGAACTGTTCGTTCTCGTGCTGATAGGGTTTCAGCACGAGCGGCATGGCGATCGGCTTTGTCGCCGGCGCCTCGCCGGCGGTCACCGTGAGGGTCGAGTACGTTGAGAACTCCGGGTCGTCAAGCGGGGTCGCGCGCACGTGGCAAACCCGGCTTTCGCCGGTCCCGGGGGCTGGTACGAAAACCGACACCGTCGTGGTTCCCTTCGCCGCGAGTCTTACCCGCTCCACCGACACGCGGGCGGGCCAGGGGGCGCCGGGAAACTCGATCGCAAGTTGAAGGGTGCGCTCCCGCATCGCGTCGTTGCGGATCTGGAAGCGGACTTCCTGCTGTTCGCCGGGTGGGCCGAAAACCGTCCGGCTGTAGGGCGTGAGCAGCCAGCGATTTTCCAACAGGGGAAACCACGATTTCGGATCCGGCGTCCAGCAGGCGATGTCGGGTTGGAGATCGTCGGGCTCCCAGCGGGTCACGCCGTCGATATTTATGGTCGCCTGCGCCGCCGGCAGGCGCAGCTGCCACGGCACGGCGTCGCGCGGGATGCTGGCCTCGAACGTGTGCGCCGCCGTTCCATTCGCGTCGCGCCGCAGTGGGGCGACGCGTTCGCCGCGGGCATCGAAGACCTCCGGCAAGCCTGCGTCTTTGGGCAGGTCGGCGATTTCCATGGCGAACGCCTCCCGGCGCGGCAGGAAGCAGACCACGCCCGGCCGCCTCGGGCTCGCCAGCACGATCGGTTCCTGATGCCGCTCGTCCATATGGCCGCGCGCCGTCTCGATCAGGTATTTCGGGCAGTTGGTGCGAAAGCCCCAGACCGTCTCCTGGCCATAGCGATCCTGGGACACCGTGATGTTGAGCGCATAGACGCCCTTGCGATCGACGCGCACCGCCAGCCGGCATCGCTGCGCCGGCCCCAACCCGCTGTCCTTGGGCCGGCCGTCGTCGGGAATCGTCGCCTCGCCGTGCACCCGACGGTCCGGGCCGACCAGGATCGCGCGCAATTCGGTGCGGACATCGCGCCGGTTCCGGTCGCGCTTCTCCACCTCGACCACCAGTTCACCCGGCTCCGCCAGGAAATAAACCCCGCCAACGCCGCCGATCAGCAGGTCGGTGATGGATGCAGTGCCGATCCCGGCCGAGGTCCGTGGATGAGCCTCTTCGACGGCGGGGCCATCAGGCGCGAGCAGCAACGCCAAAACGAGCAACGCGAGACTCTGGAAGTTGACCCGGGTTTTCATGGCTTGATTGTCAAATCATTCGCTGACGAAGACCATGTCCGCAGCGCTGGCTTGCGGTAGGGCAGGTCTTCGATCTGCCCGTCGAACACGCATCGCGTCAATGGGCAGGTCAAAGACCTGCCCTACCTCTGATCCTGTCGGTCTGAGCGTCCCAAAGTGCATGACACGCTTAAATTGCGCACGCGCCGAAACCGGCCTCTTCCCGTTACGGCCCGCCCTGCTGGCGATCGTAGAGGGAGCGGTAGAGCAGGTTGGCGGCGTAGAGTTCCGCGTGGCTGCCGGTCGCGACGATTTCGCCTTGGTCGAAAACGAGGATCTTCGAGGCGTCGCGAATCGTGGAAAAACGGTGGGCGATGATCAGCACGGTCTTGCCGACGACGAGCTTCTGCAGGGCGGCCTGAATCGCCGCCTCGCTGTCGCCATCGAGCGCGCTCGTCGCCTCGTCGAGGATGAGGATCGGCGCATGGCGGAGGAAGGCCCGCGCGAGCGCCACCCGCTGGCGCTGGCCCCCGGAAAGCGCGGCGCCGCGCTCGCCCACGATGGTGTCATAGCCCTGCGGCAGCTGGCGGATGAAGTCGTCGGCAAACGCGTCGCGGGCCGCCTGCTCGACCTCCGCGCGGGTGGCGTCGATTCGGCCGAGGAGAAGGTTCGCGAAGATGGTGTCGTTGAACAGCACCGGCTCCTGCGCCACCACGGCGATGTTGCGGCGCAGATCGGCCAGGCGGAGCGAGCGCACGTCATGGCCGTCGACGGTGACGCGGCCGGCCGACGCCTCGTAGAATCGCGGCACGAGATTGGCGAACGTGCTCTTGCCCGCCCCACTCGGGCCGACCAGCGCGCAGACGGTCCCGGCGGGGATGACGACGCTGACCCCGCGCAGCACGGGCACGTCGGTCTTGTAGCCGAATGACACCTGGTCGAACGCGAGCTCGCCGCGCAGGCGCGTCACCGGTACGGGTTGCGCGGGATCGGCGATCGTCAGGGGTTCGCGCAAGACCTCCTCGATCCGGTCGAGCGAGGCGAGGCCCTTGGTGAACTGAGCGTGCAGCGCGCCGAGTTTTTTCACCGGCTCGTAACAGGCGAAGAGGGCGCCGAGGATCGCGACAAACACGGCCAGCGTGATGCCGGCATAGTAGGCGTAATAGAGCGAGAACGCGATGCCCAGCGAGGCGATGACCTCGATCGACGGCGACAGGATCTGGGAATACTTGACGACCTTCAGTTGCACGCGGAACAGCCGGCGCGTGGTCTGCTGAAAAAGATCCACCTCCTTGGCCTCGAGGCCAAACGCCCGCACCTCGCGCGCCGCCATGAGATTCTGGTTGGCGACGTCCGAGATGTCGCCGAGCAACCGCTGGTTTTCCTCGGCGCGCCGCAGCAGCTTCTTGCCCACGAACCGCACCGGGAAAACACACAGCGGCACGGCCGCCAGCGACCCCAGGAACAGCGCCACGCCGTGGTTCTCGATCGCCACCTTGGCGAGGAAGCTGATCGCGCCGACCAGGGTAAGCGGCTGGATGACGAGGTCGCTCGCGCTGCTCGTGATCGTCTGCTGCACCACCTGCGTGTCGGCCGTCAGCCGGGAAAGCAGGTCGCCGGTGCGGTTTTTCCCCAGGTAGCTCAACGGCAGGTGTTGCAGCTTGCGGTAGAGTTCGACGCGCAAGGCCTCCAGTACGCCGATGCCGCAGTGGCTCATCAGGTAGTTGTTCAGGAAACCGGCCACGGCGCGGATGAGGAAAATCAACGGGATCAGCAGCGCGTAGCCCACGATCTGCGCGGTGGGCAGCGTGCGCGCACCGGCGGTGAAGATCCGCGGGAAGACCTCGTTGATCACGTGGGGGAGGCCCCGGCCAAAGACGAGCCCGCTGATCGCGCCGCAGATCAGGGCCACCACCAGCACGGTGCGGCGCCCGCGGAGATAGCTCAGGTAGGGAAGGAAGCGACGCATGGCTCGTCCCTGATACAACGCGTTGGGGCGGCGCGTTCCACCTCAATCTTCGCGTTCAGGCAATCCGGGGCGCATCTCAGTTTCTTGCCGTGCGAAGGTTCTCCTCGGGTGGGCGGGCACGTCCCTGGGCCCGCATGTCTGGGCCGGGCGATTGCGTTTCGAATGCGGGCACGAGGACGTGCCCGCCCACCTGCAGGCGGGACAACGGGCCCAATCAGTCCTTCGACGACCTCACGTCCAGCGCGTCGCGCAGCCCGTCGCCGAGGAAGTTGAGCGAAAAGAGGGTCAGCGAGAAGACCGTGCCGGGGAAAATCAGCAGCCACCAGAATTCCTCCATCTTTTCCGCGCCATCCTTGATCAGCACGCCCCACGAACTCATGGGCGGTTGCACGCCGAGCCCGAGGAAACTGAGGAAGGCCTCGAGCAGCATGACGCCGGGGATCGTGAGCGTCGTGTAAACGATGATGGGTCCAAGGATGTTGGGGAGAATGTGGCGGAAGATGATCCGGCGCCGGCCGAAACCGAGCGAGCGCGCGGCCTCGATGAATTCCATCTTTTTCACCGCCATGACCTGGCCCCGGACGATGCGCGCCATCGTCAGCCACTCGACCGCGCCGATCGCCACGAAGAGCAGGATGATGTTACGGCCGAAGAACACCATCAGCAGGATCACGAAGATCGGAAACGGCAGCGAATACATGATGTCGACCGTGCGCATCATGAACGCATCGAGCTTGCCGCCAAAGAAGCCGGCGATCGCACCGTAGATGACCCCGATGGTGAGCGCGACGAACGTGGCGGCGAGCCCGACCCCGAGTGAGACGCGGCCGCCGAAGAGCAGCCGCACCAGCAGGTCGCGGCCGAGGGTGTCGGTGCCGAGCCAGTGCGCGCCACCCGGGGCCGTGGCGCCGAGATCGAGGTTTTGCTCCTCATAGCCGTAGCGGCTGATGAAAGGCCCCACGAGGCACGCCAGCGCGATGATGCCGAGTGCCCACATCCCGAATACGGCCAGCTTGTTCTTGCGCAACCGCAGCCACGCATCCTGCCACGGCGAGTGGCCGCGCTCGATCGGCTCGGGGATTTCGGCCGGGAGCGAAGGGGTGGAGGCGGTGCTCATGCGCAGGTGGCAGTCTGGAGGCAATTCCCGAGCGACTTGGCATTCGGCACCAGCAAGTCCCCCTGGCTTGTCACTCTGAGTGCAGCGAAGAGTCCAATTGAACCCACGCCGCGCACCGGAGCTGCGAATCCGCGGCTGGATTCTTCGCTGCGCTCAGAATGACAAACGGGGAGAACGAGGTGCATTTTCCTCCTTTTATGACTCGAGCCGGACCTTCGGGTTCATCCATGCCTGCGCGATGTCGGCGGCGAGGTTGAGCGCCATGATGAGCACCGCATAAAGGATGACGGTGCCGAGCACGAGGGTGTAGTCGCGGTTGAAGGCGGAGTTCACGAACTCGCGCCCGATGCCGGGAATCTGGAAGATCGTTTCGATCACGAAGGAGCCCGTGAGAATGCCGGCCACCGCCGGACCGAGAAACGAGACGACCGGCAGCAGGCCGCCGCGCAAGGCATGGTGGGTGACCACGCGGAACTCCGACGCGCCCTTCGCCCGGGCGGTGCGGATGAAGTCCTGGTGGAGAATCTCGAGCAGGCCGCCGCGGGTCAGCCGCGAGATGGGCGCGGCATAGGCGATGCCGAGGACCAGCGCGGGCAGCACCCGGTCGGCCGGACCGTACCAGCCCGAGGCGTTGAACCAGCCGGCATGGATCGCCAGGCCGAGCACGAGGAGCGGACCCACCACGAAGGTCGGCACCGAGATGCCAAACATGCCGAACGTCGAGGCGACGTAGTCGATCCACGTGTTGCGCCGCACGGCCGCGAGCGTGCCCAGCCCGATGCCGATCACGAGGGCGAGGCCGAGCGAGATCACGCCGAGCTCGAGCGAGACGGGCAGCTTGTCGGCGATGATTTCGTTGACGGTGCGGTTCGGGTACTTGAAGGACGGGCCGAGGTCGCCCCGCGCCAGGCTCCCGAGATAGTCGAGGTACTGCTGCCAGAGGGGTTTGTTCAGTCCGTAATGGGCCTCGAGGTTGCGGAGGATTTCAGGGGTCACGGCCTTCTCGGCCGTGAAGGGCCCGCCCGGAACGAACCGCACCATGAAAAACGTCGCCGAGATCACCACGAACAGGGCCAGCAGCGATTGCAGGAAGCGCGACGTGATGAAACGGAACATGGGTCAGTGGACGGCGGGCGAGGAGGGAGGACGGAGAGCCGAGGACAGGATCGTAGGTCGGAGGACAGAGGCCGAGGTCAGAGGTGACAGGTCGGGGAGGACAGGCAACGGACGACCGTCGAGAAGGGCCAGCCGGAAAATCCGTGCCGCCTTTCGGCATTTCGCTGCCGTGTTCGCCCTGTCGCCCGGAATGGTCGCCGCCGTGCTACGCCGCGAGTCGGCTTCAGTTTTCGAAATACACGAATTTCAGCGGATGCAGGTCGAGAAGGTTGTTGTGCCAGCCCCGGACGGCCGGGTGGCGGAGGGCGCGCAGAGGTTGGTGATAGAGGGGAATGAACGGCAGTTCGGACAGCATCAGCGCTTCCGCGCGCCGGAGCAGGGCGTAACGCTTCGTCTGTTCCGTCGACGTGGCGGCTTCCGCCAGCAGGCGGTCGTAGTCGGCGCTGGCCCAGCCGGTGCAATTGTTGGCGTTCGCGCTTTGCGCGAGATCGAGGAACGTCGTGGGATCGAGGTAGTCGCCGGTCCATTCCCCGCCCAGAATGTGATAAGCACCGGTGCGGCGCGCAGCGATGGCGACTTTGGCCTCCTGGTTGACCAGCGCGATTTCCACGCCGAGATGCTGACGCCACATCTGCTGGATGGCCTCGGCCACCGGTTGCTCCGTGCCCTTGCTATGATAGAAAATGAGCTCGAGCCGGGGGAAGCCGCGGCCGGCCGGAAAACCGGCCGCCGCGAGCAGCGCCTGCGCCGCGGCCACATCGGTGGCGAGCGAGCCGTCGGCCGTGTAGCCGGCGCAGTCGGGCGGGGTGAAGGAAAACGCGGCCTGCTCGCAGTGGATGACACGGCGGGCGAGCTGCGCGCGATCAATCGCGAGCGAGAGGGCCCGCCGCACGCGGACGTCGTTCAGCGGCGGATGGGCGCAGTTGAGGCGGAAAAACGCGGTCCGAAGCGATGCGCTCTCATGCAGGAGCGCGGCCCGGCGCGGGTCGCCCCGGTAGGCGGCGACTTTGTCGACCGGGGCGGCGGTGATATGAAGCTGACCCGCGCGAAACGCCGCCTCGCCGACCGTGACGTTCTCGATCGGATGAAACGCCGCCGCCTGCAGGCGCACCCGGTCGCGGTCCCAGTAAGTCGGCGACTTCACGACCCGGACGACTTGGTTGGGTGTCCACTCCTGCAGGACGAAGGCGCCGTTGCCGACGAAATTGCCGGGCCGGGTCCAGGCGGTGCCGCGTTGATCGATGCGCCCGAACTTTTCGATCGTGGCGCGGTGGACCGGGAACCACTGGAACTGGGAAACGAGCGTGGGCAGGTAGGGCACGGGATGTTCAAGCGTGAGGACGAGCGTCCGATCGTCGGCCGCGCGTGCGCCCACCTGCGAGAAATCGGTGACTTTTCCGGCCGTGAACGCCTGCGCATGCTTGAGACAGAAAAATTGATCCCGGTATTCGGCCCCGAGCGCGGGCGAGAGCACGCGGCGCCAGGCGTACGTGAAATCGTGGGCCGTGACCGGATCGCCATTCGACCAGCGCGCGTCCGCCCGCAGGTGAAAAGTCCAGGTGAGACCGTCAGCCGATGATTCCCAACGCTCCGCCACGCCGGGCACCGGATGACAGTCCGCCGGATCGATCTCGACCAGGCCTTCCACCAGGGCGCGGATGATATTGATGTCGGGGGGCAGCGTCGTGGTGTGCGGATCGAAATCGCGCGTCTCGCCGGTGTTGTTGACGTGAAGCGTCTGCGTGCGCAGGCCGGCGGCAGCGGCGGTCTCGCGGCGCGAGCAGCCGGCGGTGGTGCAGCCGAAGACGGCGAAGCAGATCACGGGAGACAGAAGACGAAGAGCGGCGGACAGAGGACCGAGGACGGCGCAAAGGACAGGTGTAGTCATGGTTCGTATCCGACGGTGGAGGGCCGAGTTCTGCTGGGGCCGCGTCGCGGGCGGCGCGAAGGCGTCATGGACGCGCGAGACGAAAAATCCGAGAAACATCAGTCATGGGGGTCGCACACGCGGATAGATACCCGCGACGTCCAACCGCGCCAAGCCCGTTTCCGCGATCTTGCCCGGGCCCGGATATCATGAACGTCGGTCGCTCGCGTTCAGAACCGGATGCATGCAAGATCTGATTTGCACCCTTCGTTACGCGTGCTCTTGTTCTTTCATGCTCGCCGAATATATCGCCAAAGCCGTCGAGAAGGCCAGTTACGAGAAGATGGAAAACGGCCGGTATTTTGCGACGATTCCCGGTTTCAAGGGACTTTGGGCTCAGGGCAGGACGGTTGAAATAGCCCGGCGTGAACTGATCTCGACGTTGGAAGACTGGCTGTTGATTTCGTTCCGGCGCGGCTATCCCGTTCCGGTGCTCGCTGGGGCTTGCGACCTCAACCAGATTGGCGTCTATGCCAAGGCCGGTTAGCCGCAGGGAATTGATCCGAAGGCTGCGGGCCATGGGCTGGGAAGGTCCGCTACCCGGCGGACGTCACCCGCACATGGCGAAAGGACCGGTGCAGGTGCCGATCCCAAATCCACACGCCGGTGACATCGATTGGTCGCTGACCAAACGTCTGCTCGCGCAAGGCGGCATCAGCCGCAAAGAATGGGAATTGGCCGGCCGCTATTGATCGAGGTAGATGTACTTGTAGGGATGGTTGTCGAGGAGTGTGGGATGGTGGCCCCGGACTTTAGGGCTCATCGCGTAGACCCGATTGTAGTAGTAGATCGGGATGACGGGGCACTCGTCGACGAGGATGGCGTCCATTTTCTGGTAGAGGGCGTAGCGCGTCGGTTCGTCCTTGGCGGCGAGCGCCTGGTGGAAGAGCCGGTCGTACTCAGCATTCGACCAGTTGGTGTCGTTGTTGCCATTGCCGGTGACCCAGATCTCGAGGAAGACGTGCGGGTCGAGGTAGTCGGCGATCCAGCCCGCGCGCGCGATGGTGAAGTTTGTCGTGTGCTGGGAATCAAGATACACCTTCCACTCCTGGTTGAGCAGCGTGATGTCGATCCCGAGTTGGCGCTTCCACATCTGCTGGATCGCCTCGGCGGTGGCGCGATGGTTCTCCGAGGTGTTGTAGAGCAGCTCGACCGCGGGGAAGCCCTGACCGCCCGGATAACCGGCGGCGGCGAGCAGCTGCCGGGCCTCCGCCGGGCCGCCGGTGAGCCGCGCCTCCGGGCTGTAACCGGCGGTGCCCGGATAGCTCACCGCGTACGCGGGACGCTGGCCACCCCGGACCACGTTCTTTACGATCGACTCGCGGTCGATGGCGAGGGCGAGCGCCTGGCGCACCCGCTTGTCGGTCATCGGCGGGCGGGCGGTGTTGATGCGGTAGAAATACACGCCGAGGTAAGGCTCGATGCGGAGGGCTTCGGGGAACTCGCGGCGATAGACGTCGATTTTGGCATTGGGCAGTTCGTAGGTCTGGTGGAGCTGGCCGGTGCGAAACATCCGTTCCTCGGTGGCGATGTCCTCGGTGGGGAAAAAATGAATCTCGTCGAGTTTGACGGTGCCGGCGTCCCAGTAGTGCGGGTTGCGGGCCACGACGATTTTCTGGTTCGGCCGCCATTCCTGCAGGCGAAATGGACCGCTGCCGACGAGGCGGTCGGCCCGCGTCCAGCCGGTGCGCTTGCGATCGAGGGGGCCGTATCGGGCAATGACCTTCACCGGCACCGGGGTCCAGGCATAGTGGCTCGCGATAATCTTCAGCAGGTAGGGGGTGGGGTGCTTGAGCGACACCTGCAGGGTGAGGGGATCGAGGGCCTTGAAGCCGACCGAGGCGAAATCGGTGAGCTTGCCATCGTAGAATTCCTTCGCGCCGACGACGTAGTCGTAGATGAGATACGCGTATTCGGCGGCGAACTGCGGCGTGAGGATGCGCCGGTAGGACGCCACCAGATCGGGGGCGACGATGGGGGAGCCGTCGGACCACTTGCCCTCCGGGCGCAGGTGAAACGTGTAGGTGCGCCCGTCCGGGGAGATCTCCCAGGACCGGGCGAGGCCGGGCACGGGGTGCAGGTCCTTGGGATCCTCGCTGGCGAGACCCTCGAACAGCGCCAGCATCAGCCGGTGTTCGGGGGTGCCGGTGATCGCCTGGGGATCAAGGTCCTGGGGTTCGCTCCCGTTGCCCACGCGCCAGATCTGGGGCGTGGGACCGTTCGCCGCGGTGGTCGCCGCGGGCTGGGGTTGTTTCCCGCAACCGGCGGCGAGAACGGTTGCGGCGAGGACGAAGACGGACACGGGACGGCGGAGCATGGGGCAAAGCGACAAAGGGAGAGACGGGCGCGGCGTTTGCAAGCGCGCGGGGAGAGCCGGGGAGGATGGGAGGGCGGTCGCGGCCCTGCCTCCCGGCTGACGGTTCGAAAATCATGGAACTGTAGCGGCGGTCTATGACCGCCGTCTGGAGTTTGGCCAATTTCCGCCGCGGCGGCCCATGACCGCCGTGGAACTGCTGCACCGACCGGTCAGACGTGGTCGGCGGTCCGCCGCTACAGTCGGGCAACCGTCAAGCGGGAGATGCGCCCGGATGGCGGTCGCGGCGGCCGTTCGGACCGGCCTACCACCTTGTCGCTTCGCTCCAAGGTGGCTACGTGGCAAGGCGGCTACCGGGCAGGCGGGTCTCAGCGCGTCGCCGCCTTCAGCATCGCGTCCCGCTTCGCCTTGAACTCGGCGCCCGGTTTCCATTCGGGCCAGCGGTCGCTCTGCGCCACCTGCAGGCCCATTTGAAAATACAGGCGCGTGTCGGCGGCGGCGCCTTCGAAGTCCCACCAGGGCTCCACTTGATCCGTGACCTTGTGGTAGTCGTTCATCACATAACCCGCGCGCTTTTCGCGGCCGTAGCCGTCGGGTTTGCCGATGATGTCGACTCCGTAGTGGGTGTAGAACGCCGGCACGCCTTGCTTCGCGAACTCGAAGTGGTCGCTGCGGTAGAAGTAGCCTTTTTCGGGCTCCGTATCGGGGGTGAGGATGCGGCCGCTTTGCGCCGCGATCGCGGCGGCGACGTCATCGAGCGTTGAATTGCCGTAGCCCATGACCTCGATGTCGCGCGACGGACCGATGAACTGGCCGCCGTCGATGTTGAGATTCGCGACGGTCTTCGCCAGCGGGTAGAGCGGATGATCGGCGTAATAGCGTGAACCGAGCAGACCCTTCTCCTCGGCGGTGACCGCGAGAAAAAGCAGACTGCGTTTCGGACGGGCCCCGGTGAGCGAGGCAAACCCCTGCGCGAGCTCGACCAGCATGGCGGCGCCCGAGGCATTGTCGTGGGCGCCGTTGAAAATCTGGTCGCCCTTCAGCTTCGGATCGCGGCCGAGATGATCCCAGTGCGAGGTGTAGACAACATATTCGTCGCGGCGGCGCGGATCGGCGCCCTCTAGCCGGGCGACGACGTTTTTCGAGGCGACCTGGCGGATGGCGTTCGCGATCGAAAAGCTGGCCTTGGCCTTGAGCGCGACGGGCCGGAAATCGCGGCGGGCGGCCGCGGCCTTGAGGGTGGCGAAATCCTGCCCTGCGGCGGTGAGGAGGGTTCTCGTCGCCTGATCCGTGAGCCAGCCTTCGACCGCGACGCGGCTCTCGTTGTTGTCAGCCGCGACGAGGTCAAACGCCTCCCGCCCCCAGCCGCTGCCGAGCACGGCGAACGGGTAGCCGGCCGGGCCGGTCTCGTGGATGATCAGGCAGGCGGCGGCGCCCTTTTCGGAGGCGATCTCGTATTTGTAGGTCCAGCGTCCGTAATAGGTCATGGCGCGGCCCTTGAAAACCTTGTCGTCGAGCCGGCCGTTTTGCGGATCGGTGACCGGCGGGTCAGCGGATCATACAACAGCGCTTGGATCACGTCCGGCAGCCTCAAGAGCCATGCCGGAAAAGACATTCACATCGTCGTCATCGATACGCTGGAAAATATTTTTCAGCACATCCCGCCCAATTACTACGATCTGCTGATTGTCGATGAGTGTCACCGGTCGATCACGCTCAACCGCAAACTCATTTTCGACCATTTCCTGTGTCCCCGCATCGGCCTCACCGCCACCCCGCGCGTCGCCATTCCCGCCGACACTGAAGACGTCGATCCCGCGGACCTCGCCATCGCCGACACCTACAAGCTCTTCGGGTGTGAGTCCGGAGCGCCCGACTACGTCTTCGACCTTGATCGTGGTATTACCGAAGGATTCCTCGCGCCCTACACCAAGGATGAAATTCTCACCGAACTCACCAAACAGGCGATGGCGGCGGGGATACTCTACGATCACTTGCTCGATCCCACCACTCGCGAGCGCATCAATCTGACCGAAGAGCAAGAGATCGCGCTGGAGAAACTTAACAAACGCATCCTATCCGAAGAGCAGGCGCGCCGTTGGGCCGAAGAGCTCAACGCCAAAACCGAATATGGCGAAAAGGTGATCGTTTTCGCTGCCAGCCAAGCCCACGCGCAAATGCTCGTGAAAGAGATCAACGCCACCTTTAAGGACCAGACCAAGGAGGGCTATCGCTACGCCGAGGCGGTCATCTCGGAAAACGATGAACTCAACGAGGTGATCAAAAACTCGTTTGAGCGCCCCTACCAGAATCCGCGCATCGTCGTCTCGGTGGACATCATGAGCACCGGAGTGGACGTGCCATGCGTGCGCTACATCGCGTTCTGCGCGCTCACCAAGTCGGTCGGCAAATACATCCAGATGCTCGGGCGCGGCACGCGACTCGATCCGAAGACCGGCAAATACAGTTTCAAGGTGCTCGATTTCGTGGGCCTCTGCAAAAAGATGAACGACAATGGGCGAGGCTCACCCAAGCCCAACGAGAAAGTCGTCAAACCAGGCGCAGGTGGTGGCGGCGGCGGGGGTGGCGGCACTGGGCTGGGACGCGTTGACGGCATTCTCGACAACCCTGACCCCACACATCTTATCCAGCGCACCACGATCATCGAGGGCGTCGTGAAGGTCATCGACAACATCCCGGTCGATCTTGCCCGGCAGCTCTTCGAGACTGGCGTCAAGGGAACCCAAGACCCACTCATTGCCGAGATCACGCGCAAGGTTTGGGAACACAAAGACTACGAGCCGACGGACGAGGAACTGGCCGCCATCCGCGCATGGATCACCAAACCGGAAATCTACCTCACCGAAACCCAGCTCCAGCGCATTTACGGATTTCCGGCCGGTTCGGTGTGGGATTTCTTTCTCGCCGTCCTCGGGGTGCGGACGATTCCGACGAAGGCTGAACAGCTCGAAAGCGGGTTCGAGCAGTTCCTGAAGCTTTGTCCATTTACGGCGGAGCAGGTCGCGGCGCTTACAAAGATTAAGAACATACTCGCAGCGAACATTGACGAACAAGGTCGTGTCGATCTCGACGCAATATTCGCCAACCCGATCTACAGTCGGCTCCTCGGCCGATTCGAAGAAATCAACAGGCTCTTTGAGGGTAGATTGCGCGAGGTTTTCGGACAGCTTTCCGACACGTTCCGAAAATCCGCATAGGGACCCCGGGCGCAGGACAGACTGCAATATCCACCCAACTAGGATTTTGATCCGCGGATCAAAATCCCGCCCCGGCCACCGACGGCAAACGATCACCCCAATTTTGGGGTGTCGGCAGACGCGCATCCCAGCAACCAACCGGTTGGATCGAAAATGAAAGCGACCGCAACGCGTAAATTTTCCACCGGCGCGTCCGGTACGTAATGACGGCCGAGCCAGCCGAAAATCTTCCAGCCATGAGCAACCGCCCTCCCACTCCGCCCACTGCCAGCAGCGCATTCGAGCGCATCAAGCGGGTCAGCGTCTCGGGTGATGAATGCTGGTCAGCCCGCGACCTCGCCCGTGTGCTCGATTACTCCGAGTTTCGGCATTTCATCCCCGTGATCGGCAAGGCCACGGACGCTTGCGCCCAAAGTGGCCACCAAGTGACGGACCATATCGAGCAATTCCTCGATATGGTCGACATCGGTTCGGGAGCGCGTCGTTCCGTCGAAGACTGGCGGCTCTCCCGCTACGCGTGCTACCTCGTCATTCAGAACGCGGACCCCAGCAAGCCGCTCGTCGCACTGGGCCAGACTTATTTCGCCGTGCAGACCCGCCGGCAGGAGCTGGCCGACGATGCTGCGCTGAAGGAAGACCACACGCGGCTCCTCCTTCGCGCCGAGATGAAGAAGCATAACAAGAATCTGGCCAGCGTCGCGAAGCAGGCGGGTGTCGTCCAGCCCGTGGACTACGCCATCTTCATGGATCACGGCTACCGCGGACTCTACGGCGGACTGAGTTCGCGCGACATTCATGCGCGGAAGCGACTCAAACCGAAAGAGCAGATTCTCGATCACATGGGCAGCACTGAACTGGCGGCCAACCTCTTCCGCACCACACAGACCGAGGAGAAACTCCGTCGGGAAAATGCCCGCCACAAGGACCACGCCGGCCGCGTCCACGAAGACGTGGGACGCAAAGTGCGCCGGACCATCCACGAACTCGGAGGCACGATGCCGGAGAATCTCCCAGCCGCCGAGAGCATCAGGGCCGTGGAACATCGGGAAAAAAAACGGCTCAAAACCCCACCGAGATCGCTCCCGAGCGCCAAGCCGGACGCGATCGCCCGACCTTCGGCATGAGTGCTTCGTTGTTTCAATATCCGGGCTACCGGAATCACGATGCGGAGTTTCTGAAGATCGATTTCCCGCGGCTGCCGTTGACCGGAGACCTGGGGCTGTTCCGTTCACTGGCCCGGATCGGCGGCGAACTCACCGCGCTGCACCTGCTAGAATCGCCCGCACTGGAAAAACCGCGCACCAACTTCGTCGGTTCACCCAAGCAGGAGATCGAAAAGGTCTCCTTCATGCTGGAGGGCGGGGCGCCGTCGCCGCCGAAAACCGGCGCTGGCGGCGCAGCGCCCTCCAGCGGGACCGTCTTTATCGACAAGGCGCAGACCACCGGCTTTGAGGGCGTGCGCGAGGATGTCTGGAACTTCCACATCGGTGGCTACCAGGTCGGCGAGAAATGGCTCAAGGATCGCAAAGGTCGCACCCTCACGAAGGACGACCTCGCCCACTACCACAAAATCGTCATCGCCCTCGCCGAGACCATCCGGCTGACGAAGGAGATCGATGTCGTGATCGAAAAACACGGCGGCTGGCCCGGCGCCTTCGCTCATGGCGCCAACGTGTCGGCCGCCGCCGCACCCGTCGGCAAGGAAACCCTCGCCTTTGCCGCCGAGGAGCAGGCCGCCTACGGTGCGCCCATTGAAACCGCCTCAGAGGACGAACTGCCGCTGAAGTAAGTCAGTAAACCGATCTCTGGTCAGCCCCTTCATTCCTGCCAGCAAGATAAAACGGCCGGCCAATTGTCGCCACGTGGCGACAATCTCCCCCGGGCGATTCGCTCCGCCGCCCGTCACTCGTCGCCGCGGAAACGAAATCTGCCGCACTCGCGACGTTTCGGCCAGTCGCGCGGGGTCAGGCCGTTGCGCGTTGCAGCCGGCCGGGTGAACCAGGTCCGACTGGCCGCCCCGCGAGCTGGGCTGCTTCGATCTGCAACGCGCAACAGCCTGACCCCATACGTTCCGCCGGTCGTAAGGGGTCGGGCCGTTTCCCGTTAGCGACCCATTTTTCCGGCCCACAGTGCGTGTGAAAACCGCTTTCCATGAGCCGCTGACAACAAGTAACGGCCCGACCCTCCCGAAACCCGGTGCTCAAGGGTTTCATGAACGGCGTGAAAGTGTCGCTCGGCGATCTCGAGGTCGGGCTCGACATCGATCCCGAGAAGGGCGCGGCCGACAGCGGCGACTTGGAGAGCGATCTGCCCAACCTGCTGGTCGCGGTGGCCGAGGCCGCCGAGGAGCGGCAAATCCCGGTCGCGCTGCTGATCGACGAGTTGCAGTATTTCAGCGCGAAAGAACTGAGCGCGCTCATCATGGCGATGCACAAGATGCAGCAGCGCCAGTTGCCGATGGTGCTGCTCGGGGCCGGCCTGCCCATCCTGCCCGGGCTCGCCGGCGAGTCGAAATCCTACGCCGAGCGGTTGTTCAGCTTTCCGGATATCGGTGCGCTCTCGGAACGCGACGCGGTCAAGGCGTTGCAAGACCCGACCAAGGCAGTCGGCGTGCAGTTCGAAGCCGCCGCCGCGAAGGCCATCTACCGGTTGACCCAAGGCTATCCCTACTTTGTCCAGGAGTGGGGCTATCAAGCATGGAACCGGGCCGAGGCTTCGCCTATAACCGCGCGCATCGTCAAGGCGGCCACGGCAACGGTCATCCGGCGGCTGGACGAGAATTTCTTCCGGGTGCGCTTCGACCGACTGACGCCCGGTGAGAAACGATTTTTGCGCGCAATGGCCGGCCTCGGCGCCGGACCACAACGCAGCGGCGATATCGCGACCGCGCTCGGCGTCATGGATGCTGATGCGTTCCCGATCATCGAACGCCCTGACCTCATACGAGTGCCTTGAATTTCTTGTCGCCGCGTTCGGCCTGGTCGAGAGTACAGCGATGACCCCTGCGATCTTTCCACTGATTCTGACGCTGGCGATTTGGGCCGGTGTGGTCGCGACGATGGCCGCGGAGGTGCGCGTGCACGATGCGGCGGGCTTGCGGGCGGCGGTTGCCGCGGCGACGCCGGGGACGCGCATCGAGCTGGCGGCGGGAAACTATGGCGGCGGATTTCAGTTTGCCCAATTGCGCGGCGAGGCGGGCAAGCCCATCATCATCGCCTCGGCTGATCCGCGCAGCCCCGCGGTGTTGGGCGATGCGAAAACCGGGCTGCATCTTGCGAACCCGGCTTTTGTCGAGCTGCGGGATCTCGAATTCGCGGGGCTGAGCGCGAATGGGCTGAACATCGACGACGGTGGAGATCGGGACGGTGGCGGGGCGCACCACGTGGTGCTGCACGGCTTGCGCGTGCACGATGTCGGCAGCGGCGGGAATCAGGACGGAATCAAGCTGTCCGGTCTGGCGGATTTTCGAGTGGAAGCGTGCACCATCGAGCGCTGGGGCGCGGGCGGATCCGGCATCGACATGGTGGGGTGTCATCGCGGGCAGATTGTCGGCAACGTGCTGCGGCACACGGCCCCGCCGGGCGCCAACGGCGTGCAATGCAAGGGTGGTTCCAGCGCCATCGCAATTCGCGGCAATCGTTTCGAAGCCGCCGGTGGTCGCGGCGTGAACATCGGGGGCAGCACGGGCCGGCAGTTTTTCCGGCCGCCGCTTGCCGGCGACGGTCCGCATGCGGAAGCGCGGGACATTCGCGTCGAGGGCAACACGTTTGTCGGCGGCGGCGCGCCCGTGGCGTTCGTGGGCGTCGACGGCGCCGTCGTGCGTTTCAACACGATCGAGCAGCCGGGGCGCTGGGCGGTGCGCATCTTGCAGGAGAACAAGGCCGCTGACTTCGTCCCGAGCCGCGGCGGCGAGTTTTCCGACAACGTGATCGTGTTTGCGTCGGCCCGCTGGGCGGAAGGAGGCGTGAACCTCGGCGCGGGGACCGCGCCCGGGACGTTCACCTTCGCCCGCAACTGGTGGTATTGCGCCGACGATCCCGCTCGCAGCCGGCCCAAGCTGCCCACGCCGGAGACGGACGGCGTGTATGGCCAGAATCCGGATACAGCCAAGGGCCGGGCCGGGGCGGACGCCTGGCGCGAGCGCAAGTGACGGCGGCGGTGGTGAACGCCCGCCAGGGCGGTTTTCGAGGCCTGGACCAAGGTCCAGCCCTACACCTCGGTGGCCTACACGCCGAGGCTCCAGCCCGGGCGGCAGGCGGCGCGGACGTATTGGTTCGCCTCGGGCAGGTTGGTGATCTCGAGCTTGGCGGCATCCCATTCGAGCCGGGCGTCCATCCGTTTCGCGATATTGCCGAGCAAGCAGGTTTCCGTGAGCGGGCCGCTGTAGCCGAAATGCGCGCCGGGCTGCGTCCCGGCCTTGGCATGGCGAACCCAGTCCATCTCGTGGCCGGTCATGCCACCCGGGATCCGTGGCAGGCTCGGCGCGGGGCGCGGGTAAGCCTGCATCGCGGCCTCGGGGATTAGGCGCGGGCTGTCCCCGTTGACGCCGCAGAGGAGTACGCCTTTGCTGCCCTTGAAAAGGGCGCCGCCCTCCTTGGGCAGCGTGCGGCCATCTTCAAGTGCCAAGGGTCGGGGTGGTCGGAGTCCTTCGTACCAGGTGAGCTTGACCGGTGGAAGCGGCCCGCGCGCCGGAAAGCGGAAGGTCACGATCGAGGAGATCGGGTGAGTGTCCGGGTTGAGATCGCTCGAGGTGGCCTCGATGCTCGTCGGCGGGCCGAGTTGGAGTGCGGCCACGACGGGATTCAGGGTGTGGGCCCCGCGGTCGCCCATCATGCCATTGCCGAAATCCCACCAGCAGCGCCACGTTCGCGGGTGATACGCCGGGTGATACGCGCGCTCTGGCGCCGGACCGAGCCACAAATCCCAACTCAACCGGTCGGGCACTGCCGGCGTGTCGGCCGGCCGGCGGCCCCATTTGGAACTCCAGGAGGCATGGCCCCACGGGTAATACGTGAGGCTGCACCAGGCGTCGACCTCGCGCACCTCGCCAATCGCACCGTCGGCGATCCATTCGCATATCACCCGAAAACCGTCGCCGCTGTGGCCCTGAATTCCCATCTGCGTGGCGACCTTCGATCCGGCGGCGGCCCGGGCCAGCGCGCGCGCTTCGTAGACATCATGGCAAAGCGGCTTCTGGCAGTAGACGTGCTTGCCGGACTGGATCGCGGCCAGCGCGATGATCGCGTGCGTGTGGTCCGGCGTGGCGATCAACACGGCGTCGATGTCCGGCTGTTTTTCGAGCATCTCCCGGAAATCGGTATAGACCTTCGCCTGCGGATACCGCGCGATGGTTTTGGCCGCGTAGCGGAGATCGACGTCGCAAAGGGCGACGATGTTCTCCGTTTCGAGGTTGCGGAGGTTGGATGCGCCCTGCGAGCCGATGCCGCAGGCGGCGATGTTGAGCTTTTCGTTCGGCGACGCCTGCCGCACCGCGCCGCGGATCCGGCCCGGCAGGATCGTGAACGCCGCCGTCGTGGCGAAGGAGGCGCGAAGGAAATCGCGGCGATTGAGCGGGGAGGAGGGCATGAGCAAAAAACTGCCGTTGGCTGGTGCCCCTTTCGCGCCGGAAACACCGACGGACGGGCGGATTGATGGCAGCGAGTCGCACTCTGGCGCGTCCGACGACGTCACGCAACGTCGGAAGCGGAGTGGCCGCGTCCAGCATCCCGTTCAGCAGAGGTGGGATGGGCGAAGTGCCGGTTACAGCGGTTTCTATGAATTCTGTAGCCGCGCTTGAGCCGAAGGCGAAAGCGTGGATGCACGGGGTCCACGTTGTCGCTGCGCTCCAACGCGGCTACACGTATTCTGAAACCACTCTAACGCCCGCGAGAATGCGGCAGGCTCCGCGTGATCGTGGGCCGGTGGAGGCTGGCGGTCTTGAGCATGTGTCCGACTTCGCGGTTGTGTTTCTTGTCGGCCTCCCAGGCGATCTTGGTCTTGGGGGTGTTGGCGCCCGTGATGTTTGCCGGTGCCGGGACTTGGTTTGGATTGTTCATGGATTGGGCTTTCGGCTGCGCACGTCAGCGACGTGCCGGTTGATGGCGACCGCGGAGCAGCGCGGCCTCCGATGTCGAACATTCTATACCCATTGGCGTCGGCGAGAAACTGAAAATTTGCGCCGCGATCGGGCGCCTCAACCCGTGCGGGGGACCGGGTGCCGGAAGAACCGGCGGTAACCGAGAAAAGCGAGCGCCGCGCCGATCGCTGTCCCCGCGCGCGAGATCGCTCCGCTGAAGGTTACATCGGATGACTGACTGGAAACCACGGTGCCGATGCGTCCCAGATTGCCTTGCGGCGCGTCGTCTGCGGCATGGATTTCTTGCCAGGGTGGCCAATCCCGAACCCGAGAACCCCGTTGGCTTGGTCCGGTTGGTCTAAACAGGCCGCCGCCGGTGCCAGTCGGTGTGCTGCTGGTAGTGGTGCGCGAGACGAAGAGGTGTCGGCTCGTCGTAAGGCCGGCCCACAAGTTGCAGTCCAATGGGCAGGCCCCCCGCGGAGAAGCCGCAAGGAATCGTCAAGGCGGGATGCCCGCTGAAGTTGAATGGCAGCGAATTGTCCAGGCAGGCGTTCACCATGGGCATTTCGCCGGCGGGCAGCGGCACGGTCTGCTGCCCAAACCGGGGCGCCGTCATTGGCACGGTCGGGGTGGCCAGGCAATCGACCTGCGCGAACAGCCGGGCCCACGCCTGCCGCACGACCCGGCGCACGCGCAGCGCCTGGAGGTAATCGACGGCGGTGATGAACATCCCGGCTTCCAAGCTGGGCCGGATGCCTTCGCCAATCTTTTCGCCTCGATCCGCCAGCACGGTCCGGTAGTAGCTGCTGGCCTCCGAAAAAATGATCGCGCGATGGGCGCCCAGTACTTCGGGCAGGTGCGGCAGCGGGACGTCAACCAGCGTCACGCCCAGGTCCGTCAGTTGCCGGAGTGCGGCTTCGACCGCCGCGAGCACTTCCGGATCGACGTTCCGAAAGAAGGCGTCGCGCGGCACGCCGATCCGCAACCCCCTGACCGGCTTCTCCAGTTCGGCCCGGTAGTTCGGTACGCCTCGCTTCGAGGACGATTCATCTGCCGGATCGTGCCCGGCCATGACCTGCAGCATGCCCGCGACATCCTCCACCGAGCGGGCGATGGGTCCGAAATGATCCAGAGTCCAGGAGAGGGGAATGCCGCCAGACCGGCTGATCCGGCCATACGTCGGCTTAAGTCCGACCACGCCGCACAACGCGGCGGGCAGGCGAATGGAGCCGCCACTGTCGGAGCCGATGGTGAAGGGACAAAGATCGAGTGCCACGGCGACGGCGGAACCGCTGCTCGAACCTCCGGGAATCCGCTGCTCGTCCCACGGATTCCGGCAGTCCCCGAAATGCGGGTTCTCGCCGGTGAATCCGTACGCGCATTCGTGCATGTTCAGTTTTCCGATGCACACCGCGCCGGCCTCGACCATTCGTCGCACGACGGTCGCGTCGACGCCCGGCACGCGATCGGCAAAGGCCGGGGAACCGCCGGTGGTCGGGATGCCGCGCACATCCACCAGGTCCTTCACGGCGAACGGCACGCCTGCCAGCGGCGGTTTCCCGCCTTGGGCGATCCGTTGATCGACGCGTCCGGCCTGCTCGCGGGCCAGCTCCGGCGTCAACCGGATGAAGGCGCGAAATCGCCCCTGCTTTTTTCCCGCCTCCGTCAATGCCATCTCCGCGATCGCGCGGGCCGACCGTTCGCCTCGTTGCACGGAGGACGCCAGCTCCCAGCAGCTTGATGCGGCGATCATGGTCTATCGCTCCGCCGCCGGATCGTAGATGGTGGCCGGTTCGGATTCACCCACGGGAAAATCCCGCATGGCCTGCAGGTCCTTCCGCAGGAATTCGACCAGGTTGAGCACTGGCTCGCGATCCCGTGGCAGCACGGTTGCCGCGATCGTCTCGCGGTTCAGGCGATCGAAGGCATCGGTCGTCACGGGTGGTTGGTCAGGCATGATGCTTTGTGTTCTCTTAACGCAGGACAGGAAACTGGAACTAACGGGGTCTCATCGGAGCAGAGTTTAATGGGAGGGGGCGGAAACACTCAAATTGCGAATAGCAACTTCCGGCCGACTTGCCGTCAACGCGCGAGTCTTCAAACTGGATCTATTTGCATCCCACGTTGCGGACGGGGATCGACGCTCGCGACTCAGGGGGATCGATGGATGGGCACACGCCGTTCGTCGCATCCATCGAGCGGTTGAAGCGCCGCCGCGAAACCCGCCCGGGCCGCATAACCGACCGCGGTTGCCCTACGGCTTCGGCAGCGGCACCTGGCTCGTGGTCCGCAGATACGCGATGAGATCCCGGACGTCGTCGCTCGACAACTGCTTCAACAGGCCCTCCGGCATCATCGAGACGGCCGATTTCTCGCGGGAGAGGATGCTCGATTTCGCGATCGTGGTCTCCTGCCCGATCAGGCGCAGCGTCACCTGTTGGCCATCCTCGCCGGCCAGATTACCCGAGAGCGTGCGACCGTCCTGCGTCGTGATCGTGATCAACTGGTACCCTTCCTGGATCACGTCGCTCGGGTTGATGATCTCGCCCAGGATGTAATCGAGGTTGGCGCGATTGGAGCCGGTGAGGTCGGGACCGATGGCGCCGCCGTTGCCATAGAGCGCATGACACGCCGCACAGGTGCGATCGAAGACGGCGCGGCCGTTGGCGACCTTCGCGCGTGAGAGTGCCTCGTCGGTCAGCAGGCGCTTGAGCGTGGCCAGGTCGGCCTGCTTGTCCGTGGGCGGTTGGACGATCGGTCCCCAGAAATCGACAAAGGCCGGTCCGAGAATTCGCTGTAATTGACGGGCCGCGAAGGCCGAGACGTCACGCTTCGGAATCGCCTGTTTTTTCAAGGCGTCGAACAGCTGACCGGCGCTGCTGCGCCGTGCGGCCAGGGTCAGGATCGCGTCGGACTTCTCGGGACCTGGCCAGCCGGCATAGCGTGTGAGGATCTCGGCCGGCACGACCGGGTCATCAAATGATCCGAGGGCGCGGATTGCATCGCGGCGCAGGCGTGGGTCATCGAGCAATCCGAGCACGGCCGGCAGAGCCGGGGCGTAACCCTCCTGGGCAAAGCTCTGCAGAATTTCCCGTCGGCGCTCGAACGCCGTCGCGGCATCCTTCAACGCGGCCAGTTGGGCGGCCGCGGCCTTGGCGTTGCCGAACAGCTGGCCGATTTGCAGCGCCAGGTTGCGCAGCGTGGGGTTGCCGGACGCGAGCAGCTCGGATTCGAGCGGCGCCCAATTTCCTGGGGCCGTGATTTCGCGCCGGCCGAGGGAGCCCAGGCCGTCGCGCATCCCCTCGAGCAGCGACTGGCGCACGGCGCTGTCCCTGGCCCGCACCAGTGCGCTGGCGACGACCTCGAGTTGTTGGGCCGCAACCGCGCGGCGGGCGATGAACTGCGTGACGAGCGGAATGGCGGCGCGGCTCGCCAGATCGAGGGACTTCGCCGGGTCCGCCGCGACCAAGGGCTCGACCGCGAACCAGATCATCTTGGGCAGGTTGTGATCGGCCGCATCGGCGGCGTGCCGGAGCAAACCCTCGGCGATCGCCCAACGCTCGACGTGGGGCAGGCGCTGCAGGGCCGCCGCCAGGTAGAGCCGAACCACCGGCGACGGATCGCTTTGGGCCATGGCGGCGAACTTCTTCAGCGCCGCCGCGCCCGGCGCCAAATCTTCGCCCAGCAACTGCACCGCCCAGCCGCGGATGTAGGGCGCCGGATGATCGAGCAACGCGACCAGGCGATCGGGGGGCAGGCCCTTGGTCACATGCAGGGCCCAGAGGGCGCGCAGCTTGCGCCCGGTGTCGTCCTGCTGCGCAAACATTTCCCAGAGCCGGCCGGATACGCGCGGATCGAGACGACCCTCGGCCGCGCGTTGTTGCAGGAGCAGCCGCGCGCGGCGGACATACCAGTCGTTGCGCTGCAACTGCAACTCGACCAGTTCGAGATCGCCCAATCCGTCAAGGTTGAGCCCGGTCTTGCCGGCGAGGCCCTTGGGCGCGAGGCGGAAAATGCGGCCCGTGTTCTTGTCGCGCACGCTCTGTCCGCAGATGTCGCCATCGTGCCAGTCCAATACATAGACCGCGCCGTCGGGGCCGATCTCCACGCTGAAGCCAACCCACTGCGGATCGTTGGCCAGGAGCGTGTCGTCGCCGTGGTGTCCGACGAAACCGGAGCCTTTTGGCTCGAGGATGTCGGTGAGGAGGCTGCGCTCATGGAGGTTGGCCATGAAGATGCGCCCGCGATACTCCCGGGGCAATTCGTCCGCCAGATAGATGCGCGCGCCGCCGTGGGCGGAGCGGTGGCGATGGTCGGCGATCGTCTTGATGTCGTCGTAGACGTACGGGTTGATGTGCTTGCCGCCCTGGCGGTGGTAGATGCCACCGGGAATGACATGCCACAGGTGGGGAATCACGCAGGCGGTGATGAACATCTGGCCGTGGTCGTCGAAATCGAGACCCCAGGGATTGCTGAAGCCATGCGCCACGATCTCGAAGCGGTCCTTGGTCGGATGATACCGCCACACGCCGCCATCGATGTACTGGGCGTCCTTGACCTTCGGGCTTTCCGGGAACGCCTCCCCGGATCGGTAGATGCGGCCGCCATCGGCCGGGCGGCCCACATTCGAGCGGGTGGCGTAACCCTGGCAGCCATACAACCAGCCGTCCGGTCCCCAGTTCAGGCTGTTGAGCGTCTCGTGCCGGTCCTGGATGCCCCAGCCGGTCAACCGCACCTCGATCTCCGCGTCGGCCCGGTCGTCGTGGTTGCGATCCGGGACGAAGAGCAGGTTGGGCGGGGCCCCGAGCCAGAGGCCGTCGAAGCCCCAGGCGATCGCGGCGGGGAAGGGCACGCCCTCGAGGAAGACCTTGCGCGTATCCATTTTCCCATCGCCGTCGGTGTCCTCCAGGATGACGATGCGGCTGTCCCCGGACCGGGAGAAGCCGGTGCCCCGGCTCTCGTAGTCGCGGTTTTCCGCCACCCACAGGCGGCCGCGATCATCCCAGCAGAAGGCCATCGGTTGCGTGATCGCCGGTTCGGCCGCGTAGAGTTTGACCTCGAGGCCGGCGGGCACCGTCATTCTTGCCGCGACTTGTTCGCCTGATTGGAAGGTGGCCTTTTTGCCTTCCTCCCGCGCCAGGTTCCAGAGCACGCTGTCCATTCGTTCGCCGGTGTACGCCTTCCACGCCTCGTCGATCTTCAGGTCGTTGAACGGGCCGGTGTAGATGACGAATTGGTGCCGGTAAACCGCGCGTTGGCCCGGCGGGATCTTCCAGTCGCCCAGGATGGCGCGACTGGGGCCGACGCCCAGTTGCCCGTCGATCCGCCAGGGCAGCGGGTAGCCGTTGTTGCCGGGATGATCGAGGATCGCGATGTGTGCCGGATCGTCGCGACCCTCCACTTTCAGGCCGACATCGACCCAGACCGCCCGCTGGCCGTTGGCGCGTTCATTGCTCTGCCGGGCATTGTTGTTGACGGATCCCTCCATCCCCGCGCGCCAGGGCATGCGCAGAAACAGTCCGCCGTAGGCGTGTTCGCCGATGGTGAGGTCAGTCAGCGCCTCGCCCGTCCATTCGAGGTCGAGCAGGTAACGCTCACCGTTATCCCGCATGGTCCAAAGCTGGGTTTCGAGCATCAGGGGCTGGCCGGCGGCGTCCAGCAGGTGGTAAACCGTGCTCCATTTCACTTCTTCGCCGGTGCTGACCACGGGCTGGCTCGAGACGCGGCGCCAGTAGCCTTTGTCCGGGTGATGGAAATAATCCCGGCCGTTGAGTTTCGTGAAACCCCAGTAGAGCCCGGTCTGGTGCGGGTGGTGCGAGGGGCTGAACTCGGTCAACCCGCCCCGGCCGTCGGGCGCGACGATGGGGTGAACATAAGGGCGGAAATCAGCCCCGGCGTTCTGGGTGAGGATGGGTTTGGCGTCGCCGGCGCGAAAGACCGAGATGGCGTGGGTGACGCTGTCCTCGCGCAGCACGAGGACAGCGGCGCGGGCGGGTGCGTATAACCCCGACAGGAGAACGAGGACGGCGGGGAGGTAACGGGGATTCATGGCGGAGGGGCAGCGGCGGGGGCAACGTGTGGCGGGGACGGGGCGGCCTGCGACGGCCGTACCATTTCACAACGCGGTTTGTCCGGCGCCATGGGTGAACGGAATTCGACCGCATGTAAACGATGCCGGAGCGGCGTCCGGAGCGATTCCGCTGGGTTCACCCCGCAAAAAAGGCCGCCTCGTGGGCGGCCCGTGATGACGGTTCAAACCGGCCTTAAGCTCAGTTCGTGATGTCGAAGGTCGTGCTCGACTCGCGGATCGGCAGATAGACTTTGTACCAGTCCTTCTGGGCCGGACTGTCGGCGTATTCTTTCAGCGCCGCTTCGCTGGCGAACTCCATGACAAACGCGTTGGCCTTGCCGCCCTGGACCTTGATCGATCTCGTCCACACGCGCGTGATGCCTTTGTACTTTGCCGGCAGCGCCTTGACGCCATCGAGGGCGGCCTTGATTTGTTCCGGCGTGGTGCCGGCCTTCCACGAAACGGTGACCACATGGATCACGGATTTGGGCGCGGTTTGCGCTGAGGCGGTCGCCGCAGCCAGCGAGAGCAGGCCGACGGTCATCAGGGACAGGATCAGTTTTTTCATATTACTCGTGTCGTTGGGTGGTGGGAATTCGCCCGGCAGTCGGCCGGGCCGGAAGGCTCAAAACGGAAAAGGGGTTAGGCCGTTGCGATGGGCTTTTGTCAACGGCGGAGTGTGCCGGGGAGCGCGGACGGGCGCCCGCCGGGGGACCGTCACACCGGGCGTTGGGGCGAATTCGGATTCTCGCCCGCACGGAGCGAGAGGGTCGTGCCCTCGGGACCAAGTTCGAGGCACTCGAAGAGATTGCGCACACACTGGCCCAAACGGTCGGAACCGAAACCGCCCCGTTCGATGGCATCGACCAACCGGCGACCGAGCGCCGCCGCGCGCTCGCGCAGGCGGCCGGCGGATACTGCGTCCGGATTTTCCCCGAGATCGAAACAGGGCGCCAGCAGGTCCTCGAGTTCCTGGGCGATCTGCCGCACCGCGTCCGCCTCGGCCCCGGGCCCACGCACGTGCGTGGGCAAAAGCAGCACAATCCGCCGGGCCACGCGCCCCGCATGGGGCAGATTCAGCGGAATCCGAAAATGCGGAATACTGGCCGCGTCCTCACTTGGTTTCGAGGAACAGTCCACGCGTCTGAAATTCCTTCGGCTTTTCCACGAGCCAGTCGAGATGGGCCTGCGTAAGGTCCGAGGCGGGAAACATCTTCCCCTCGAGGCTGGTGGCGCCCAGGCGGTCGCGGCAGAGCAGTCCGAGCTTCGTCGCGCCGAGATCCGAAAGCTTGGCGGTGAGTTCCGCGACGTCGTCGACCTCGACATAGCAGGTGTTCGTCGTGGCCGCGCCCTTTTTAATCTTCGATTTCGAGGCAAACAATCCGATGCGTTTTTTCATGGTGGGTGGAATGAGAAGCTCCAATGGGAAGCGCATCTTCGCTCCGACATCAAGCCGCTAACCGGAATATTTCGACCGCCGGGCCCTCATTCCCGCCACGCCGTCACTCCGGCGATCGGGACCTCGCGGGTGCCGAGGAGGATCTTCGCCGCTGTGGGGATTGGCGCCGGTTGCGAATTCTCGGTCGAGTTGGTCGCGAGCCACAGGCCGTTGCCCCAGTCGCGATTCAACGCCGTGATCGTGCCGTATTTGGTTTTTAACCACCCTTGGAACTTGCCCTGGCACGCGGCGCAGAAGCAGGGCTCCTTGCCGTAAGACGTGAGCTCGTTGTCGAGCTGCCAGCCCCAGACGCGCGCATCCTGGCCGTAGCGGCGGCCGAGTTCGGTCACGATTTTGCCCCGTAGCGCCGGTAGGATTCGACGCTCCAGCACGCGTGCTGCCGCGTGCCGTGGACCTGGCGGCGGCCGGCTGGGCGGACTGGGCAGGCATGGTGGGCGCGGTGAAGCAGAGCGTGATCGTGGCGAGGGCGCGAAGCAGAATGTGTTTCATAGTGCGGCACGCCAAGGATGGCGCACCGGTTTCGCCGGAGAAACACAATCTACAGATGACAGTCCGGTGGCCGCGGCCGGACTGCGTCCGGTCGCGGCCAAGGAAAACGGCGGCGCCGTTTTCCGCCTACACTTTCTCGTCCACCACCGGATTCGTCAGCGTGCCGATCTTCTCGATGTCGATGCTCACCGTGTCGCCGGCCTTGAGCCAGACCGGCGGCTTGCGCGCGAAACCGACGCCGTGCGGCGTGCCGGTCATGATCACCGTGCCGGGGAGGAGCGTCTTGCTGCCGCTGAGAAATTCGATGATCGCGGGCACGTCGAAGATCATGTCGTCGGTGTTCCAATCCTGCATCGTCTCGCCGTTCAGGATTGTGCGGATGCGGAGCGAATTCGGGTTCGGAATCTCGTCGCGGGTCACGAGCACGGGGCCGAGCGGGCAGAAGGTGTCGAAGCTCTTGCCCTGGCACCACTGGCCGCCACCACCGTCGCGCTGCCAGTCGCGGGCCGAGACATCGTTGCCGCAGGTGTAGCCGAGCACGTAGTCGAGCGCTTGGGCGCGGGAGACATTCTTGCACGTTCGGCCAATGACGACCGCCAGCTCGCATTCGTAGTCCACCTTCGTGCTCGCGAGCTTGACCGGCAGCTCGATCGCATCGCCGGGATTCTGCACGGTGTTGGTGGCCTTGATGAACAGCACCGGGTGAGGCGGTGGCTGGCTGCCGCTTTCGGCCGCGTGCTTCTTGTAGTTGAGGCCAATGGCGAGGATGTTGACCGGCGCCACGGGGGCGAGGAGCTTGCCGGGCGTGACGGCGCGGTCGGTGACGCTGAAGTCGCCGAAGATATCGCCGGCGATTTCGCGGGCGGAACCGTCGGGTTGCAATGCGGCGTAGGCGGGACCGGCGGAGGTGAGGTGGCGGATGATTTTCATGGAGACCGGATGGACATCGTCCTGATGCCGATGACCGTGTCGCCCGTCAGGACCGGGTCAAGCGCGCGGCGGGGCGGCAGTCGAGCGGGCGGCGATCCACTCGGCGACGAGCGCCTCGAGGATCTCCAGTGGCACCGCGCCGTTTCGCAGAATCAGATCGTGAAATTCGCGCCGGTCGAAGCGCGGGCCGAGCGCTTTTTCCGCTTGGCGGCGCAGTTCCTGGATTTTCAACATGCCGATCTTGTAGGCGCAGGCCTGGCCCGGACTCACGACGTAGCGCTCGACCTCGGACACCACGCTGGCTTCAGCCATGCCGGTGTGTTCGACCATGTAGCGGATGGCCTGCTCCCGCGGCCAGCGTTTGAAGTGGAGCCCCGTGTCAACTACGAGCCGGACCGCTCGCATCGTCTCGTCCCGCAGGCGGCCCAGGTTGCCGTAGGGGTCGTCTTGGTACAGCCCCATCTCGACCGCGAGCCATTCGGTGTAGAGCGCCCAGCCTTCGAGATAGGCGGTGAACGGCAGCAGGCCGCGAAAGGTCGGCAGCCCTTTGGTCTCCTGGGCGATGGCGAGTTGGAAATGATGGCCCGGCACGCCCTCGTGGTACGCGAGCGTCTTCATGCTGAAGGTGGGCACCTCACCCATGTCGCGCAGATTGGCGTAGAACACGCCGGGGCGGGAACCGTCGAGGGCCGGCCTCTGGTAGTAGGCGCCGGGCGCCGTGGCCTCCTTGAATGCCGGGATGCGGCGGACCTCGATCTTCGCCTGCGGGGCGAGGCCGATGACGTCGCGGGCACGCGTGAGGGCCGCGGCAATGATGCGATTGTACCCGGCGAGCGCGGCCTCCCGGCCCGCATCGTCGTTGGGGTGGAGGAACCGCGGTTCCCGGGCGAGCTTCCTGACCCACTCGCCCGGCGTGCCGCCGGTATGGCCCTGCGCATCGAGGATCGCGCGCATTTCGGTGCCGAGGCGCGCGACCTCGCGGAGTCCGAGTTCATGCACTTCCTGCGGGGTCATTTTCGTGGTCGTGAAGGTCCGGAGTTGGTGCGCGTAGAAGGCGTCGCCGTCGGGCAGTTTCCACACGCCGTCATCGGTGGTGGTCTTCGGTTCGAGCCCGACAAAGTAGTCGATCAAGCGCTGGTAGGCGGGATAGACGCCGCCGGTGATCGCGGCCTCGGCCCGGACCTTCAAGGCGGCCTTCTCGGTGTCGGGCAGGTTCGTGAGCCCGTCCACCTTGCCGGCAAACGCGGTGAAGAGAATGTTTTCCCGGGCCGGCCTGGCCACGAAACCGCGCATCTCGGTGAGTACGCGTTGCACGACAAAACGCGGGGGCGTGAGGCGGCGTTCCTCGCGATAACGGAGCCCCGCGATCACCTGGTCGAACTTGCGGCCCCACTCGCCCAGGCGGGCAAGGTAGTGCTCGGCTCCCTTGCGATCGGCGATGCGGTGGAGGTTGACCATGAAGTCCGGCTGACCGCTCTGGATGCCGAACAGCTGGTTGACGGGATAATTGTGAAACGCGAATCTGGCGCCCTCGACGCTATTTTCGAGGTACCAGGTGAGGATGCGGGTGGACAGGCGTTCGGCCGGACTCTGGCGCCCGAGGTCGTAACTCGCGAGATCGGCCAGGTTCTTCCGCGTGCGCTCCTGGTCTTGCAGGGCATGTTCGACCGAGGCGTCGTCGAGGTGCGCGTTATGCGCGCGGTAGCCGAATTTTTCCGCGATGCCGATCGACGACAGCAGTTCCGGATTTTCGAGGGCGAAGGCAACGAAGACCTTCTCGTAGAACAACCGCAGGCTCCACGGCCGGAACCAGACGAGATTGATGGCAAAGATGGCGAGTCCGACGAAAACGACCAGCGCGAGTCCGCCGGCGATCGGAAGGATTTTTCTAAACATCCCTCCAAAATTGCGGGACCGTGCCGCGATGGCGAGTCGTGAAACGAGGACTGGCCGGAGTGCCCGGGACCATGGACGCGAATCGGCTTTGCGCCGACCAGGCAGGCCCCATCGGCCCCGCTTGGTTCAAGCCCATGGCGCTGCTCTCATCGCCCGCGCCGCATCCCGCCAGGCGGGTTACTCGATCCGGACGTTGCTGCTCTGGGCGATCCACCGCAGGATGTCGCGGAAGGACACCATGCCCATCAGGCGGCCGTTATCCACCACGGGCAGGTGGCGAAATTCCTTGCCGCTATGGAGGTCGAGGACCTCTTCGACCGTGGTGGTGGAATCGATCGAAACCGGATCGTGGGTCATGACGTGCGAGATCGGTGTCGTCTCCGGATCGCGATGGGCGGCCACGACCCGCACCAAGACATCGCGTTCCGTGAAGATTCCGACCAGGGCTTCGCCGTCGACCACCAGGACCGAGCCGATTCTGGCTTCGACCATCTTTTGCACCGCGTCGAACACCGTCGCATTGAGCGGAACGGTGTGAAGTTGCGCGTCCTTGCCATCAAGCAGGGCGGAAACAGGATTGTTCATGGCTGGGAGTATACGTTCGCGTGAACCCCAAGTCTATTCCGGCCATGGTGGCTGACAATCCAATTAGCCGGGCCTCGCGCGGACCGCACCGCGTATTCATGAAGACGGCCAACCCCCGGAAGCATGGCCACAAAAAGGCGCAAAAAATTGTCCGTCCGACCGGCGGGAATCCCCCGGGCGCC
>JBIJCX010000244.1:0-12767 GCA_044344465.1 Opitutaceae bacterium
GTCGGTGCCGAGAAAGGCGCTGAGCCGGGCCTCGAGTTCCCGGTGAATCTCCTGGGTGCCGCAGATGAAACGCACCGAGGACAGTCCGTAGCCCCAGCGATCGAGCGCGACATGGGCCGCGCGGATGATGTCCGGATGGTTGGCCAGGCCGAGGTAGTTGTTGGCGCAGAAGTTCAGGACCTCGTGGCCGCCGGCAACGGTGACGCGGGCGCGCTGGGGCGTCGTCATGACGCGCTCGCGCTTGAAGAGCCCGGCCGCTTCGATGTCGGCCAGCGTTCTTTCGAGATGGGTGCGGTAGGCGGAGGTCATGATTTTTTTGACTCCGGGCTTCACTCCCAGTTGAGGACGATTTTTCCGCTCTGGCCGGAACGCATGAGATCGAAGCCCTGCTGGAACTCCGTGAAGTGCAGCCGGTGGGTGATGACCGGGGAGATGTCGAGGCCGCTCTGGATCAGGGCGGTCATCTTGTACCAGGTTTCGTACATTTCGCGGCCGTAGACGCCGCGGATCGTGAGCATGTTGAAGACCACCTTGTTCCAGTCGATGGCCGCCTTTTCCGGCATGATGCCGAGCAACGCGATCCGACCACCGTGAAACATGTTGTCGATCATGTCGCTCAACGCGCGCGGATTGCCCGACATTTCAAGGCCGACGTCGAAGCCCTCCTTCATGCCCAGTTCCCGCTGCACCTCCGGAAGATTCTCCCTGGCAACGTCAACGACCCGGGTCGCGCCCATGCGCCGGGCGAGCGCGAGGCGGGCGGGGTTGACGTCCGTGACCACGACCTTGCGCGCCCCGGCCTGTTTCGCGATCGCGGCCGCCATGCAACCGATCGGGCCGGCGCCGGTAATCAGCACGTCCTCCCCGACCAGATCGAATTGCAGCGCGGTGTGCACGGCGTTGCCCAGGGGATCGAAGCACGACAGCACATCGAGGGGAATCGCGGGGTCCACATGCACGGCGTTGCTCGCGGGGATGCAGAGGTATTCGGCGAACGCGCCGTCGCGATTCACCCCGACGCCGAGGGTGTTTTTGCAGAGATGGCGGCGACCGGCGAGGCAGTTGCGACACTGCCCGCAGACAATGTGGCCCTCGCCGTCGACGAGGTCGCCCGCCTTGAAACCATGGACGTTGGCGCCGACCTCGGCGATCACGCCGACAAACTCATGGCCGATGACCATCGGGGGCCGGATTGTTTTTTCCGCCCAGGCATCCCAGTTGTAGATGTGCACGTCGGTGCCGCAAATGGAGGTTTTCTTCACCTTGATCAGAACCTCGTTGATGCCGGGTGCCGGCACCGGAACGTCAATGAGCTCAAGGCCCGGTCCGGCGCGAAGCTTGGCGATGGCACGCATGATTTTGGGTCGCATGGCTGCAAACGAGACTGGCCGTAATCGGGCTTGAAACAACCACGAAGGCGGCAGCTCTCGAACCGCGGGCTTGCCGTCCGAACGATTTCGGCGGCCGCGTCTGCTCGCTCCGTGGGCCATTGGATTGAAATTAGGAAATATTTTAGGTCGCGCCCGACCGCATTTGGAAATGGAGTATCCCTTTCCACCGCTGGGTATGATCCCGGTGCCGTCCTCCCGAATGGCCACATTTTCCGAATTGTTCTGCCAGCGTCACCACCTCCCGCCTGACCGCTACGCGCGGGCCATGTTCTGGCGGTGCCTCCACCGCCGCACTTGGATTCTTGTGCCGTTCCTCCGCCTGGTCGACCGGGAGTATTTTTCCCCGGACTATGATTTGATCCGGGGCGTCGGCCGGATCACGACGGCGGGTGAACTGGCCAACGAACTCCCGGATTTTTATTCGCACCCGCACAATCAGATCTTTGCCCGTCGCCGGCTGGGACTGCGCGTCTCGGTCGGAAGATTGTCCCGCGTCGTCCATGAGTTGATGCCGGGACGTTCCCGGCGGCAGAAAATGGATCCGCCGGCGCCCGGGCAGCCGGCATTGTGAGTTTGCCTCGCGTCGGGGCGGCGGTTCCTGTCAAAGGGATTCCTGATGACCAACCGGTTCTACACTGCGTTCGACAGCGACCCGCTCGGCGGGAGGCGCAACCGCGATTACCGCACGCCGTTCCAGATCGACCGCGATCGGATCATCCACGCCCACGCGTTTCGCAAGCTGCAGTCGAAGACCCAGGTGTTCTTGTCCGGCGAATACGATTTTTACCGCACGCGGCTGACCCATTCGATGGAGGTGGCGCAAATCGGCCGCTCGATCTGCGCTTACCTGCGTTCGCGGGGCGCACCGTTGCGCGGCGACTATTTCATCGACGCCGACCTGGTGGAGGCGGTCTGCCTGGCGCACGACCTCGGCCATCCGCCGTTCGGGCATTCGGGCGAGCGCACGCTGCAGGAGTTGATGACGCGGTGGGGCGGCTTTGAGGGCAACGCGCAGACCCTCCACCTGCTGACCGACACGATCTACCAGAACGAAGCGGGGGTGCGCGGCATGGCGCCGACCCGGGCGCTGCTGGACGGGGTGTTGAAATACAAGAAGCTGTTCCGCGAATTTCCCGTTCCGCCGACGAACCATTTTCTTTACGATGCCCAGGAGCGGCATCGCGATTTTGTCTTCGCGGGCCAGGCGATTCCGGCGGCGTGGCAGGAGGGGGAGAAGCTGAACGCGTTCAAGAGCGTCGAGTGTCAGATCATGGACTGGGCCGATGACGCGGCGTACTCGCTCAACGACATCGTGGATGGCGTGACCGCGGGTTTTCTCACGATCGAGCGCGTCGAGAAATGGGCGGCGGCCGAGGCGATCGATCCGGAGCGGCAGCGCTGGCTCGAACAGCTTTTCACGGCCATCCGCGGCGACCGGCTCGAGGGCGCCTTTGCGCAAAAGGTGGGGGCGTTCATCACCGCGTGCCGGTTGCGTGAGCGCGAGAACTTCATGTCGGCCCGCACCAATCGCTATCGTTTCGAGCTGGTGATCGCGCCGGCGGCCGAGCGCGAGGCGGCCTTCTACAAGAAGATGGCCAACGACATCATCTTCGAGAGCCCGCAGTTGCAGCAGATGGAGCACAAGGCGCGGCGCGTGCTGTTCGAATTGTGGGATTCCTGCTGGCGCAATTACGTCGAGAAAGGCGCGCGGGTGGTGCGGATCCTGCCACCGCGCGTCGGCCGGTTGATTGATGCGGAGGCGACGCCGGCCGGGAAGGCCCGCCAGATCTGCGACTGGCTGGCCGGGCTCACCGACGGGATGATCGTGCGCACGTACCGACGGCTGTTCGATCCCGACTTCGGCAGCATCCGCGATCTGAGCTGAGGCGGAAAATCCATTCGGAATTGATTTGGTTGCGATGCGGTCGCCGCCCGCAAAACTCGTTGCATGGTCAAAATCACGGGCGAATACCAGGGCGAGCTGCACTGCGAGGCACGGCATGAACCGTCAGGCACGGTGCTCAATACCGATGCGCCGAAGGACAACCAGGGGCGCGGCGAGGCGTTCTCGCCGACCGATCTCATGGCGACGGCCTTCGGCAGTTGCATCGCGACGACGATGGCCATCGTCGCCCGCAAGCACGGCGTCGAGTTGCGCGGGCTCCGCTTCGAGGTCACGAAGGAGATGTCCACGTCGGCGCCCCGGCGCATCGTGCGGCTCGCAACGCAGATCTGGATGCCGATCCCGGCGACGCATCCCGCGGCGAAGGCACTGGCGGCGATCGCGCACAACTGTCCGGTGCACCACAGCCTGCACCCGTTGGTCGAGAAGCCCGTGATCTTCCACTGGGCCAAGGCCTGACGGCCGCGTCACCCCGGCCCGAAGCGGTAGGTCGTGTTGAAGATCAGTTCGACGCGCTTGGAATAGAAGACGCGCACCTTCAGTTTGCCGCTGACGGCGTCGCTCGGGGTTGCCTTGCCCTCGACGCGGCGCTCGGCGCCGTCGTCCCGCACGCCGCGGCCCTTGAACTCGACGGACTCCCCCCGCTCCAACCGGCGGAGCAGGTCGTCGGAGATCTCGATCGCAAGCCGGCCCTGCTCGTTGTAGAAAAAAAACGGGAAAACCCTGGCGCTGTAGCTGGCCTCATAGACGCCGTCTTGCCGCCCGAGAGTCGGCATCGTGAGCGAGACCGTGCCGACATAAATGGACGTTCTCGCGGGTTCGACCGTGACCTGGTCGTAGCGGCTGATCGGCATCTCGGCGCCGGCCGCGATCAGCGCAGACCCGCAGAGGGCGAACAGGGCGAGGCGGCGAAACATGCCGCGAATCTGTGCGCCTCCGCCGGCGCGGCAAGCGTGCAGCGCCGAAAGCGGCGATTCGGGTGCCGCACCGTTTTCGCGTTGCGCGGCGTGAGGGCCGGAGGTCATCTCTGCCTCCATGGCCAAGTCTTCCCAAGCCACCTGGGGCGGGCGGTTCTCCGCTGGTCCCACCGAGTTGATGCTGAAGTTCAGCGAGTCCGTCTCGTTTGACCGCCGCCTCGCCCCGTTCGACATCGCGGGGAGCAAGGCGCATTCGGCCATGCTCGCGCACGTCGGGCTCATCACCGCGCAGGAGCGGGACGCGATCCACGCCGGCCTCGACGCGATTCACTCGGAGATCGAGGCGGGCAAGTTCAGGTGGGATCCAAAGCTCGAGGATGTGCACATGAACATCGAGCACGCGCTGACGAAGCGCGTGCCCGCCGCCGCCAAGCTGCACACGGCACGCAGCCGCAACGACCAGATCGCGACGGACATGAGGCTCTTCTTTAAATTTGCCTGCGCCACGCTCCAGCAGCGGATCCTCGGCGCCGAGCGCGCATTGCTCGTCCTCGCGGAGGCGAATCGCGAGGTGCTCATCCCGGGTTACACCCATCTGCAGCGCGCGCAGCCGGTCTTGCTGGCCCACCATCTGTTTGCCTGGCTCGAGATGCTCGATCGCGATCGGGCGCGGTTCGCCGATGTCGCCGCGCACGCCAACTGGTGTCCGCTCGGGTCCGGCGCGATCGCCGGCACCACGCTGCCGATCGATCGCGAGTTTACGGCCCGGGCGCTCGGTTTTGTCGATGCGAAGGGCCGGCCGCAGGTGACGCAGAACTCCATGGACACGGTGGCGGATCGCGACGGGTTCATCGAGTTCGCCGCGGCGTGCGCCCTCTTCGGCGTGCATCTGTCCCGCATCGCCGAGGACCTCATCCTCTGGAGCAGCGCGGAGTTCAAGTTTGTCGAGCTGCCCGATGCCTTCTGCACCGGATCCTCGTTGATGCCGCAGAAGAAGAATCCGGATTCCTGCGAGCTGCTGCGGGGCAAGTCGGCGCGGCTGCAGGGCAACCTGCACACGCTGCTGACGCTGACGAAGGGCCTGCCGCTGACCTACAATCGCGATCTCCAGGAGGACAAGCCGCCGGTGTTCGACAGTTTCGATCAATGCGTGCTCTGCGCCGACGTGCTCGCGGGTACGCTGACCGGGGTGACGGTGAACCGGGATCGTTGTTCCGCCGCCGTGGGCGACCCGGCGTTGCTCGCGACGGATCTCGCGGATTACCTCGTGATGAAGGGCGTGCCGTTCCGGGAGGCGCACCATGCCGTGGGCGCGGTCGTGCGACTGGCGGAGGTTAACGCGGTCGCGCTCGATCACCTCCCGACCGATGAGGTCCAGAAGATTCACGCCGCGTTTGGGACGGACTGGGCGGAAGTCTTCGATCTGCGCCGCGCGCTCGAGCGGCGGACCGGCACCGGCATGCCGGGTCCGGTCCAGGTGGCCAGGCAGTTCGCCCGATGGCGGAAGCTGCTGAGGTGAGCCGGCGCTGCGATTTACGTAGCCCTGCTCGTGAGAGCCGGGACCGACGGGAGATCAACCGTTAAACCGTCCCGCCTCTCACGCGGCGGGCTACGCCAGACAATTCCATGCCCTCGTTTCTTCCCACCGCCAAGTCGGACCCGGAATTGTACCCGTTCCGGCCCGGGTTGACGTTCGCGTTCTTCAACGCGCTCGCGTGGCAGATCGGGATTGGCACGCCGATGGTGCTGTTTGCGGAGCAGCTCGGCGCGACGCCCTTTCAGGTCGGGCTGGCCTACTCGTTCGTGTTTGTGCTGACGCCGGTCCAGATTCTTTCGACCGCGCTGCTGCCGCGCTACGGGTTCAAGGCGGTGATGTTGGGCGGCTGGCGCACGCGGAGTTTTTTCCTCGCCGTGCCCGTCGTGCTCTCGCTGCTGGCGATGCGGGGCCCGCAACCGTGGATGGTCGATGCGCTGATCTGGAGCGTGTTCTTTTTCTGCCTCTTTCGTTCGATTGGCGCGGCCGCGGGGGTCTCGTGGTTTTATGCGATCCTGCCCCCCGGTTTGCGCGGGCGTTACTTTGCCAACGACCAGTTTGTCTCGGCCGTCGCGGGGGTGGGCACGCTGCTGGCCTGCGCCGCGGTGTTTGCCCTGCTGCCGGTCTATGTGGCCCTCCTGCTGCAATACTGTCTCGCGGTCACCGGGTCCGCGATCAGCTACTTTTCCCTGCGCAAACTGCCGGACGCCGAGCGGCCGGTGGCGATCAGCATACGCACCGTCCTGCGCGACACGCCGCGGCACCTTTTCCGGCCGTCTCCATTCCGCCGTTACGTGTGGCTGGCCGCGTGTTTCGCGGTGATCTCGACGCCGATTCCGCCGTTTGCGGCCTACTACCTGAAGGTCGGCCCGCGGCTCTCCAGCGGGCAGATCATGCTTTTCGAGGTGATGCGGTACGCGGGGGTGATGGTGGCCGCGTGGACGATCCGCCGCCGGATCGACGTGACCGGGGCGAAGCCGTTTTTCATCCTCGCGCTCGGACTCTACCTGCTGGTCGGGGTCCACTGGTGGGTCTATCTCCGCAGCGGCTTTGGCGGCATCACGGGAATCGCGGCGGTTTATTTCCTGCTCGGGCTCGGGGCGGCGACCTGGAACATCGCCAATCTCAATTTCCTCCCCAAGGCGATCGGCGCCGAGGATCGCACGCTGGCGGTGGCCGTGCACGGCGCGGTGACCGCGTGTGTGGGCGGGTTCTCGCCCATCGCGTGGGGCTTGTTTCTCAAGACCGGGGCAGGCGCGGCGGGCGGCTTCGACGTGGCCGTGTTCCAATGGTTTTTTGTCAGTGTGGTGGTGGCCGCGGTGGTCCTGTCGCCGCTGCTGGCGCGTCTGCCGGAAGACAGGAGCCACCCGGTCGAGCCGATCCTGATCGGCAACGCCATCCTGCGGCCTTTTCGCGCGGCCACGTATCTGGTCAACCTGATCGACATCCGCAGCCTGCGGGCGGAGACACCGGTCGCGCGGGTCGAGCCCGAGGGACCGAAGGGCGGCTGAGGGGGCGCGGTGTGGGTAACTCCGCAATCCGACCCCTGAAAATACCGGCGGACGGCGACGATCCATTTCCTTCGGCTTGCCCGCCTCCAGCGGGTTGCGACTTCGACCCGCAAAGCCGTTGTTGAGTTGAAATCGTTCCGCCGCGGCCTAGCGTGCCGCCATGCAAACAGTTGAGGAACTCGTAGCCGCAGCGAAGGAGTTGCCCGCGCTCCAGCGGGAGGAGTTGTGCGAACAAATCGCGCGTTCCTTGGATGGACCGCTTTCGGTGGAGGAGACGGCCTGGGCTGACGTGGCCGAGCGGCGGGCGGAGGAGTTGCGCACGGGGAAAGTGGTCGGTGTATCGGCCGAGGATTCCTTCGCCAAAGCTCGGGCACGCCTCGGGCTGTGAAGGCGATTCTTCACGACGAGGCTGACACGGAGTTTCAGTCGGCAATCGAAACCTATCAGGCGGAGTCGCAGGAACTGGGTGTCAGGTTTTACCGCGAGGTGCTGGCAACGCTGGTCAGCATCGAGTCGCATCCCAAGGCGTGGCCACGGCTGCGCGGGGCGGTAAGAAAATGCCTCGTGACCGGATTTCCTTACAAGCTGCTCTACACGATTGAGCCGGACAGGATTTTTGTCGTCGCGGTCATGCCCGCGAAGCGGCGGCCGGGCTACTGGATAGAACGGCTTTGATTTTCTTGTGGCTCCGTGATGCAGGGGAAGAACATGGGACGGCATCGGGAACGAGTGAGAGAGAACGAAGAACGAGAACGAAATGGCATCCTCGGGGCGCGACGCGATTCTGCGCTTCCGTCCGACGCGATTTCCGCGTTTCTCTTGCACGCTCCATGGCCAAAGTCCGCATCCTCACCGACCGGGTCGCCAATCAGATCGCCGCGGGCGAGGTGATTGAGCGGCCGGCGGCCGTCGTGAAGGAGTTGGTTGAAAACGCGCTCGACGCCGGGGCCACCCGCATCGAGGTCGAGTTCCGCCACGGGGGCCGATCGCTGATGCGGGTCGAGGACAACGGCCACGGCATGGCGCGGGACGATGCGCTGCTCGCGCTCGAGCGGCACGCCACGAGCAAGATTGTCGAGGCGGCCGATCTCGATCGCCTGGCGAGCTACGGTTTCCGCGGCGAGGCGATGCCGTCGATCGCCAGTGTCTCGCGCTTCGATCTGCAGACGCGGGAGGCGGGCAGCGACACCGGCACGGAGATCCTGGTCAACGGCGGCAAGTTCGTGCACGTGCGGGAGTGCGGGCGGCCGGTGGGCACACGAATCGAGGTCACGCACCTGTTCAATTCCGTGCCGGCGCGCCGGAAATTCCTCAAGACCGACCAGACCGAGTCGGCGCACATCGTGCACTGCGTGCGGCTCTACGCGCTCGCGTGTCCGCGCACGGCGTTCACGCTGATCGAGGATGGGCGCGCGATCTTCCGCTCGCCGGAGTGTTCGACCCTGGCGGAGCGCATCGCGGAGATCTTCGGCCGGCAGACGGCCGAGGCGCTCGTGCCCCTCGAGGCCGTGGAGCCGGGTCTGCGGCTCAGCGGCTTGATCGGCCGGCCGGGCGTGGGCCGGGCGACGCGGCACGAGATGATCGTCTTCGTCAACGCGCGGCCGGTCGACAGCCGCACGCTCAACTACGCGCTGATCGAAAGCTACCATGAGTCGCTGCCGAAAGGGCGGTATCCGCTGGCGTTCATTTTTTTCGAGTGCGACCCCGCGGCGGTCGACGTCAATGTCCATCCCGCGAAGCGCGAGGTGCGGTTTCGCAGCGAGCCGCAGGTGCGGGGCTTCGTGATTCGATCGGTGTTGCAGCGGTTGCGCGAACTTGGGGTGGGCGCAGGCGCGGCATCGATGGCGGATCGCGGATTGCGGATGGCGGATTCGGGCTCGGTCGCGGCGCCGGTACCTCCGTCGATTCCGGAGCGGGACGCGATGCCGGCATCGGCGCCGCGAATGTTTGCCCCGGAACCGATCCGGCGCGCTGATCTCGCGGCGATGCGCACCTCCTCTCCGGCCTCCCCGCCGAGTCCGCCCAATCCGCCATCCGTAATCCGCAATCCACAATCGGCGGTGCCGCCACCCACGGCGCCGGCCTGGCGGTTTGTCGGCCTGGCGCACGGCAATTACGCGCTGTTCGAAACCGCCGCCGGGCTCGTACTGCTCGATCGCCGCGCGGCGCACGAGCGCGTGTGGTTCGAGCGCCTGCGCGAGCAGTTTCGGTCCGGTACCGTGCCGAGCCAGCGGCTGTTGCTGCCCGTGCCGATCGAACTCGACTCCATCGCGTCCGCGCTGCTGCTCGACCGGCTGGAGTTTCTGAGCGGGCATGGCTTCGAGGTGGCCGAGTTCGGGCGCAATTTTTTCCGCGTGGAGGCGGTGCCGGCATGGATGGAGCTGGCCGATGCCGAGCCGTTCCTGCGCGATCTGATCGGCGCGTTTCGCGAGGGCACCATTCCGGACCACAACACCGAGCTCGCCCGCGACGAGCTGGCGCGGCTGGCGGCCGCCAAGGCGGTGCGGCTGCCCGAAGCCGCCAGCGAAGCCGAACTGCGCGGCCTGGTTGCCCAACTTTTTGCGACGCGCACGCCGCTGACGAATCCGGCCGGACGCCCCACCTACATCGAGTTGAATCACGGCGAACTGGCGCGGCGTTTTCAGAAATAAGCGGAAATCTCCGGGAAAAAATCCTGCGCTCGCCCTGGCATGGATTTTGCGCTTAGGTCAATTTTTTCCCATGCCGCCCTCCGCCAAAAAGACCGCCGCACCCAAGTCCAAGCGCCCCGTAGACGTACCGGTCATCCCCGAAGGCGCCAGCACGGTGCCGTTTGCGCCCTTTGCCCCGGCGAACCCGGCCGGTTCCATTCACAACCCCAACGTTTCGAAGGATAAACCGGTCGACGTGCTGCGCTCGCTGATCCAGCGGCACCTCGTCTCCACGCTCGCCCGGCACACCGGTTCGGCCACGCCGCGCGACTGGTGGGTGGCCACGGCACTGGCGGTCCGCGACACGATTCATGAGCGGATGATCGTCACGCAGGGGGTGCACAACGCCCAGAATGTCCGCCGCATCTATTATTTCTCCCTCGAATACCTCATGGGCCGGCTGTTCGGGAACAACCTGCTCGCCACCGGCCTGTTTGACGACGCGAAGGCCGCGCTGTCGTCGCTTGGCCAGGACTTCGACGCCATCCGGGAGTCGGAGGCCGACATGGGACTCGGCAACGGCGGCCTCGGCCGGCTGGCCGCGTGTTTCCTCGATTCGCTCGCGACGCTCGACTATCCGGCCTTGGGCTACGGGATCTACTACGAGTTCGGCCTCTTCAAGCAGGCCTTTGTCAACGGGCACCAGATCGAGCACCCGGACAGCTGGATCATTTTTGGCGATCCGTGGGAAATTGTCCGGCCGGACTATTCGCAGCAGGTGAATCTCTACGGGCGGATCGAGAATGTCTTCGACGATCGCGGCAATTACCGGCCGCGTTGGGTCGAGACCAAGACGATCATGGGCGTGCCGCACGACATCCCGACGGCCGGCTATGGCACGAAGACGGTCAACCTCCTGCGGCTCTGGGCCTCGAAGGCGACCGAGGACTTCGATCTCGCGGCGTTCAACAGCGGCGGCTACGTCGAGGCGGTGCGTGAGAAAGCGGTCGGGGAAACCGTTTCGAAGGTGCTTTACCCGAACGACAAGAGCGAGGCCGGCAAGGAGCTCCGCCTGGTGCAGCAGTATTTCTTTGTCGCGTGCTCGCTCCGGGACATCCTGCGCCGGCACTTTCGCACCCCGGGCAACACCTGGGACAATTTCGCGGACAAGGTCGCCGTGCAACTCAACGACACGCATCCGGCCATCGCGATTGTCGAACTCATGCGCATCCTGCTCGACGAGCACGACATGGCCTGGGAGGCGGCCTGGGCCATCGTCACGCGCACGTTTGCCTACACCAACCACACCCTCCTGCCCGAGGCGCTGGAGAAGTGGGGCGTGCCGCTCTTCGATCGCGTGCTGCCGCGCCATCTGCAGATCATCTTTGATATCAACGCGCGGCTGATGCAGACCGTCGAGGCGCATTGGCCCGGCGACGATCAGAAGAAGCGCGCCTGCTCCCTGATCGAGGAGAATGGGAGCAAGATGGTGCGCATGGCCAACCTCGCCGTCGCCGGATCGCATGCGGTCAACGGCGTCGCCGCACTCCATACGACGCTGCTGAAGAAACAGCTTTTCCCGGAATTCGACGCACTTTACCCGGGAAAATTCCAGAACAAGACCAACGGGATCACCCCCCGCCGCTGGCTGCTGAAGTCCAATCCCCGCCTCGCCGATCTCATCACGAAAAAACTCGGCAGTGCCTGGCCGCGCGATCTCACCCTGTTGCGCGGGCTCGAGCGTTACGCCGACGATGCGGACTTCCAGCGCGAGTTCATGGCGATCAAGCGCGCCAACAAGGTCGACCTGGCGGAGGTCATCCGGATCGACTGCGGCCTCGAGGTCTCGCCCGACGCGCTCTTCGACGTGCAGATCAAGCGCCTGCATGAATACAAGCGGCAGCACTTGAATCTGCTGCACATCATGACGCTTTACCGCCGGCTGCTGCAGAATCCGAATCTCGACGTCGTGCCCCGGGTTTTCATCTTCGCCGCCAAGGCCGCGCCGGGCTACGATCTCGCCAAGAACATCATCCGGGCGATCAACGTGGTCGGGGCGCGCATCAACGCGGACGCGCGCCTCAACGGCAAACTCAAGGTTGTCTTCCTGCCGAATTACCGGGTGTCGCTGGCGGAGAAAATCATCCCCGCCTCCGACCTATCGGAGCAAATCTCGACGGCGGGCAAGGAGGCCTCGGGGACGGGCAACATGAAGCTGGCGCTCAACGGTTCGCTCACCATCGGCACTCTCGATGGCGCCAACGTGGAGATTCGCGAGGAGGTCGGCGACGAGAACATCTTCATTTTCGGCCTCACGGTCGAGGAGGTCGAGGCGTTGTGGGCGCGCGGCTACCACCCGAAGCAGATTTACCACGGCGACGATGAACTGCGCGCGGTGGTCGACTGGCTCGGCAGCGACTATTTCACGCCGGGCGAGCACGGTGCTTTTTCATCGGTGCACGGCAGCCTGGTGCACGGCGGCGATCCGTATATGTTGTTCGCCGATTTTCGCTCCTACTGCGAGTGCCAGGCGCGCGTCAGCGCCGCCTATCGCGATCCGGCGAAATGGGCGCGGATGGCGATTCTCAACACCGCGCGGATGGGCAAGTTTTCCAGCGACCGCACGATTCGCGAGTACGCCAGCGAGATTTGGAATCTGCGGGCGGTCCCGGTCGGGTGACGCAGGGAAAATCACATTCCACGCGGCGAAGGTGGCCAAAGAGGACCGCTGCCTCGATGAGGTGAAGCTGAGAAGCTGGAAAAAGCTGTGCGTGCGCAACTGGCCGCGCTAGATTTGTCCCATTGAAAACCGCATGAGTCTGAGCACCGAACATCTCGCCCGCTGTATCGCGACGCTCGAAAGGTCGCTTGCGCAGCTCCG
>JBIJCX010000580.1:0-3680 GCA_044344465.1 Opitutaceae bacterium
ACGTCCAGCGGCTTCGTGCCGGCCGGCAGCGTGATGGTTTCGCGTTTTGGATCGAAGCCGGTGTGCCGCTTGCCGTTGACGGTGACGGCGCGCATCGGTTTGCCGTCGGGATGGCGGAGCCGCAGCACGATGGCCTTCGGCGCGGATCGTTTGGGCGGCTCAATGTGGGCTGCGATGACGCTGTTCTTCACATGCGACGTGAGGCGGTAGCTGACCGAGCCGAACTGCGTCGGCGCATTGGACACGGCGACGGTCAGGCCATCCTTGAGCCAGTTGTCCGTCACGAAAGGCGCGAGCCAGAGTTCGTCACTCCGCTCCTGCACGAGCATGAGTCGCGTCTGGCAGAGGAACCAGCCGGTCTCGTGCGTCTTGTTCCAGCCGCCCAGATTGTGGAAATGCTCCCACAGCGAGAGGTTCTCCTCGCTCACCATCGCGGCGATGCTGTTGAAGTAGGAGCGCAGGAACGGCTTCACGTCGTCACGCATCGCGTGAATCTCGGCGTTGCGCCCGTAGTAGGGCTGCACCTTGGCGAAGCCGCCGAAGTTGAAGAAGTCGGCGCGGTTTTTCTCCTCCGCGTAGTCGCCCATGCCGCTGCGGAGAAACTGCACATCCTCCAAGTGCTCGATCTGCCACGTAGTCTCATCCGAGCGGGGGTCGAAGACCTCGGTGGCCGCCAAGTGGTGCGGCCCCAGGTCAATGCTGTAGGCCCAGCTTCGGTTTCCATCCTCGCCGGGCAGGAAACCGTCTATGTTGCCGAAGCAATCAAGCAACGACGGATAGTAGGGCAGCCATGCGCCATTGCTCAACGGGATCACCGGCGAGCGCGCTTGCGTCCAGCGATACGCCCGCAGAATGTCCTGACGATACTGCCGCGCGTCTGTCAACAGCGATGCGGCGTTCGGATGATTGATCTTGGACAAGGCGCGCGCAGCGCTTTCCACGCCGGCGCAATACTGCGCCTCGTTGAAGAACCGGTAGGCGTAACGATTCCAATCGGCGCTGACGCCCGGCGGCATCAAGCCGTATTCCGGCACTTTCTCACCGCGCCCATCGAGCTTCTTCGTCTTCGCTCGCTGGTCGATGACCCATTGGCAGACGCGCGCGAATTCCGGCGCGATCTGGCGGAACCAAGCGACATCACCGCTCCGCTCGAAATACTCCGCCAAAGTCCAGAGATGTTCGCCAGTGCCGACAATGGTGTAGCCGGTCGTGAGGAAACCCTGTTTGTTGTAGCGATGGATGAAGTAATCCAGCGAGCGCCGGGCGAAGTCGGTGCAGCCCGTCATGTCCATGCCCCGAATCGGGGCGTGCGCTTCGCTATCCAACGCCGGGTAGCGGTCGGAGCCGACCCACGCTGCGACACGGCTGCCGCGCTCCTCGTTGCGCGCCGCCAGCAGGCAATGAACTTGCGACGCGCGGATTATGTTGCTCAACAGCGCGTCGGGCAACTCAATGCGCGTTGCGGGAGCGAGCACCTGATTCCAGTAAGCGTCTGTCTCGTCGATCCAGTTTCTTCCGCCCAGCAGCACGCCATGCTCGGATGGGTTCAACTTCCACGCGGGCAGATAAACAACCAGCCGCGCGCTCTTGCCCGGCGGGAGCTGGCCGGAAACAATCAGTTGCCCGGATTCAATCTTGGTCGTCAATGGCGCCACTGCGCCGGTCACGAACAACCCGACCAGCCGGTCGCCTTGTGTGACGCAGAAACCTTTTTCCACCGGCTCGAAGTTTGCCTGCACTTCATCCTTGCCGCGTTGCGGCAGCGCGAGACTCAGCGAGGCTGCGACCTCGTGAGATTGTGGATTCTCAATCGCAAACTCCGCGACGCAGACGGCGCGTTCTCGGAACCAACTCGGTGCGCCCTCCGGCGACTGGCGATCCATCGGCGCCACATAGGTGCGCTGCGAATACACCACGCCATTGTCTTTCATGCTGATGACCGGTCGCGGCAGCCAACCGCCGTCCAGATGCCGCTCAACCCCTTCGTTTTTCCCGCTGCCGAAGCGGGGAAGGAGCTGCCGGTAGTTCAGCGATTTGTTATTGTATAGCGGGACGAGCGATTCCGCGGTAAAGGCGAGGTTCGGGTATTTGCCGTCGGCCCGGTCGCCGGGGATAAAACTGATCGCGCCGTTGCGATGTGCGTTGAACTTCCGATTGTCGCACGCCAGCGACACCATCATCGGTCCAAGGTTCTGAATCGGGTTGTGCGTGACGGCCATCGCCTGCGCGAAGGTCTGGTCGGGCATCTCGCACACCTTTTCCAACACCGTCTTTCGACCGCTCGTTCGCTTGAGATAATCGGCGAGCGTGACCGGGGCGGGATCGCGCGTGACAAAAAGTTTGGCGTGAGGGACATTGACGGCGTCGTTGGCCAGCACGTCCTCGATGGCGACGGCGAATGCTCCTTCGGGCAACGTGAAGAGCAACACCGTTCGATCCACTTTCACCGCCTGCGGCCGGCTGTAACCCACCTTGACGCGCAGCGGCGCGCGCGAATCCAACCGAATCTCTCGTGGCGCGTTGATGAAGTGGCCGTTGTAAATCTCGACCCGGCCTTGTTTGCCGGATTCAATCCGAATGTCCGCCGTCTTCCAAGGCCAAGCCGTCGTGGCGGAGAACGCTTTGACGACAACCGGCGCCGCGGAGGCAGGAAATATCCAGCGAATCTTCTGTGTCCCCTTGAGGATGGTCTTCGGGGCGATTTGCCAGACCACGCGATCATCAACTTTGTTCGCCGTCGCCGGCAACGTGTTCCATGCGCCCTGCCACGGCGACTCGCCTTCCCAATACTGCAACTGAATCTTCTCCAACGCCGGTGGAGTGGCGAATTGAAGCGCCAATTCCCGCGGCGTCCGAAGCTCGTGCCATCTCAATCCGATACATCCATCGCTGTTGGTCCAAGCCGGCACGGTATAGCTGCCATCCGCCGCAGGACGCACTTCGTTTTCCAGAAACAAATCTTCCGCCGGAAATTCTTCGGTCCGTTTGGCTGTCGTGCCGGTCATGCGAGTGGGATCGGACGTAACCACTCGCGCGAACGGCGCGATGTCGGCGCGAGGCGGGAGTTGGGCTGATGGCTTTCGCGTTAACCGCGCGTCCGCCCAGTTCGCCATGTCGCAGATGATCCCGTCGCCGGAGTCGGTAACTTCGAGACGCAATTCTTCGGCGCCTTCAAGCGACACGTGCACGGGCTTCGGCGCGTCGCTCATTTTCATCACGCCGCTGTCGAACCGGCATTGCCCATCCACGAGCACGCGGAAGACGACGCTGCCGCCGGCGCCCCACGGTTGGAGGCCGACCTCGGCGTCGAAACTGGTGTAACAACCTTCGAGCAGGACGGTGATCGTGCCGTTGGCGTGGTGGCCGATGCCTATCGCATAGGACTTGCCGCCGATGCGCAACGGCAGGCCAGCCTTGCCCCGCTCGTGAACGGAGGTGTTGATGCCCATCTCACCCCAGCTTTGCGTGGCCGAGAGGATGAGCGCGGGCTGGTCGCTGAGCACGACAACGTCGGTATCAGCAGCGAAGCTGCGCGTCGCGACGAAGCAGAGGGCAGCCCAGCAAGCGAGGAGGGAAACGATGCGAGTGAGACGGGTCATGTTAGCAAACGAGTAGCGGACGAGTAGTAGTGTAGTAGCGGACGAGTAGCAGATGCAATCGGGCCCTAACAACTTTGTTAG
>JBIJCX010000581.1:0-3675 GCA_044344465.1 Opitutaceae bacterium
AGCGCTATCAGTAGTTGTATTCGCCACCACGTCCTCGCCCGGCGAGTAAAAGTTGTGCGCCCGGAGAGTGACCGATTCAAAGCGCCTTTTCCACGTCAGCTCATTACGACGGTCCGCCGGGGTAGCGCTGAACAGGTCGTGCCAGTTGGCGGCGTAAAGATGCTTACCACGTTCTTTCCAGTCGCGCTCGATCATGGCTTTTCGTTGATCGTCATCCACGCTCCCCATGTCGTACGCCTCGATCGGCACCGCCGCGTTGATCATATAGTAGCGGGATGGCGAGAAGCCGCCGCTCTGGATGGCGTGGCTCACCAGCATGTTGCCCAGGCTGTGGGCCGCGATTGTGACGTCGACCCCGGCCGGCAACGCAAGCTTCGGCCCCAATTCGTCTCCGGCCTGAAACGCATGGAAGACCGCCTTGTGGTAATCGAGGCCGGTGGAGCCGTACCACGATACCCCCACGAACCGCGCGCGGCTGCCCAGGACGAACAGGCGCTTGAACACCTCGCTCTGCCAGCCCCGTGCCTGGTGCGCATCTACATTGTAACCGTGCACAAACACGAAATATTTTCCATTGGTCGTCGAGTCGGGCAACGCCTCGCCCGGATCGTCCATTCGCATCGCCGGTCCCGGGTCCGAGGGGCGCGCCGGAGAGTCGTTATAGTTCTTCGCCAGCGACCGCAAATTTAGGTGCCGGAACATCTCCTCCACGTGGCTGATTCTCAAATCGAGCCTGATCTCGGCGACGGTGGTGGCGCCATCCTCCACCACCAATACCAGCGGCTCCGTCGTCGGCCTGCGAGCTTCGACCAGGATCACGCCCCAATCGTTGTCCCTGATTCCGGCCAGGAACGCCGGCGACAGCTCAATCCCTTGCGACGTGATTTGGTGCGCGGTCGCGTCTCCCGGCTTTTGCTTAAATTGGTCGCCAAACCCAGCTTCTGGAAGCTCCTTGTGATAGGACAGGGCGCGATCACGCGTGAGATTGGTGTACACAAAGTTCAACGCGTTGTTGGCATGCTTGAACCGGTACTTGAACGGCGCACCCGGAAGTGGCGCCGCCAACAGGGCTCGCAGATCGAGAAATACCGGGAAGAAGTCGATCAGGTCACGCGTGCCATTGACCAGTTCATCCGTGCTGTTCGTCGAACCAAATTTCGATGTGTCCGCCCCGCGCGTATCCCCCGAGTCATCGTCTTCGTTAACCCAATATCGCCAGGGGGCCGCGGGCGACGTGCCATCGGGATTGGTTTCCGCGGCGAGTCGGATCGCGCCATCGCGATTGGCATCGACCGCCAGGCCAAGATTCGGAAAGACCGTCAAGGAAACCTTCTGGGAACTCGGCAGGGCATCGCTCGCGATCGTCATTTGTAGTTCAAGCTCCACGGCGCCGGGCGCCTGACCGATCGCCACGAGCTTCCACCCGCCGAGGTCAGGCAATCCGGGATTGTTGGGCACGCTGATCAAATCCGTTCCATTTGCGATCTCAATCCCGGCGGCAATCGCCGCCTCCAGACCAAGCTCCTGTTCGATGGCCGAATCGATGCCGAAGAGTTTGATGGTATCGGTCGGACCCGAGTAGCGGAGGGTCGCCGCGTATTCCTGCCGCCCGCTAAAACCGTCTCCGAGCGTGATGATAAGTTCGGCCGCCTCGCCGGGAAAGATCGCATTCGCCTGAAAGATCCGCCGCGATGATGTGGTCGCGGCGAGTTGCGCCGGAGTGCGGATCGCAAGGCCGGCAACCAGCATCACAATGTCGGTGGTGCCGGGCACCACAGGCGGCGGTAACGTGTACGTTGCGCTGTACCCATCACCGCTGCTGGGATCGACCGTCTCGACGCGATTCACAACCAATGGCTCGGAACCGTCGAAGGGCGTTGTGACTTCGGCCCAGCGCAGGGTCGTCACCCCGGACCCCGGCACCTTCAGGCGATACTGACCTCCGATGATTTCGATCGTGTCTTCGTCGTATTCATATTCTAACCGCCGGGCCAGTTCATAGAACCCGCCCCCCCCGCGGCGCTGGGTGACGGCGCCATAAGAAACGTCGACCAGCGAATTCCAACTCATCGTGGAGAGCAGTTCCTCCCCCACCCCATAGTCCGCGGCAATACCGGCGCGAAACTCTCCGTCGGTCAGTTCATCGGCCAACGTGAGGGTCGAGACATCTCCGAATCTGGAGCCAATCGCAATCGATTGCGTGTCGGAATCGCCGTTGCCGGGTTGCCCCAATGTCACCTCGACCAGCCCCAGCGAGTTCTTCATGACACCGTCCTCCCAATATTCCGCCGTAGTGGGGTCAGTGGGGCTGGCCAGCCAAATCCCCGTAACGGTTGGGTGAGTGTAACCATTGGCCACCTCCACAAAGTTGAATGTGCGCTTACCGCTGATCGTCGAGGTCCATCGGCCGAGGTCTGCGTCCAGATTGAAAATGAACTCCCGATCTTCCACTTCCCTGGTGTAGTAATAGCCGTAGTCATCCCACGTGCCATCCAAGTGATAGGTGTAAGTTTCCTTCTTGTAGCGCCGGTCGCTAATGAATCCCCGGATGGCCAGGTTTTTTCGCGATGCGAAGATTCGCTTGGTCTCGATTTGAATGTCACGCAGGTCAATTTCCTCCCCGTGGGGTGCGATGATCTCCTCGCTCGCCGGCGACACGTTGCCGACTTCGTCAACGGCCCGAACCGAGAATATCTCGAGGGAAGCACCCATCGGCGAAATCGTGACCGTGGCCGTGGTCGCCGTGGTGGTGGCGATGGCCACGCCGTTTCGGTAAATCCGGTAACTGGACAAGGTGTGTTTCGGTGCTGGCACCGACGCGGACCAGACCAGCGAAAGACGATTGGCGACACGCTCCGCGATCCTGAAGTCGGCGGGCGGCGAGGGCGGTCGTGCTTCGGCGGTCGAAAACAGATAACTGACCCGGACGGCGGCGCTCGCCCCGAGTGCCGTGCCCGTCTGGGCAGTAGCTTCGAGGCCCGGAGCGAAGGCGCAGCAGGCGGCCGGCAGGAACCGGAAGACGTTCACCGCTTTCATGGGTTCAGCGCCTCCAAGTACACTTGGGCCACACCATTCTCATCGGTTCGAGTTTCAATGCGCATGGTGAAGTTGGGCCCACCCCGGGTCGCCGAAATACGCCGGTCCCCGGACGTAATATCAAAAGTCGCGGGGGCATTTGGCCATGGCATCCCATTGGGCTTCAGGATGCGCATCGCGAGCTCGTCGTCCGGACCCGGCCCACCCCCATTCATCGGCTCAACCTGCGGCTGCACGCCGTTGAAAAAATCCGTCGGACTCGTGCCAGCTCGATACTCGCCGATCGCGGTGACCCCGTCGCCATCGGCATCACGGGTGCGATCATTCGTGGTGGGATCGAGCCCGTTGCGGCTTTCCCAGGCGTCGTCCATCCCGTCTTTGTCCGCGTCGACAAAGAGCGGGTTTTCAAAGCCGGCGAAAAAGTCGTCGGCTGCCGATGCGGCCGAGGCGTGGCCGATCAGCTGAAACTGGGTGAAGCCGGACGTCGCATGGTCGATGAAACCGAGATCGGCGGCCACGAGTTGGGCGTTAACATAGAGATCCCAGCGCTTGGCCGCATAATCTTCCCGCAGCGTCAGTCGCAGCCAATCCACCGGGTCTCCGGCGGCGGTAAGAGGGATCGCGAGATCAACGGGCTCC
>JBIJCX010000245.1:0-12691 GCA_044344465.1 Opitutaceae bacterium
AAACAACACGCCCCGCCCTACCTGCGTTTCCGGCTCGGCGGCGGCCCGTCGGCCATGGCCGACGGCATCACGCGCAGCATGCTCGAGCACCTCCGCTACAACACCCCGATGCGCACCACCGAGGTGCTGTTCACCGATCGCATCCACGTCGCGCGCGACATCGACAACTGGGATGGCACTGACCTCGTCGTCGCGATGCTCACCGGCAATCACGTCTCCAACGGGATGTCGCCGTACTATCATGTGGCGTGGGAAAGCGCGCCGGCGACCTTCACCGCGCTCGTCACCACCGCCGGCACGAGGGAATTGGCGGCGGACATCTTTCTGCACCAGCCCGACGCCGCGCCGGTCACCGCCCGCTGCTTCCGGCTCACGCCCGGCAACTACCGGCTCACGCTTCGCACCGGCGATCGCGTCCTCCTCGACCGCCGTGAAACCGTTGGCGCCGATCATCGCGTCACCCTCACCGTGCCCGGAGCCGCCCTGGTGCGCATCATGCTGACGTCCGAATCCACCGGCTCCTCACCCTGAATCAATCCGTTCCCCGGCCCGTGCTCGCACCGTCCGACCCTCGATCCAAACGCCGTCAATCAACAGCCGCCGCGGCAGTGGCGGCACGCCGCGCTCGAATTGGTGCAACATCCCGGCCACGTAATCGACTGCCGCCGCCCCCACTTCGAGCGGGCGTTCGTTTACGCCTGACGCCTCCCGGCCTGGCGCCACTCGGGTGATGAAGGCCGCGCCCAGATCCTGCGGGAGCCGGTAGCCCAACCGGCGCAGGGCCGGCAACGCCTCGGCGCATTTCGAAATCACGGCGTCCGGTCGATGCCGTTGCAGCCACGCCGCGAATTCGGACTCGCTCCAGCGAGCGAGAAACTGCGCCGGCACCCGGTCTCGCACGGCCAGCCGCTCCTGCACGACGAGGTAGCCGGCCAGCCAGTTGTGATCCACCCGCTCGTCGCTGGCCCGCAACATGGTGAGCCCGATTCGCCGGTAGCCCCGGGCGAGCAACTGTTCCATCGCCAGCTTCATCGAGCGATATTGATTCGGGCAGATCATGTGGAGCGACGGGGCGGCCAGCGAATAACCGATTACAACGGCGGAGAAACGCCCCCACTCCAGATCCAGCGACTCTGCGGGGGTCGGCTGCGGCGCGATCACCAGGCCATCGATGCCGCGCGCCACGAGAATCTGCGAAGCCCGCGCAGGGGTCATTCCCTCTTCGCGCAGCCAAAACTCCTGCAGCAGGAAACCCAGCTGCTGCGCCCGCGCGCGCGCCCCGAGATAATATTCCCAGTAGATCTCCTCGGCGCGCCAGCCGCTGCGGGTCGGGAAATTCGTCACCCACGCCAGCGTGGCCCGATACTGGCCCGTGGACCGTTCGTGGCGGTAGCTCGAAAGCGATGCGAGCATCGGGTCGGGCCGGTAGCCCAACTCGCCGGCGACACGCCGGATGCGCGCGCGCGTTACGTCTGAAACGCCCGGCCGGCCCCGAAGCGCAAGCGAAACGGCGGTGAAATGGCAGCCGACCTGGCGGGCGATGTCGCGCAACGTAACTCGGCGGGCGGATTCCGGCATGTTTCGCGCTCACCCATGACAGGTGCCGGCGCAAACTCAACAGCTTGAGTGCCCAATCGGTTTACTCTCCCCGCCGGCCGCCAAGGCTCGGACGATCAACCTGAGGATTGGCGCCCTTCGCGGGCGTCTTGGCCAACCCAACTCCCCAACACACCATGCACCCGTCTGTCTCCCTCTTCGGTCCATTCTGGCGCCGGCTCGCTGCCATCGGCGCCTCGGCGCTGCTCGCGTTGCCGCTGCCCGCGCAATCCACCGGCACCATCTCCGGGGTGGTGACCGATCCCCAGGGCGCCTTCATCCAGGGTGCCGAGATCCGCCTCGAGGGCAGCGACCTCACCGCCACCACCGACCGTTCCGGCCGCTATCGGCTCGATAGCGTGCCCGCCGGCCCGCAGCGCGTCACCGCCAGCTACCTCGGCCTGCCCGACATCACCGTGCCAGTCACCGCCGCGGCCGGGCGCGACACCACGGCCGATCTCGCGATCAAGGCGGGCGAGACCGTCGTCATGAAGGCATTTGTCGTCGAATCCATCGCCGAGGGCCAGGCCCGTGCCGTCAACCGCCAGCGCGCGTCCGACATCTTTCAAAACATCATCGCCTCCGATGCCCTCGGCCGCCTGCCTGACGCCTCGGTCGGTGAAGCGCTGGCGCGCCTCCCCGGGATCTCCATCCAGGTCGACCGCGGCGAACCCGACAAGATCGCCGTGCGCGGCCTTTCGCCGAAATACAATTCCGTCGCCCTCAACGGCGAGCGCGTCCCCGCGGTCTCCGATTCCACCGAGGTTTACGACAACCGCTCCGTTTCTCTCAACACCGTGCCGACCGACATGATCTCCAGCATCGAGGTCACCAAGGCGAGCACGCCCGACATCGAGGCCGACTCGCTCGGCGGCGCCGTGAACCTCGTCACGAAAAGCTCCCTCGATTTCCGTCGCCGCGTCCTCTCCGGCAAGGTCGAGGCCGGCTACAACCACCTGACGGAAAAGGAGCAGTATTCGGCAAACTTCACCTACGGCGACCGCTTCCTCGGCGGCAAGGTCGGCCTGCTCCTCACCGGCGCCTTTCAGTTCAACAACCGTGGCATCGAAGGCCTCAACGTCGTTTATCTCGCCCCCACCACCGTCGGCGGCGTCGTTTACGACAGCATCTTCAGCGAATTCGACATCCGCTTCCGCCACCTCGACCGCGTGCGCAAGGGCGTGAGCGGCCAGCTCGACTTCAAGACCGGCTCCGACTCGCGCCACTGGGTGCGCGCCTTCTACAATGTATTTGAGGATCGCGAGCAGCGCCGCCGCCTCATCACCCGCCTCGGCAACGGCGGCACCATCCTCCCCGGCACCAACAACACCACCGGCCTCTTCGACGGCGGCCGCGTCCTCCGGCGCGACCGCAATGGCAAAAAGCGGACCGATCTTGCCAACTTCGCCGCCGGTGGCGTCTGGGAGAAGGACCGCTACAAGCTCGACTACAGCGCCAGCTACTCGTGGACCGCTTTCAAGGTCCGTCGCACCGAGGCCCAGTTCGAGTATCGCATCACCGACTACCTCGCCAACAACGCCATCCCCGACTTCTCCTACGACCGCACTGACTTCAATTTTCCCACGCTCAGCGATCCCCTCGGTCACATCGTCAACTACCCACGCCAGGAGATCGGCAACCGCGGCGCCTACAACGTCCGCGACGACGACAACACCGAGGAGGATCTCACCGCCGCGGCCAACCTTAACATCCCCGCCACTTTCGCGGGCCACCCGGGATCGTGGAAGTTCGGCTTCAAGCACCGCACGAAGGACAAAGACATGCGGCCGCAGAACTTTTCCTACACGCGCACCGGTCCGGTGGAGCTTTACCTCAGCAACTTCCTCGATCCAAAGATCGTGATCCCGATTCTCGAAGGTCGCTACCGGATCGGCCCCTCGACCGAGATGGTCGCCGTCCGCGATCACTTCTACGCCAACCCGACGCTCTTTACCGTCAACCAGGCGACGGCGATCACCGACAACCTCCCCGGCACCTACGTCGCCACCGAGAATATCACCGCCGGCTACGCGATGGCGACCGTCACGGTCGGCAAACTCCGCCTCGTCGGCGGCGTGCGCTACGAGCATACGTCCAGCGAATACACCGGCAACGTCCTGTCCTTCAGCCCCACCGCCGCCTTCCTCGGCGCCACGAAAGTCACGACTTCGTCCAACTACGGCCATGTTTTCCCCTCGGTCGTCGGCACCTATCGATTCACCGATCGCAAGCTCCTCCGCGTCGGCGTCACGCGTAGCATCGCCCGCCCCGACTACGGCGACCTCAACCCCCGCCGTAACATCAACGACGACGTGGACCGTATTTCCGAAGGCAATCCCGACCTGAAGCCCCTCCTGTCGACGAACTTCGACGTCTCCTTCGAGTGGTACCTCAAGTCGGCCGGGAGCGTCACCCTCGGGGCGTTCTACAAGGACATCAAAAACTTCTCCTATACCGCCAACAGCCTCATCAATGGCGGCACCTACAACGGCTGGCGGCTGGTGCGCCCTGAAAACGGCCCCTCCGGCAAACTCCGCGGCCTCGAACTCGGCTGGACTCAATCGCTCAAGTTTCTGCCCAAACCCTTCGACGGACTCGGTGTGCAGGCCAACTACACGTGGGTTGATGGCGAGGCCGGGATCCCCGGCCGCGGCACGCTCGACCGGCTGCCCGACCAGGCGGACAAGGTCTCGAACTTCCAGCTCTACTACGAAAAATTTCCCTTCTCTGCCCGCGTCGCCTACAACTTCAACGGCCGCTACATCCGCACGCTCGGCGTTGACGCGCTCAACGACGAGTGGTTCGACCACATCAACACCATCGACGCCTCCCTCAGCTACACGCTGCGCAAAGGCTGGAATCTCTACGTCGAGGGCAAGAACCTCACCGACGCCGTCACCCGCCGCATCTACATGGGCCGCCCGGATCGCCCGGCCGAGCACGAGTATCCCGGCTGGAGCGCCGTCGCCGGCCTGAAACTCGAGTTTTGATGCTGCGGTCGGGGCTCGGCGCCGCGACTGTTCTTTAACCCTCCTCCTCCGATGCTCGCCTCCCGCCGCGATTTCCTGAAATCAACCGCCCTCTTCGGTGCCGCTTCCGCGGCCGCGCCTCTGACCGCCGCCACCGCGCCCGCTGCGCCCGCCCGTGTCGACGTGAAGGTTACCGATCTCCGCACCTACGTCGTCGATCGCGCCATCCTCGTCGAAGTGGTCAGCGACGCCGGAATTTCCGGCTGGGGTGAATGCGCCTTCGACGGCGCCGCGCTCATGAAGACGTTTGTCGATCAACGCCTGAGGAAGGAAGTCGTCGGCAAAAATCCCTTCGATGTGCGCCAGCTCTGGGACTGGATGTTTTTTGAAAACCACGACCTCGGCCCCGGCGGAACCCTGCCCAACGCCATCGCCGGCGTCGATATCGCCCTCTGGGATCTCAAGGGCCGCCTGCTCAACCAGCCAATCTACAACCTGCTCGGCGGCCGTTATCGCGACCGCATTGCGGCGTACGGCAGCGTGCCCATCCGCCGCGGACGCGTGAGTGTCGAGGACTGCGTGAAGTCGTGCGTGCGCTTCGTGGCGCAGGGATTCAAGGCCGTGAAGGTCCGCATCCAGATTCGCGAGCACTACTTGAATCCCGATCCCGATCCGACCTTCGCCTACGTCGCCGCCGTGCGCAAAGCCATCGGCCCCGACATCGTGCTGATGGTCGATGCCAACAACGGCTACTCCGCCCAGCGCGCCATCGCCACCGGCCAGAAGCTCTACGAAAACTGGAACGTCACCTACTTCGAGGATCCCGTCAGCGACCAGAACCTCGCCGAAATGGCGCAGGTGACCGCCGCCCTCAACCACCAGGACATCGTCGCCGGCGAAAAATGCTACACGCGCTGGCAGATCAAGGACCTCATCGTCCAGGGCAACGTCGACATCATTAACCCCGACGTGACCAAGGTCGGCGGGATCACTGAAATGGATCGGATGGCGACGCTTTCCACCTGTTTTCACAAGCCGATCCAAATGCACAACACGCGCCCGACGATCTCCACCGCGGCGTCGCTGCATTGCATGGCGTCAGCTCCACTGGTTGCCCGCTTCATCGAGTTCCCGGAACTCGGCGCCACTTACGACGGTCTCTTCAAGCTCTTCCGCGATCGGATCAAATTGGAGCACGGTATGCTCCACGTGCCCGATGGTCCCGGTCTGGGTCTCGAGGTGGATGCCGCCGCCGTCCGCGCCAGCGCGGCGCGCGTGTAGCCGGGGGGCAGCGCAGCGGTCGCATCCCTGCCCCGCCACCGCGCCTCGCGTCACGGGCCCGACCCGGATTGATGTGAACGGGGTCTGACTGAATGGCTCAGCTGGCCGCTCTCAACCGCGTGCCCCCGACTCAGAAGGTGCCGCGGACGCCCACCGTCCAGATGGCGCCATAATCGTTGTGGCTGACGATGATGTCGGTCCGCCCCGGACCGAAGTAGGAGCGCTGCACCTGGTTGAAAATATTGCGTGCGTTCACGAAGACCGTGACCAGTGACGAGACCCGATAGCCCAGCTGCATGTCGTGCGCGAGGCGCGGGCCCGTCATGTTCACCCAGCCGTTGGCGGGAATCGCGCCCCGGCGGTGGATGGGAACCCAGACCACATTCCAGCGGGCGGACAGGCTGCGGTAGTCGAACGACAAACCGCCGCTCGTCAGGTTCTGCGGCCGGCGGAAATTTTCGTAGTCGTCGAAGTGCAGTCTGGTGTAGTTGGCGAACACGGACAGCCGCTGCCACATGCCGGGGAGAAACACCATGTTCTGCCGATAGCTGAATTCGATCGTGCCGAGGTGGGCCTTGCCCACGTTGTCGGTGGTCGTCACCCGGTAGCCGGCCAGATCCAGGCCCTCCGAATTGGGAAAATTCTCGTCGGGATCCAGGAAGTAGACGCTGCTCCGGATCAGGTTCGAGATGTCACGGCGCGCCGCGGAGACCGTGAAGAAGCCGGCGCGCTTCGGGAAATAATACTCCGCGCTGACGAACATGTTTCGACCGGCCTCGGCCTTGAGATCGGCGTTCGGAATCGTGGCCGCCGGCGGCGTCGAGTCGGGATTGAGCGTGATCCCGCCCGCGAGGTTGCTGAGATCGGGCCGCGTGATCGAGTCGTTGAACGACGCGCGGAAGATCAGGTCGTTGGTCAACCGATACGTGGCGTGCAGGTACTTCAGCCAGGTGCGGTAGTCGGACGAGTTCGACGCATTGCCGGCATAGCGGGCGTTGTAGTAATCGGCCGTGGTGGGCGCGGCGGCGGGCGGCAGGGGCGCCCCCACGAGGCGCCGTGCGGCGAGATCGCCGCGATCGAGCGGACCGCGGCCGGTGCTGCGGGTCCTTTCCACGCGCACGCCGGGCGCGACGTCGAACTTCGGCGTGACCTTGAAGATGATCTGCGTGTAGGCGGAGTCGATTTGCTCCTTTACATCCCAGTGTCCGCGCAGCCGGAGCCGCAGTTCCTCGGCGGCGGACACCGGCGTGAAGCGTTCCGGGTTCGAGCCCAACTCGCGCGCGCGGGAGAACCGGTCGAGTCCGGGGATGCCCTGCAGGTTGCCGCCGGCGAGATTGCGCGCTGTGTAATACGCCTCGGCCGCCCAGCCCTCGTCGCCGGTGTTCGCCCGACCGTCCGGCCCGAGGTAGATCCACGGGGCCAGGTCCATGCGGTCGACATTGCGAATCGTCTGTCCGATGTCGCCGCCCCACTTGAACAGCACGGGAATCTTCAGGGCCATGAGGCTGTAGCGCATGTCCGTCTTGGCGGTCCACTTCTGGTCCTTGCTGTTGAACTCGAACCGGCCGTTCATCGACGGACGGGTTCCGCCCGTGGGCAGCGTGGGCTGCGTGAGGGCCTGATAGCTGGCGAGATTGCGCCAGTCGAGGCCGGCGAGCTGCGTGACATTGATCGCGGCATCGCCGCCGCTGGCGCGGTTCCACTTCAACGTGAGGCCCGGGAGCTGGCCTGTGCTGGCCACGTTGAAGAAGCCCATGATGATGTCGTGATAGTAATTCGTGCTGCGCGACATCTGCGCCTGGGTGTCCGCGCGGAAGGCGCCGCGCCGATACGAGGCGCCGCCGAGCGCCGTGGTGGTGGCGCCGTGCTTGTTGAAACCGTTGCCGTTGTGGATCTCCGCGGTGGCGTTGGTCGAGGTCTGCGAGGCGAGCGAATACTCAACGCCCTCCTGGCGCGGATCCGTGGCCGCCGCGCCGTTCACGGCATTGTTGAAACGCAGCGTCGCGTTGCGCTGAAAATTCCGCGCCGAGTAGGTGTTGTAGTCGATGCGGCCGAACACCGTGAGGTCAGGTGAAACCTTGTAGTCGAGACGCAGGTTGTAATTGCCACGGTTGGTGGTCTTCGGCGCGTCGATCAGGGCAAACGAACTCAGCCGCGGAATCTCCGTGGCGTTGTCGGCCGGGTTGGTGTTGAAGACGTACCCGTGGGTCATGATGTTCTGCTCCACCATGGTGCGGGCGAAGCTGAACCCCGCGATGACGCCGAGCTTTTCGCCGTAAACGTCGGAGAATTCGAGCGAGCCGTTCGGCTGCAGCTTGGAAAGTTTCCGGTCGGTCGGACCGGGCGTCTTCTTCAGCGTCATCTGATTCGAATTCAACTGCGCACTTGCCGACCAGCGGACTTGCCGGCCCTTCCGGTCGAAGGCGCCCCGGCTGCGCAGATTCACGACGCCGGCCAGCGCGCTGCCGGACACGTCGGGCGTGGGCGTCTTGCTTAGTTCGACCGAGTCGATGCTCGAGATCGAGAGCTGTTCGAATTCGAAGGCCCGGCCGGTGGTGATGTTCGAGGAGCCCGCGCTCGCGACCGGCGCGCCGTCCATCATGATCACCGCGTATTTCGGATCGAGGCCGCCAATGCTCACCGTGCGCACGTCGGCATCGACGTAGTCCATCATCACGCCGGGCATCAGCTTCATGAACTCGCCTATGTTGCCCTCGGAGACGTCGCCGAAGGCGTCGGACGCGACCACCGACTTGATTTCGAGGGCGGACTTCTGCTCCTGGACCGCCTGGAAATTGCCCTCGCGCTCGGTGACCACGCGAAACTCGCCCATCTTGACGATCGCCGAGTCGGCTTTCGAGCCCATGGCGAAGTCACGCGTGACCGTCTGCCCGGCGGCCACCGACACGATCGCCTCGGCGGGATCGAGACCGGCATAGATCACGGTCACGCGCGCCTGGCCGGCCGGCACGCCCGTGAGCGTGTACACGCCGCCGGCCTCCGCGATCGTCGCAATGCTGGTGCCGGCGATGGTGACGGTCGCGCTGCGGAGGTATTGGCCGGTGCCTTCATTCAGGATCCGGCCGGTGATGGTTCCCGTGCCGGATTGGGCGCGAAGACCGAGCGGGAGAACAAGCAGCAGCGTGGCGCAAAGCACACCCGCGAAACGAAGCCGGCCAAGCATGGACGAGATGACTGGGGTTTGCATCGGTAGGATACAGCTGCCGGTTGCAGGGGGACGGGTCAAGTAACCAACTGTTTACTTCGTGCTCACATGCCCACCGGCATCGCGAATTATCCCAACGAGGAGGAATCGCTCGGGCGGTTGATGATTTACTCGAACGAATTCGACGTGGAGGGCCTCATCGCCACCGCTTCCACGTGACACACGGCACGAGGCCGAGGCTGCACTCCGAGAGTTAAACGAGCTTCTCTGAGCCGAATTAGTACTACTCTGTTAAGTCTGATGGGATGCGAAGACCCCTCGTTCTCCGGAGGTGCTTGTCATCTAATGGATGACAAGTGGCATGGGTGGTTTGGACGAACAACGCAGAAAGTAATGCTAGTTCGCCGCCATAACGCCGCTGAGCGGGTGGTGGACGACCGCATCCCACGCCAGCTCCTGGAGCAGCCGGTTCAGTTTCTCATTCTTGAAATCTTCGTTGCGCACGAATTCCTGCGGCATGGGCAAGCCCACCGGATTGCGACGATAGATCACTGCAAAATGACAATAGCCCGCCAAAACCCGCAACGGCGCCGTGGGGTGTCCCCATGAATCGCGAAACAGGCTCCACTGCACCTTCAGTCCGGGAGCCTGCCCGTTGATGATTTTTTCGCGCAAGGCGATCGCGGCTTGTCCGGTCGGTACAACGAGCACCGCGTTTCGGCCCAGGCGCCGGTTCACGCCGCGGATCATTTCCTCCAGGTCCCGGCGATACAGCGCATCCTGCTTCTTCAGTTCCGGGATCGTCGCAGCATTGTGGTCGACATACTTCCGCGTCTCCAACGGGTACACCGGATGGTACGTGTCGTTTGGGAGCCAGTATTCGTGTACGGTGATGCGGAGGTCGGGATTGTGCGCCAGACCGAGCGCGGCGAATTTTTCGATGCCGTCGTCCGGCAGCCAAATCGGCGAGAGCGTGAGCACATCCACCTTGCCGCTGCGCAAAGCGGCCTTGGCCTGGTTCTTCTCCTCCGGGACATCCCAATGCTGGATGACGCGCGACCCGCCGATCGATGACAGGCCGATCGACTGATGGTCCGTGATGCCCGCGGATTTGGCCATCTCTTCGACGATGCGATGGGCAAACACGTGAAAACTGTGGCCGCAGGTGAAGACCCGCTGACCTCGCGCGACCGGCTCCACTTGCCGATCCGAATTCGTGGGCCCCGGCCGCGGCGCGCTCGGGGCGCTCTCACCGGCGATGGCAGAAATTGCCGCCGAGAGGAGTAAGCAAATCAGAATTGCCGACCGCGACATCGCAGGGAATCCGGCGCTGGTTTTTCTTGGCCGTAACGATGCGGTCGGATGGTGGTCCGTGCGCTCCGCGCACGGCCGGGTCGAAGGACGGCGCCGAGGCCGCGCACGGAGTGCACGGCCCACCCTTTGGATTCCGCACGCCAGAGGAAGAAACGCTCCGACTGCATGGTTTCGGTTTAGGTGCATAATTGGGTCCGTCATATATACAAGACGTCGTTAATTGAAGAAACGAGACCCGGCGGCGGCGAGGCTTTACGCGCGCGCCGCAGACCCTTACGAACATCGCATGCCGCCGCGAACATTCCCGGCCAATCCGCCCGTCACGCGACACCGCCCCCCATGAAGTTTCCCGCCCTGCTCGTTCTGCTCGCACTGTTGACCGGTAGCGCCTTTGCCGCCGACAAGCCCAACATCGTCGTCATCCTTTGCGACGACTTGGGCTACGGTGACGTGAAGGCGAATAATCCCGCCGGCAAGATCGTCACGCCGCACATGGACCGGATCGCGCGGGAAGGTGTGCGCTTCACCGACGCGCACTCGCCGTCGTCGGTTTGCTCCCCCACGCGCTACGGCCTGCTGACCGGCCGCTACAACTGGCGCAGCCGGCTGCAATCCGGCGTGCTCGGCGGATTGTCCCCCCGGCTGATCGAACCGGGCCGCGCCACCATCGCGTCGATGCTGAAAGCGCAGGGTTATCACACCGCCGTTTTCGGCAAGTGGCACCTCGGCATGGACTGGGCGAGGCTGCCGGGAAAGACCGTGAGCGAGCTTGCTGTCGAAACGCCTGCGCAGATCCGAAACGTCGACTACACTCAGCGCATCGCCAACGGCCCGCAGAGCGTCGGCTTCGACACCTACTTTGGCATCAGCGCCTCGCTCGACATGGTGCCTTACACGTTCATCGAAAACGATCGCGTCGTCGCGTTGCCGACCGCCGAAAAGACCTGGCCGTTGCACCCGGGCTACGACGGACAATGCCGCCCCGGCCCCGCCGCGCCGGACTTCGAGGTCGAAAACGTTCTCCCCACGCTCGCGCGCCAAGCCTCTGTCTACATCGCCGCGCGCGCCCGTACGAGCCAGCCGTTCTTCCTCTACCTGCCGCTGAACGCACCCCACACACCCATCGCCCCGACCAAGCGCTGGATTGGCAAGAGCGGCCTGAACCTCTACGCCGACTTCGTGATGGAGACGGACTGGGCGGTCGGCGAAGTGCTCGCCGCCCTCGACCGGGCCGGCATCGCGGACAACACGCTCGTGGTTTTCACCAGCGACAACGGTTGCTCGCCCCAGGCGCAGATCGAGGTCTTGCACGCCAAGGGCCACGCCGTGAACGGCCCGCTGCGCGGCCACAAGGCCGATGTCTTCGATGGCGGCCATCGCGTGCCATTCTTCGTCCGGTGGCCGGCGAGGGCGAAACCCGGCGTCAGCGATCAACTGGTATGCCTCACCGACGTCTTTGCCACCTGCGCCGATGCGCTCGGCGTCCGCCTGCCCGCCACCGCCGGCGAGGACAGCTTCAGTTTTCTGCCCAACCTCACCGGCACGGGGAAATCGGCCCGCGAGGCCGTGGTGCATCACACGATCAGCGGCGCCTTCGCGATCCGGCAGGGCCCATGGAAACTCGCGCTCTGCGCCGGCAGCGGTGGCTGGTCCGCGCCGCGCGACCCCGAGGCGAGGAAGCAGGGCCTGCCCGACACCCAGCTCTACCGCATCGCGGACGGCGACCTCGCCGAGCAGAAGAACGTCGCCGCGGAAAATCCCCAGGTGGTCGCGCGGCTGACCAAGCTGCTGGAAAAATATGTCGCCGACGGCCGCACCACCCCCGGGGCGACACAACCGAACGCCGTGCCGGTGGTGCTGCGCAAGCCCATCCCGACTGGGACGGCCAAGAAGAAGGCCAAATGAACCTCCGCCTTTGCCCCCTCCGTCCGTTGCTCACCGCGCTCGCCGCCTTCGCCGCAACCGGCATCCTTCGCGCCGACTGGACTGCTCCCGCCCCGGCCCACCTGGCCCGGCTCGACCGGGCCCTGGCGTCGTGGAACTCCCAATACGACCCGGGCGAGCGGATGGTGCGGCGACCCTTCTCGTCGCCCGGCTACCACACGGCCCTCCAGGGCGGTTTCGTGCACCCGACCCGCGACTCGCTCAACTACGCGCTCGGGCTCCTCGACACCGGCCGGCCGGCCGATCTTGCCCGCGCCGTCGAGGTGATTCGCCGCGTCGTCGCGCTCCAGGACACCCAGCCCGCCAGTCGGACCTACGGCATCTGGTCGTGGTTTCTCGAGGAGCCGCTCGAAAAGATGAGCCCGCCCGACTGGAACTGGGCCGACTTCAATGGCGTCACGCTGCTCCAAATCGCCCGCGA
>JBIJCX010000582.1:0-3664 GCA_044344465.1 Opitutaceae bacterium
TCGGCCGTCATCGCATCATTTTCAGCTACGCAGCTGATGCGGCGATTGAAGCGATCTTTATCGAGGAGCGCGGTCTGGTCTACGAGGTGTTCGAGGCGCAATTCATCAAGCGTCTGAAGGGCTGATCCTCGTCGGGCAACAGTGCGCACCAAGGAAGAGCTGGCGGCAACACGGTGAATTCTGCACGGCCGTGCAGAATTCTGTTCTGCGTCGGGCAAGCGGTAACGCGCCTCTTTCCGGCCTGATGGGGCAGGCGAATGGACCCAGGGGAATGATGAGCCAGTGGATCCGGGTGTTCTGGATCAGGCGCGAGGAACGATACATGGCGGGCGGGGTTGCGGTCTCGGACGGGCGGTGACGGGGGAATGGTGACAGGGGAATGGGGACAGAGGAATCAAGGCCGGGGGATTTGGGTATTATTCCTCTGTCCCCATTCCCCTGTCTTTGTCCGATCAAAGAATTAACGAACCTGATGGTTTGATTCCTTTTCCTCGTCCGTCGATTGTTCCCCGATACCCCGTCGTGCCTCCGTGCCTCCCCGCGGAAGATTTTGCAGTTGTCCGACCACGGGTCGGGAAGACCATCGCCGGATGAGCACAATCACTTTGACCGTCGACGAGGCCGCCCGAGATTTGCCGGCCGTGATCCGGCGCATGTCCAAGCAAGGGGAGCACGCAGTATTGACGGAAGCGGGACGGCCCGTGGCCGAGATTGTGCCGCCGGCGTCTGGTGGCGGTGCAAAGACCGGGGCGGAACTTGCCGCGATCTGGGCGCGCCACCCGCGGCTCCCGACGGAAGAGGCGGAGAGCTTTGCTCATGACGTCGAGGAGGCCCGGAACACCCTGAAGCCGATCCGCACCTCGTAAACCGGCAAGAATGCTCCCCCCGGCGGTCGCGGAATTTCGTTCGGTTCGAGGCGACATGGCCATGAAAGCAGCAATCTGGGCCCCGCGCAGCATGCGGGTGCGAGTCGCCCCTGCTCAATTCTGCACGGCCGTGCAGAATTCACCGGACGCGGTTTCCCCTGTCCCCCGAACGGCAATATACGCGCACTGACCGCCAAGGTCTGCGCCGGGATTGCCGTTGCGTAACTCTGGGGACTTCGGCTGGTTTTGCGGCGGCCGGCGGTGTTGGCGTGGAAGACAGTCCGGCGTTGGTGGCGTGACCGGTACGATCCTGGTCGAGATCTACGAGTTGCCGTGAGCCACCGCGCAATCAATCGGAGGGAACCACGAAACACACGAAATACACGAAAAGTGGCGATTCGTCGGCTCTTGTCCGCCTCACCGCTGTCGCTGCCGCCAGTATGTGCGAAACGCCTCCAGCCGGGGCAGCGATTCGCGATCCTTCGCCCGATGGCGCGCGAACGCCGCGCGAATCTCCTCGGCCTGACGGTATTCGAAGGCGGCCATGTCCTAGCGGTGGTAACCCAGCCACACCGGCAGGCTGCGTTCGCACCACTCGCGGTAGTCGCTCGTCGAGTCCCACGCGCGAAACGGCGCGTCGTCGAGCACCGGCTTGTAGGTGCGCACAAAGGCATAGCGCATGCGCAGCGCCAGCGGGCGCGCGGCCGCCGCCTCAAACTCCGCCAGCCACTCGGGCGCCACTTCCGGTCCCACCGCGGGTGTAATTGCCACCGTGCTCATGCCGCGACGATGACACCTCGAGGGCGGAAGGCAAGGTGCGCCCTCGCGGTGCGCCGATCTTTCGAACCGCCCTGAACCTTGTCCATGCATTGGACCTCGATTTTGAGAGTGAACTCAGTTGAGAGCTGAGAGCTGAGAGTTGAGAGCAAAACCAAACGGTGAATTTCATCTTCAGGCGTGATGGCGCGGGTTTCAGCGCTTGAGATCAGTCTCTCAGCGCTCAACTACCTGACCACGGCTCAGGCCAGAATCGCCTTCACGACCTCGCCATGGACATCGGTGAGGCGGAAGTCGCGGCCTTGGGCACGATAGGTCAGCCGCGTGTGGTCGAATCCGAGCCGGTTCAGGATCGTCGCGTTGAGGTCGTGCACGTGCACGGGATCGCGGGCGATGTTATAGCAAAATTCGTCCGTCTCGCCGTGGACCAGGCCGCCTTTGATGCCTCCACCGGCCATCCACATCGTGAAACAGCCGCCGTGATGATCGCGGCCGTAGTTGGCCGACTCCAGCTTGCCCTGGCTGTACGTGGTGCGACCAAACTCGCCGCCCCAGACCACCAGAGTCTCGTCCAGCAAGCCGCGCTGCTTGAGGTCGCGGAGGAGCGCCGCACAGGGCTGGTCGATGTCCTGCGATTGCAGCCGGAGGTCGCTGGGCAGGTTGTAGTGCTGGTCCCAGCCCTTGTGGTAAAGCTGGATGAAACGGACATCCCGCTCGGCCATGCGGCGGGCCAGCAGGCAGTTCGCGGCGAACGTTCCCGGTACCTTGGCCTGCGGGCCGTAGGCTTCGTAGGTCGCCTCGGTCTCGCCGGCCATGCTCGTCAGATCCGGCACCGAGGTCTGCATCCGAAAGGCCATCTCGTATTGCGCGATGCGGGTTTCGATCTCGGGGTCGATCTGCCCCGCCAGCTGCCGGTGGTTCAAGGCGTTGATTGCGTCGAGCTGCTGCCGCCGGGCCCTGGCATCCACCCCCGCGGGGTTCGACAGATAAAGCACCGGATCGCCGCTGCTGCGGAAAGCCACGCCCTGGTGGCTCGACGGCAGGAAGCCCGAACCCCAGAGCCGCGCATAGAGCGGATCGGCCGGCCGCGCCGCGCTGCCGCGGGAAATCAGCACCACGAACGTCGGGAGGTTGTCGTTCGCACTGCCCAGCCCGTAGCTCAGCCAGGCGCCCACGCTCGGCCGGCCCGGCTGCTGGTGTCCGGTTTGCAGATACGTCACCGCCGGATCGTGGTTGATCGCCTCCGTGTGCATGGAGCGGATGATGCACAGTTCGTCCACCACGCTGGCGGTGTGGGGCAGGAGTTCGCTCACCCAGGCGCCGTTCCGCCCGTGCTGGGCGAACGTGAAGATCGACGACGTGATCGGGAACGCTTTTTGCCCGCTGGTCATGCCCGTCAGCCGCTGGGTCACGCGCACGGATTCCGGCAGATCCTTGCCGTGCAGGGCGCGCAGGCCGGGTTTGTAATCGAACAGGTCCAGCTGCGAGGGCCCACCGTGCATGAAAAGGTAGATGACGCGCTTGGCCTTCGGCGCAAAGTGCGGTTGCTGGAACAGCCTGGCCGCCGGCGCCGCCGCCAGCGGAAGGGAACGCCCGAGCAGCGAAGCCAGCGCCACCGAGCCGATGCCGGTCGCCGTCCGGCTGAAGAAATCGCGCCGGGTCATGGACAAGATCGACGATTCAAGAGGATTCATAAACGGTTAAAGCCGGCGGAACCAAATTGTCCCAAGCGTGCCCGATCGCATGCATTCACGGAAAGTGACTGGAGCCGTGGCGCCCTCGCCGCGTTTTGCGTGACCACCGCGGCGGGGGGCGCCGCGGCTCCAGATTGCAGCATCGCGGCATGACACCGCTCCCACAGGGCCTCGGCCCCGTCCTTCGACCCGGCCGCGCGCGGAGCGCCCGGCCCACCCTCTAACTCCGAGGAAACAGCTTCGTTGTAGCCCGCCGCGTGAGCGGCGGGAGTGCGGGCGGTCCCTGCGCTCACGCGCAGGGCTACCAAGCCCGACGTTTCTTCCCGT
>JBIJCX010000583.1:0-3661 GCA_044344465.1 Opitutaceae bacterium
CGGCGATCGATCGATTTTTCGTCGAGGCGGCCGATTTCTTCATCGCACGGAAGTTCCGGCATGCCTTCCGGCATCGTACCATCGTCACGGCGGACACCCATCACCACTCGCTCGGGCTGTTCGTGTCTATCGTGGTGTTGGCGGCCAACGTGTCGGGCCGGGCGAGCTATCGGGCGCACTTGAAGGAATTCAGCCGCGCCCTGGATGAATCGGCGACGGATGAAAAGCTCGCGAACTTCAACATGACCTCGCTGCTGATCGATGGCTTCGACGTGGCGATCAAGGAGGGTTGCGATGATCCCCGCCTGCCGGCGTTGATCAAATCGATCTGGATTCGCGCGATCAAGAACGTCGATCCCGATGGCACCTCGTATGCAGGCGAAGATCGGAGAATAGTGACGCCCGAGAGCACGCGGGCCGCCGCCTGTGCGCCGATCGTGGAGAAGCTCCATCCCGCAACGCAGGCTACCGCGCTGGCGGCGAAGATCCTGCAGCGCTACACCCAGGTTCAGCAGATGCTGCATTACCGGATCCCCGGGGCGATCTTCGAAGTGAGTGTGACCTCATGGCTGCTCGCCTATTGGCGGCTTCAGGAAAAGGCGAAGCGCTCCGGGTGATACAGGTCGGGCGCGTGGCGAACGAATAAAGGATCCCATGAGCCACGTTTTCGGTTCCCCCGGACAGAGCTTGCTCGTGCTCCCAAACGGATTGAGCGTCTCAAGGCACATGCATCGTCTCGTTCACAAGATTACGCTGGGGCTTGTGACAGCGGCGGGCCTTTTTCTCACGAGTGCGCCTGACTCGGTCGCGGCGGACTCAAAGACGCTCCGGGCCCTGTTCATCGGCAACAGCTATACCGCCCGCCATAATCTGTCGCAGGTGGTGAAGGCGATGGCCGAGGCGGGTGACCCGAACCTTCGGTTCGAGGTGGCGACCGTGATCTACGGCGGCCGGACCCTCCGCGACCACTGGCGGCTGGGCACGCAGAACTTCGTGAACATCGCCACGCTGACGCCGGCGGTTGAGCGTGCGACCATCACCGGGTTGGAGGAAGCGCTCGCGAAAGATCCCAACGATACCTTAACGCGATCGGCGCTCGGCCGGCATCGGGAGTGGCTCAAAACGCTGGCCGCGCCGCGAAAGAACTGGGACGTGGTGGTGCTGCAGTCGTATAGAGACGATCTGCAGGGCGATGGGTCGTCGTATATGGAATACGCACCCCGGTTCGCCGCGCTCATCAAGGCGCAGGGCGGACGGGTGGTCCTATATGAAACGACCCCGAACACGCAGAACGACAAACCGCTGACCGCTCCCCCGGACGCCGCGTCCGTGCGGGCGAAAGCCCGCAGCATTTCGGCTTTGGCGAAACGGATCGATGCCATCGTCGTCCCGATGTCGACGATCGCCCTGCAGGTGAAAACGGCCCGGCCCGATTTGACCCTGCGTTTTGTCAATGACGCCCACCTCAACCAGACCATGGCCTACCTGACCGCGTGCACGTTTTATGCCGCGCTGTTCAACCGGAGTCCCGAGGGCCTGCCGATCGACACCATCACCGACACCCGGTTTCTCGACGATGCGCACAAGGACCAGGACCGCGATGGCGGCCCACTCCGACGGACTTTCTCCGGCCGGGATCGCGCCGATCTCCAGCGGCTGGCCTGGGAGGGAGTAAGGGAGTTTCGCCAGCGCGGAGAATCTGGGTAAGCCGGGGCGATGCCGGCGGTAGGTGGGCCGGGCGCTGCGCGCGGGGCCGGGTCGGAGGCCCTGGCCGAGGCCGCGCACGTATTGCACGGCCCACCTTTTGGTTTCCGGATGAAAATCCCTTCTCGTTTCGCATGTTTCGTGGAACACTTCGATCCACCTCAGCTGCGGGCGTGCCGTGCTGGGTATAACCACCTCCACCTGCCGGATGAAACACCTCCTCCTCCTCTGCGCGTGGCTCGTCGCCGCCTTGCCAGCAGCTGCCGCCGGGCAAGCGGCCCGGCCCAACATCCTCATCATCCTCGCCGACGATCTGGGTTACTCCGACCTCGGCTGCTACGGCGGCGAAATCGCCACCCCGCATCTCGACCGGCTCGCCGCGGGCGGCCTGCGCTTCACGCAGTTCTACAACACCGCGCGCTGCTGGCCGTCGCGCGCCGCGGTCATGACCGGCTACTATGCGCAACAGGTGCGCCGCGACACCGTCGCCGGCATCCCGAGCGGCGGCCGCGGCGTGCGGCCCGGCTGGGCACCGCTCCTGACCGAATTCCTCCGCCCGCTCGGCTACCGCAACTATCACTCGGGGAAATGGCACATCGACGGCCAGCCGCTCCAAAACGGGTTCGACCACAGCTTCGAGATCGGCGGGCCGGCGCAGAGCAATTTCTTCAAGGCGGCGGGTAACACGGACGACGGCCGGCCGGTAACCCAGACCGCCGATTACTACGTCACGACCGTGGCCGCCGAGCACGCCATCAAATACCTCAAGGAACACGCGGCGAAATTCAGCGCCCGGCCGTTCTTCCACTACCTCTGTTTCACCGCGCCGCACTTCCCGTTGCACGCGCCGGCGGCCGACATCGCGAAATACCGCGATACGTATCGAAAGGGCTGGGACGCGATCGCGAACGGGCGTTATGCCCGGCAAACGCAGCTCGGTCTCGTACACCACGCGTTGCCGGCGATGGAGCGCGACGTCGGGCCACCGTACGACTTTCCGGCCGACGTGGCGAAGCTCGGCCCCAACGAGGTCAACCGGCCATTGCCATGGAGCGAACTCACCGCCGCCCAGCGCGACTTCCAGGCGGCCAAGATGGCGATCCACGCCGCGATGGTGGACCGCATGGACCAGGAGATCGGTCGCGTCATCGCCCAGCTCAAGGCGATGGGCGCGTTTGAAAACACGCTGATCCTCTTCGCGTCAGACAATGGGGCGAGCGCCGAGATGATGGTGCGCGGGGACGGCCACGACCCGGCGGCGCCGATGGGATCCGCGGCGACGTTTCTCTGCCTCGGTCCCGGCTGGTCGAGCGCATCCAACACGCCGTTCCGCCGCCACAAGACCTGGGTGCACGAGGGCGGCATCTCGACACCGTTGATCGCGCACTGGCCGGCCGGCATCAAGGGGCGCGGCGAATTGCGGCATAACCCCGCGCACCTGGTCGACCTCGTTCCCACCGTGCTTGAACTGACTGGCGCGCAAAAACCGGCCACGTTCAAGGGCCAGCCGGTGCCGCCGGCGCCGGGCCGGAGCCTCGTGCCCGCTTTCGCGCGCGATGGCACCGTGACGCGCGATTTCCTTTGGTGGCAGCACGAGGACAACCGCGCGATCCGCGTCGGCGACTGGAAACTCGTCGCGCTCGCGAAGGGCTCGTGGGAACTCTACGACCTCGCCCGCGACCGCGGTGAGTCGCACAATCTGGCCGCCGCGCGCCCCGAGAAAGTGCGTGAGCTCGAGGGCATGTGGACGCGCCACACCGAGGCATCGCGCCGGCTCGCCCTCACCGATCCGGCGCCCGCGGAGCCGGGCAAGAAAAAGGGCAAGCGCGCGCCGGAGTGAATTTCAGGAGAACGGACCGGGAGGTCCGTTCTCCGCTTCGATCCTCCATGGTGGGCGGGCACGTCCCGGTGCCCGCATGTCTGTACCGGTCGATCGCGTTTCGAATGCGGGCACGAG
>JBIJCX010000584.1:0-3648 GCA_044344465.1 Opitutaceae bacterium
GCTCTTCTTGCGCGCCTCCGCCCCAGTCGCCGCCGTCGCACCGATCGCACAGCAGAGCACGGCGGCGATCGCGGAACTGCTGGGGTGGAGATTTTGCGCCATGCGGAGGAGGTGCCTCACTCCTGAGACGCAACGCTGCGCGAAATGGGTAACAGCTGTTTTCATGGGCGAGCCCGCCTTTCTCACCCAAAGTTGATCTTCCCCGTTGTCCGCCCGCCCACGCTGGGCGACTCCGGCACTCGTCTCGATTTCAGGCGGGCTTGGACAAAATCGCTGCGCGGTTCTTTGCCAAGCCGGGAAACTTCGAGCGGCCGGGCCCGCGGGAGAATCATCTGCAACCCCTTTGGCATCTTGGCAGAGCAGAGGGCACAGTTCCCCGGCTTATCGCGCCTTGCGCAGAATGATTTCGCGGTCGCCCCGACGCTCCGCGGACAGATCGCCGCCGCGCTCCAGCAGGCTCACGAAGGCTTCGACGTTGCCCGCCGCAAACGTGCCGCCAATCAAGCGGGCACCCAGGTCGGCGTCACCGAGGCTCAGCTGCGTACGGTTGCGACGATTGAACTGGGCGATGACTTCGCGCAATGGCGTCTCCGGGAAGATCAGCATTTCCTGCTGCCAGGCCAGCGCCTCGCGCAATTGCGCCGGTTCGAGTCGCGTGATGGCGGGGACAACCTCCACCGCGCCACGGGCTACGATTGCGCGGTCGCCTTTTTCCAGCAACGGCGCAGCGGCAAGTGCTGCGTCAACCGAGGCCGACGGTCGATCCGGCTGGGTGAGACGCACCTTGCCGGACGCGACCACCACTTCGACCGCCGCCGCGGCGACGCGGACATTGAACGCGGTGCCCACCGCTCGCACCGTGATGCCGCCCGCCGTCACGAGGAACGGGCGCGCCGCATCGGGAGCGACCTCGAAATGTGCCTCACCTGCGGCCAGCCGCACGCGGCGCTCACCCGACGAGAACTGCACGCTGGCCGCGCTGCTCATGTTCAAGGTAACCACCGAGCCATCCGGCAGGGCGACGCGTTGCAGCGCACCTGCGACCGTGGCGTAATGGGCGTCCAGGTTGTGCGACTCGCTCCGCCACCAGACGAACGCCAGCATGATGGCCGCGGCCGCGGCGAAGGGTACCCAGAGAGCGGTGCGAAAGCGCCGCGCCTGCCTGGGGAACGCCAGTTCCGTCGCGGGCGATTTCGCGGGGAGGGCGGGCAATTCCTCGAGCAGACTCCACGTTTCCTCCAGGCGCGCGACGGCCGCGGCGCGCCGGGGATGCGATGAGCGCCAGCGGGCGAACTCGGCCGCGCGGCCGGGGGCAAAGCCCTCGTCGCGCTCGATGAGCCAGGCAACTGCGGCCTCCTCGATCGGGTCGTGGTCCTCGAAAGGCTCGGTGGTATCGGATCTCATGATGCGGCCTCTTTCCCGCCACTTCCGCGGTGGAGCAGATCGCGCGCGGCAAAGAACTTCGCACAACGCCGGAGACCACGGCCCAGCTGCACCTTGACGGTATCGGTGGTGACGCCGAGGCGTGCGGCAATTTCCTTGTAGCTCAGATTCTCCTGAAACCGGAGTTGGACGACCTCGCGGCAGCGCTCCGGCAGGCTGGCGAGCGCTTCGGCGAGGGTCTCGTGACGCTGGCGCTCATCGAGGATTTCGCCGACCCCGGGCACTTCGGCGAGCACGGGAAGTTCGCAGAGTTCCGTCGCTTCCACGTGTTCGTGTCGCGCCTTGCGGCGAAACAGATCGACGGCGGCATTGTGTGCGGTCGAGAAGAAGAACGCCCGCGCGTGTCTGATGGGCCCGTTCTTTTGCGCCCGCAGCACCCGGGAATATGACTCCTGCACGATGTCATCCTGCTCCCGTAACCAGGGGAACCGAGACGAGAGGTACGCTCGCACCGCCGGCTCGTGCGGCTGCAGGTTTTCCGCAAACCACTGGAATTCTTCGGGGGGAGACATTGGGGTGGAAAACAGGGAGGTCAGCCGCCAGTCACCATGCGGGTCCGGCGGATCGAGACAAGTCAGCAGACCCCGGCCTGGCGTAATATTCCACGAGATTTGTGTTACCCGAATCGCGGGTACCGACGTCTACCTTTATTATCACGGTGCAGTGGGCGGCGGCGATCTGCCGGGCGGACTATTCAGGATCTCGGCTATTTCAAAACGAGGGTTTCTGTCCAAACTGCGACCGACGACGAACCGGTCTTTCGCCGTTGCTCGGATCACCGAGGGCCGGGGTACAGATTCACAGGAGATTTAGCCTAAATCGGCCCGAACCGAACCGCGCCGGCCTAGAAACCGGTGGGTCGGGACCGGAATGAAGCGCCGGTCGTCCCGGGAGCCGAAGGCTCGGCGGAGGCGGACGGGCGGCGGTGCGGAGTGGAGGCCCCGACCTTCCGGGTGGTGGTCGGCTCTTCCGCCGGGGCGACGGTCGGCGGGCCGCGGCTCGGGGAGGCTCGCCGTCCCTCGCGAGACGGTGCGACCGCGGAAATGAACCTGGATGGACAGGCGTATCGTGATTCTAGAACCCATATCATCCATGTCACTTGCCATGGATTACATTCCGGAGTTCAGATGGGGAATGAGCGAATCCCGGCCCATCAAGGTGAGTTTTTCCTTTTATCCGACCGACACGACGGCGCTGGCCGCGCGTGTGACCGAACTCAAGAAGGCTGGCGTGAAGGTTCGCGGTGCGACCGTGTTGCGCGCGTTGATCCATATCACGTCGCCCAGCGAGATGGTTGCGCATGCCGTCCGGTTGGCTGGGGGCAACGCGCTGGGGACGGCGGTGGTGAGCGCTGAAAACGTCAGCGACCATCCGACGGTCGACCTACCCAAGGACGACGTGAAGAAACTCGACGGGGTGGTGGCCCACCTCGCCAGGGCAAAGATCGTCGCCACCCGTGCCTACGTCGTTCGTGCCATGCTGCGTGCCGCCCCCGACGGAAAGAAGCTGGCGCCGAGCGTGAAGAAATTTCTCGAGGATTTTCCGAACAAACCGCGGGGACTGTCGAAGATCAGGCTGGCACGGATCGCCCGACGCGGTCGCTGAGACCGCGAGCAACACCCTGTCGAAGGGTCTCGACTTGTGCTCCCGCCGGCATCGGGGTGCGACGGTTGGACCTTGCAGGCGGGCGCGCAAATTGCGCCGCCGAGTGCACTGCGACCTCGACTCCGAGCTACTCGCTCCGGTTTTCCCCGGCGAAGACCAGGGCCGGTGCAACGTCACTCGGGCAGGAGTCCGAGCAGTTTAGCTTTCACCACTGCACCGGCTTCTCGCGGATCGTAGCTGAGCCCGGTGCGCAGCAGCGAATTCATGTCCGTGCAAAAGCCGCGGTCGGCGAGATGGGCATCGAGAATCCCGAGAAACTCCGCGCGGCCAGCGGTGGCGCCCTCCTGCCGAAGATAGTGCTGAAACGATTCGATGACCGCCTCCGGTTGCAACGCTGGTGTCGCCTTCGTCAGCGCCCAATAGAGGTCGAACAGATCCCGCCCCCGTTGGCGTTGGAAGAGCGCCCGCAGCTTCGTGCCGAGCATCTCGTGAATGTCGTAACCGTTTACTTGGGCGGCGATCGTCGCGTCCCGAAACGCGAACGCGAAGGGAATCGCCACGACCGGCCGGTGGGGCAAGCGCTCTGTCACGTTGGCTTCG
>JBIJCX010000250.1:0-12588 GCA_044344465.1 Opitutaceae bacterium
GATCGGGCGCTGACGAAGAAGGAGCTGGGCGACCTTGAACCATTTTTCATCGACCTCCTCTCGCTCGGCCGCCGTCTCGATTGGGGCCAGCTGGCCGAGCTGGTGCGACGCACGGACAGCGCCAAGACGGTCGGCGAATACGCCCACCTTGCGCGGGTGGCGCCGGATCAATTTCCGCTCATTTACTCCGCCGCATTGTTCTCGGATTCGGCTGATCGCGTCGCGGCCTATCTGCTCGAATTTGGCAAGCCCGGGCTGGAAGACTTGTGGCTCGCCATCGGGCACGGGCAGGGCGCCGTGCGGCAGTTGTTGCTGCGCCAGGTGCCGGTCAACCGCACGACGAGCCCCGCCCTGAGCGCGGCGGCCGAACTCGCGCTCACGCTCCCGGGATTGGTGCTGGGCCTGAAATACCTCGGTTTCTTTTTCGGTGTCTGGCTCGGCCTCCGCGGCCTGGATCGCTGGCTGGTCGCGACCGGCGATGACCCGCTGCTGCCGTCGGCGCTCGGGCACATCAAGGCGGGGGTGCTCGCCGTGGTGTTTGCGCTGCTGCTCGTCGTCGTGAGCGAGCCGTTTCTCCTCAAGGCCGCGCCGCCTTCCGAGTACCAGTTTCGCCTGCCGGTGCTCGTGTCCGTGGCGAACTCTCCCGTTTCTCCGCAGTCTCAAACTACTACCACCATGGACGCTTCAACCCTCCTTTCGATCGGCTTTTTTGCCGCCCTGCAGGTCGCGATGTACTTCGCGTGTTTGCTGAAGATCCGCGAGGTCTCGCGGCAGGCGCTGGCGCCGCTCGTCAAGCTGCGCCTCATGGAGAACGAGGAGAACCTGTTCGACGGCGGCCTCTATGTGGGCATCGGCGGCACCGCCACCGCGCTCGTGCTGCAGGTGCTCGGCATCATCGAACCCAACCTCCTCGCCGCCTATTCCTCGAACCTCTTCGGCATCACGTGCGTCGCGCTGGTCAAGATTCGCCACGTGCGACCCTACAAGCGCCAGCTGATTCTTGAAGGGGTGGTCGAGGCCTCCCCGATCCGCGAACCGAATGAACCGTCCGTCGCCTCCGCGCGCGGATCCGCTGCGCGATGAACAAGACGCTCCTGCTCATTCTCTGCGATTTTCTCCTGCTGAATCTGCTCGCGCTCACGCGTTGGGAGAAGGCGGAGCCGCCGCGGCCGAAGCAGCCGCCGATCCCCGAGCTCGCGGCCAACGCCGTGACGAAGGAACAGGATCTCGTCGAGACCATGCGCCAGTCGCTGGCCGATGAAAAATCCGTGCGCGAGGAGCTCGCGCAGAAGCTCTCCGCCGCCGATGGGGCGTTGGCCGCACGCGAGCAGAGCCTGGCCCAGACGCAGGCCGAGCGGAACAAACTTGCGGCGGAGCGCACCGCCGTCGCCGCCGCGCTGGAGGAGACGCAGCGGTCCGCCGCGGAGCTGGTGCAGAAGGTGGCAGCGGCGACGCAGGAGGCGACGATGACCAAGGGCCAGTTGGTGCAGTTGCAGCGGGAGCTGGCGGAAAAGCAGGCGGAGGCCGACCGGCAGCGGCAGGCCGTGGCGAAGCTCGAGCAGCAGCAGGCTGACGCGCGCCGGCAGCTGGAAGCCCTCACGGTGGCCGTTGTCGTCGGCGAGCAGGAAAAAAAGAGCCTGCGTGAGACGGCTGAAGCCCTGAAAGGCCAGGTCGAGGTCGAGCGCACTGAGCGGCGCCGGGTGCAGGAAACCACCACGCAACTGGCCCAGGGGGTGGGGCAGCTCGCGGAAAAGTCGAGCGAACTATCGAAGGAAATCCGCGACAACCGTCCCATCAACGCCAACGTGCTGTTCAGTGACTTCCTGGCCAATCGCGTGACGGCGAGCTTTGCGGCCAGTCGCAAGGGATTTCTCGGCCAGACGAACCGGGCCAAGGAGGCCAGTACGGTGCTTGTCACCGACGGCCGCCAGGTCTTTGCCCTGCTGCACATTGCCGACACGGTTTTTTCGCTGGGCGAAAACGGTGTCGATTGGGAAAGCCTGAGCGTGGAGCTGGCGCGCGGGGCGAGCGGTCGCAGCGCGTCGGCGTCGGTCAATTTCCTTGCGCATGATCCGCGCATCGTGGTGCTGCCCCTCGAGGCCGCGCAGGCCGCCGCGCTCGGGGCGAAAATCTACCCGCTGCCGGGCGATCCCTTCAAGTTCCCGGAGGCGGTGCTGATCGACGGCGACGGCCGGGGCTACGGCGAGGTCGGATTCAAACTGGATCCATCGGAGCCCGGCTTCGTGCGCGTGGACAACCGGATCTTCAAGCGGTTGTTGGGCGATTTTGCGCCATCGCGGGGCGATCTGGTGTTCAGCAAGACCGGGGATCTGCTCGGGATCATGGTGAACAGCGACTATTGCGCGGTGCTCAAGGATTTTGCGCCGCTCAAGTCGATTCGACCCGGCGCCGAAATCGCCGCGCAATCGACCGGGGCGTTGTTGGACAGTCTCTCCGCCCGGGTCCGCGCGCTGCCGCTCAAGTTGCAGTGAGCCAGGGTTAAGTCCAGCTGTCCCCCCGGATTGGAAAAGATGGAGAACGGACCAAGAGGTTCGTTCTTCCGCAGTCGACCAAAAGCAAGTCGTTGCTGCAAGGACAGGAGTTGCGCGGCGCGGGCCATGGGCGCAAATCAGGATTTGATCGGGCAGAGGATCGAATTGAAGAATTGTAGCGGCGGTCTATGACCGCCGTCCGGGGGAGAACGGCACTCACAGAGCGCCGCTACAGGAAGAAAATTGTCCCGTTTCCTTAGAGCAACCGCTCAAATCCTGATTTGCGTGACGCGGGCAGTGCGCCGTAGCGTGCGCGCGTGAAATTCATCTCCGCGCTGCGAATTCCCTCCTGGTGCTGTCTGCCGCTGCTCGTGCTTTTCCTCGCGGGCACGCTGCGTGCCGGGGAGATCTGGCGGCTCGACAATCTGCAGCGAATCGGCGGGCACGCGGTGACGATCGAGGGAGCGCCGCGGGTGGTTGAGATTGGTGGCGCCAAGGCGATCGGATTCGACGGCGCGCGCGACGGCCTGTTCGTTCCGTCGATACCGTTTGCGGGCGCGAAGCAGTTTACGATCGAGGTGCTGTTCTCGCCGGCGGAGGGCGGACTGGCGGAGCAGCGTTTCCTGCACGTGCAGGACACGAATGAATCGCGTGCGTTGATCGAGGTGCGTCTGAACGGCAAGGGGGGCTGGTGGTTGGACACCTACCAATGGAGCGGGGGGACGCCGACCGACCGTGGGCTTACGCTAATCGATCCGCGCCGGGTGCATCCGACCGGCAAATGGTATTGGGCCGCGCTGCGCTATGACGGCCGGATGATGGCCCATTTTGTCAATGGCGAGAAGGAGATCGAGCGGGCGGGTTCATTTCGGCCGTTCGGGTCCGGCCAGGTTTCCCTCGGTGTGCGACAAAACAAGGTGTTTTGGTTCAAGGGTGCGATTCGCGAGGTGCGCTTTCACTCCGTGGCCCTGGCCGAGGACAAGTTGCAGCGCGGGCCGTGAGCCGGTCGCGCCGCCGCGTCGCGGACGGATGCGCCTAGCGCACCACCTGCCGGGTGCCCCAGCGCTTGATCAACGCCTTCAACTCCTCGATGCGGACGGGCTTCGAGATGTAGTCGTCCATGCCGGCTTCGAGGCAACGCTCCTTCTCCCCCTGCATGGCATTGCCGGTCATCGCAATCATGCAGGGACGCGCGGCCTCGTTCGTGGCCCACTTGGCGCGGATGCGGCGCGCGGCCTCATAGCCGTCCATCTCGGGCATGCGCACATCGAGGAAAATCACGTCGTAGATTTTTGCCTCGAGCGCGGTCAGGACTTCGAGGCCGTTGGCCGCGATGTCCGGTGAGTATCCGAGGCGGTTCAGCAGCATCCGCCCGACCATCTGGTTGGTCGCGTTGTCGTCTGCGACCAGCATGCGCAGGGGCAAACGGGCGGCGAGGGTCTCGGTGAAGGCGGAGGCCACGGGGGCTCGCTTTTCCTCGGCGGGGCCGCCCACGGCCGTGCGCACCACGGCTTCGAGGAGCGAGGAGGGGCGGACCGGCTTGATTAACAAACCGTCGGCGCCCAGCAACGCGGCATCTCCCGCCCGCGGTCGGTGCACCAGCATCAGCAGAACCGCCGCGCTGCCGCCGGCCAGGGCGCGCAGGTGGGCCACGCCTTTTGCCATCTGGAATCCCACCATGGCTCCATCCACCGCCAGAAGATGGAAACGCGCGCCGGGGGCGGCGAGGGCCGCCTCGGCCTCGGCCATCGTCGCGGCCTCCGTGATCTCGAGGCCCCACAGCGTGGCGCATTGGGTAAACGAGCGCCGTTGCGCGGCGTTGTCCTCGATCAAGAGCACGCGCTTGCCGCGCAACGCGGCCGGCGCCTGTTGCCAGGCCGGCGCCTCGGCGCCGCCGGGGCGCACCGTGATGGTAAAATGAAACGTCGACCCGACCCCCGCCTCGCTCTCGATCCAAATGCTGCCGCCCATCAGTTCGGTCAGCCGCTTGCTGATCGCGAGGCCCAGGCCCGTGCCGCCAAACTGGCGGGTCGTCGAACTGTCCACCTGGCTGAAGCTCTGGAAGAGCTTGTCCTGTTTTTCCTTGGGAATGCCGATGCCGGTGTCGGCCACGGCGAAATGCAGGCCGATTTCGCCCGGCTTGGCCGCCGGAATCACTTCAACCGACACCGCGATCTGCCCCTTCGCGGTGAATTTCAGCGCGTTGCTCAGGAGATTGACAACGATCTGCCGCACCCGTGTGACATCGCCGATGACCACCGCGGGTGTCGCCAGATCGACAAGCACGACAAGTTCAAGGCCCTTGTCCGCGGCTTGGGGCGTGACCAGTTCCGCGGCCTCCTCGACGCAGTGGCGCAAGTCGTAGGGGTGGGTCTCGAGCTCGATTTTGCCGGCCTCAATTTTGGAAAAATCCAAGATGTCGTTGATGATCGTCAGCAGGCTCTCGCCGGAACTCTTGATCGTATCGACGAAATCGCGCTGCTCGGTGCTCAATGGCGTGTCGAGCAGCAGGGTGGTCATGCCGATCACGCCGTTCATCGGCGACCGGATCTCATGGCTCATGTTGGCCAGGAATTCCGACTTGGCCCGCGTCGCCTCCTCGAGCTGCTGATTGAGCGTGACCAGCGCGGCGTTGCGATCGGCGAGCTGCTGCTGGCTTTCGCGCAGCGCCCGGTAGGCTTCGTCGCGCTGGCGCGCGCCAATGTAGAATTCGGAGTGGAAACGCACGCGCGCGATCAGTTCGACGCGATCCGGCAATTTCACCAGGTAGTCATTGGCGCCCAGTTCAAATGCCTGCGCCTTGATCTTGGGATCCTCCTTGGTGGAAAGCACAATCACCGGCACGTCCTTCGTCTCCGGACTGGCGCGATACTCGCGCAACAGATCGAAACCGTCCACCCCCGGCATGATGAGATCCTGCAGGATGACCGTGGGATTGAGTTGCTTCGCGAGCGCGACGGCCTGCTTCGGGTCCGTGCAGTAATGGAAATTGATGTCGGTCTGGTCGGCGAGAGAGCGCCGCACCGCTTCGGCCACGATCGCTTGATCGTCGACGAGCAGGACCATCATGGGAATCGAATGAGGCGTACGTGAGATGGCCATCGCGGTATGGTGTTTCAGTTAGCGGGTCGCGGGTGAGAAAGCAACTGCAGCAATGCCGGTCCAATCTGATCCAGCGGCAGGATGCTGCCGGCACCGCCGAGTTCGGCGGCGGCCTTCGGCATGCCATAAACGGCGCAGCTCGCGCGGTCCTGGGCAAAGGTCGGGAAGTGCGCATCGCGCAGTCTTTTCAAGCCGCGCGCGCCGTCGCGGCCCATGCCCGTGAGGATCACGCCGACCACGGGACCGGTCCAATGCAGGACGACACTATCGAAAAACTCATCGACCGACGGCCGGTAGACATAGTTCGCCGGTTCACGCCGGTATATGAGCGAACCGGTGCTGGTGAGCACGAGATGGTCGTCGCGACCGGGCATCAGCACGGTGCCTGGCGTCGGCACGTCGCCGTTCTGCGCCACGCGGACGCGCAGGGAGATGAGGCCTCCGAGCCAGTCGGCGAGGCCGGCGGCAAAACTATCATCCAGGTGCTGCACGACCACGAACGCGGCCCGGGTCGTCGCGGGAAACGCCTTCAGCACCTCGACCAGTGCCGCCGGTCCGCCGGCCGATGCGCCGATGGCAAAGAGCCACGGGCGCGCCTCCGCCAAAGGCCGGCTCCTGGCGGTCGCCGCCACCGCCGCCGTCGCGGGCGCATCCGCATCGCCGATCAAGCGGCCCAAGGCTTCGATTTTCGCGAGCAGCGTCGCCGCGCCTTCGCCGGTCAGCTTCGGCGTGTTGACGGCGTCGAGCGCCCCGGCACCAAGCGCGTCGAACACCCGGCCGGTCGTGCCCTCGACCGTCGCCGTCACGACGAGAATCGCACAGGGCGTCGCGGCCATGATCCGGCGCGTGGCTTCCACGCCGTCCATCACCGGCATGATCAAGTCCATGAGGATGAGGTCGGGCCGATCCCGGGCGCATTGCCGCACCGCTTCCGCGCCATCGGCGGCGGTCCACGCGAGCTGGTGGTGGGGATCGAGCGCCAGGACGCGGCGCAACGCCTCGACGGCCATGCCGAGATCGTTGACGATCGCTATGCGCATCGGACTTGGGCGGGGGCGAAGTTCATGTTGCGGCCGTTTCCTGGGCCTCGCCGATGAGATCCCGCACCGCGTTGAGCATCGTATCGTCGTGGAAGCTGCCCTTGGTCAGATAATAGTCCGCCCCGGCGTCGAGCCCGCGGCGGCGGTCCTCCTCCCGGTCCTTGTAGGAAACGATCATGACGGGCGTCGAACGCAATTTCGGATCCTGTTTGACCAGCTTGGTCAACTCGACGCCGTCGAGGCGCGGCATGTCGACATCGCTGATCACGAGGTCAAACGCGCCGGTGCGCACCGCGTTCCAGCCATCCATCCCGTCGACGGCGATGTCCACCAGATAACCGCGGGACTCAAGCAGCTTGCGCTCGAGTTCGCGCACGGTGAGCGAGTCGTCCACGACCAGCACGCGCTTGCGCGCGGCGGCGGCGTGGGCGGCGGTGGCATGCACCGCGCCCAGCGTGCCGGCAGCGGCGATCTTCTCCACCGAGCGCACGAGATCCTCGACGTCGACAATCAGCACGGGTGAACCGTCCTCCATGAGGGTTCCGGCGGCGATGTCCTTGACCTTGCCGAGACGCGGGTCGAGAGGCTGGACCACCAGTTCACGCTCGCCGATAAAGCGGTCGACCACGATGCCGTAGCGGCGATCGCCATCGCCGATCACCACGACCGGCAGGGTGTCATCGCGCGGTCCGCCGGTGCGGCCCAGCACCTGATGGGCGGTCACGAGGCCGACCCGCCGGCCCTCGAAGCCAAAATGCTGCTTGCCCTCGGTTGAGGCGATCTCGTTTTCGGGCAGGCGCAAGGTCCGGGTGATGAACCCGAGCGGGATCGCATACGGTTCGGCCGCCACTTCCACCAGCAGGGCGCGCACGACCGAAAGCGTGAGCGGCAGCTGGAGCTGAAACTTCATGCCCCGGCCGGGGGTCGAGGCCACGCGGACGGTGCCGCGGACGGCCTTGACCATGCTTTGCACCACGTCGAGCCCCACGCCGCGGCCGGAAATTTCCGTGACCTGATCCTTCATCGTGAACCCGGGCAGGAAGAGAAATTCGAGCAATTCCCCTTCGCTCAGCCGCGGGGCCGTCTCGGTGGCAACGAGTTTCTTGCGCACCACGGCCGCCCGGATCGACTCCCGATCGGCGCCGCGGCCGTCGTCAGAAACGGCGACGAGGAGCACGCCCGCCTGGTGGCGGGCCTCGAGGGTGATGGTGCCCGTCGGGGGCTTGCCGGCCGCGGCCCGCACGGCCGGAGTCTCGATGCCGTGATCGACCGCATTGCGCAGCAGGTGGCCGAGGGGCGCCTCGAGTTTGTCGAGCACTTCGCGATCGACCTGGGTGTCTTCGCCGGAAATCACCAGGCGCACGTCCTTGCCGAGTTCGCGCGCGACGTCGCGCACCATCCGGGGAAAGCCGGTCACGCCATCGGCAAAGGGCCGCATGCGCACGGCGAGGGCCTCGCCGTAGAGACGCTGGGCGAGGTTGGTCGACCGGCGGTCGTAGGTATCCAGTTCACCGAGACGGAGGGCGAGAAACTCCCGGCAGAGGCCGAGCCGGCGCTGCGTTTCGAACAGGGACTCCTTGATCCGCCCCTCGGCGTCGCCGGCATTCAGGCGATCGCGCAGCTGGTCGAGCGAACCGTTGAGCTCGTAGTGGAGCCGCTTGAGCCGGGAAACGGAAACGCCGAACGGTCGCAGCCAGCGCGACTCGACGAGGGATTCGCCGGCGAGGCCGAGCAGGCGGTTGAGATTTTCCGCGGTGACGCGCAGCGCCCGGGTGTCAGTGCGGTCAGCCCTTTGGGCGTCGGCGAGCGATCGTGCGGCGGGCGCAGGCGGCGGTGGTGGCTCCGGTGCCTTCACGGGCGGGGGCGGAGCCACGGGCCGTTCGGCGACAATCGGGGCGGGAGCGGCGACGCTGTCGCCCGCCGCGGGGGCGACGGGTGGCAGCGCGGGGGCGAGCGGCGGCGGCGTGGGGACGGCGGGCGGGGGTGGCGCCGGCTTGTCCGCCCGGCCGCCGGCCAGCACCGTCTTGAGGTCGGCGACAAAGGCGGCGATTTCGGGCATCCGTTCCTTTTCCCACGCCGGCAGTTCGGCGTCGGTCGAGTGCGCGATGCGGGTGAGAATATCGACGCCGCGGAGCAGTTGATCGACTTGCGAGCTGCCGAGCGTCAGTTCACTGCGCTGGGCGGCCACGAAACAATCCTCCATGACGTGCGCCACGGACACGGCGGCGTCGATGCCGACGATGCGGCCCGCACCCTTGAGGGAATGGGCAGCGCGCATCATGGCTTCGAGCGGCGCCGTGTCGCCCTGTTCGAGCGAGAGCAGACCGCCGGTCAACGCGGCGAGCTGGCTCTCCGCCTCCATGCGGAAGAGCTCGACCATCGACATGTGTTGCAGGTCACCGCTCATGACAGGCTCCGGTTGAGGGTATAGAAGAGCAACTGGTCGTCGATGACGCCGACCGGCCGGTCGCGCCAGGTCAGAATTCCACGGATATAGGTCGCTTGGGCGTGCAGGAGCGTGGCGGGCACCGGGCCGAGATCGGTGTCGTCGAAGCGGTAGAGCTCGGCAATTTCGTCGGTGGGAAAGACGAAACGATCGCCCTCGCGGCTGATGACGGCGAGGCGGGCGGCGGGACCGGGGGAGTTGCCATCGGTGAGGCCCAGGGCGGCGACCAGGGAGACGCAGACCAGAAGTTCGCCGCGGATGTTGGCGATCCCGGTGACCACGCGATCGCGGCGGTGGGGCAGGGAATGGATGGGGCGCAGCGGCGCGACCTCGCGGAAAACCGTGGTGGACATCGCGAGCCACTCGTTGGCGAGACGAAAGATGACCGCCGAACGCGCGCCGGGGCGCAGCGCAGGTTTCGCCAGGGCGTAATGCCGCGCGTGCTCAATCAGGTAGGACTCCGGCACCTCGGCATCGAGGAGCCGGGTGGCGCCCGCGGAGTAAACCGGGCAGTTGCGGCAGTGGATATGCGTCTTTAACTCCGGGCAGGTGCGATCACCCCAGGTGCCGATGCGCTTCCAACAGTCGGTGGCAAGCTTGGTGCTCATCGGGTGTCGTTAACCTGCGCTCGCTGCGCGCGCTCGCGATAGGCCCGGGCGCCACGCAGATCACCGCTCTTTTCCGCCAGCAGGGCGAGGTGGGCCAGCGCCTCACCGTGCTGGGGATCCAAGTACAATGTCTTGCGGAAGAGGGTTTCGGCGCGCCCGTTTTGGCCCGAAGCCTGGGCCACCACGGCGAGCAGGAAGAGCAACCGGGGAGACGCGCCCTGGCGGGCCAGAACAAATTCTCCGAGCGTCGAGGCCTCGCGCAGCCGGCCGGCGTCGGCCAGCCGCTCCATTTCGTCCAACGGATCGCCGGCGTCCGCCGGGAGTATCGGAGCGGCTTGCGAGGGGGTGGCCGTTTGGAGGCTGGCGGCCGGCGTCGGGACAATCGCGGGCGCGGGGGGCTTGGCGGGTGCCGGCGGCGAAAATTTTGGCCACGTTGGGGCGGCGTCCGCGCGCTTCGGCAAGGGAGGCGGCGGCGCTCCGGCGGGCGGCGCGCGCCGGAGCAGAAAGGCCGATCGCACTTTCAGCGCTTCGTAACCATGCTCGAAGAGCAGCGCGGGTTCGGCGGGACCGACGGCGAACCAGCCCTCGGCCACGAGCAGCCGATCCAGCGTGCGAATCGCGCGCGCCTGCGTCGGGCGGTCGAAATAGATGAGGAGATTGCGGCAGAAAATCGCATCGTAGGGCAGCCGGCCCAGCGGAAAATCGTCATGCAGCAGATTGCCGTGTTCGAAGCGCACCGGGGCGCGCAGCCGGTCAGCAACGCGCCACGTCTCCGCGTCGACCGGTTCCAGGAACGCATCGCGAAACTTCAGATCCTCGCCGCGAAACGAGTTGCGGCCGTAGACGCCGCGCCGGGCACGTTCCAGGTTTTCGCGACTGATGTCCACGGCGTCGATCCGCAGCGAGCTCAAGCTCCAGCCCGCGAGCGCCAGGGCCATGGCGATCGAGTAGGGCTCCTCGCCGGTGGAGCAGGGGACGCTGAGCACGCGAAAGATGGCGCCGGGATGCGCGGGCCCCCACGTCTGGACCACATGCTGGGCAACGGCATCGAGCGCGGGGCGGTCGCGGAAGAACCACGTCTCGGGCACGATGACACGGTCGATGAGGGCGTGCCGTTCGTCGGCCGAGGCCTCGAGCAGGGCGATGTAATCCCTGGCCGAGGCGCAACCGGTGGCCTCGAGCCGAAGGCGCGCGGCGCGGGCCACGGCGCCTGCGCCAAGGGTCGACGCCTCCAAGCCGGCGAACGACTGCAGCCAAGTTTCTACGGCGACGAGGTTCATGGGCCGGATCCTGCGGCTGCACTCTCAAGTCGCGGCGGTGGCACCGGCAGCGGGGAAGTCTCGTCCTCCTTGAACAGCGCGGCGCGCAGTTCGGCGGAGAGCAGTCCCGCGACCTCGACCCGCTGGATCATCCCGCGCGCGTCATGCACGATTGGCCCGAGGTAACGGGACGTCTCCGTGGTGATGCCCGTGGGTTGAAAATCGCCGGGCTCCTTCGCCAGCATCTCGGTCGCGTGCTCGGCGATGACGCCGAGCAGCCGTTCGCCGCCCCGCGGGTGCGGATATCTCACCATCAGCAGCCGTGTGCTCACGCGGCGGGCGGAGGGCCGGCCGAAGGCGAGGGCGGAGAGATCGATGGTGGGCACCGCCGCGCCGCGGTAGTCGACGAGCCCGGCAACCCCGGCGGGCGCTCCGGGCAGCACCTTCACCGAAATCAACGGCAAAACCTCCGCGACATCGCGGGCGGGCAGCGCGTAACGGTCGGAGCCGAGCTGGAAGAGGATGAAAAGCATGGAGCCGGACGGTGGCCGGGCGCGGCTGGTTCAGTTCCTCACCTTGAACCGCTCGACGCCGGACCGGAGGCCACGGGCGGCCTCGTCGAGGCGGCGGACGGTTTCATTGCTCTGATGGAGCGACTCGGCGGTCTGGCGGGCGGCTTCTCCGAGCTGGGTGAGGGCCTGGCTGATCTGTTCGGCACCGGTCGTCTGCGCCTGCATGCCCTCGCTGACGGAGGCGATGCGAGGCGTGATGGCCTGCACGTTCTGGATGATCTGGGTCAGCTGGCTGGCAACCTTCTCGACGTCAGTGACGCCGCGGCGGACTTCTTCCGAGAATTTGTCCATGCCCATGACGCCGGCGGTGACAGCCGTCTGGATTTCCTTCACGAGTTGCTCGATATCGACGGTGGCGGCGGCGGTCTGGTCGGCGAGACGACGGATCTCGGTGGCGACGACGGCAAAGCCACGCCCGTATTCGCCGGCCTTCTCCGCCTCGATCGCGGCATTGAGCGAAAGCAGATTCGTCTGGTCCGCGACCTTGGCGATGGTGGTGACGACGGAGCCGATGTTCGCCGCCTTGTCATTTAGGACGGTGAGGCGGGCGTTGACGCCCCCGGCGGCCTCGGTCACGCGCCGCATCGTTTCGTCCATGCGGCCGAGGGCCTCGCGGCCGCTGTCGGCCAGCGTCGCCGCCTGTTGCGCACCGTCGCTGACGTGGATGACGTTTTGTGCGAGATCGCGGGAGGTGGCGGAAATCACTTTCGAGGTTGCGCCGATTTCGGTCGTGGTGGCCGCGACTTCATTGGCGGTGGATTGCTGCTTCTTGGCGGTGGCGGCGACTTCCGTGATGGCGGAGGAGACGATCACGCTGGAGCGCTGCACGTCGGTGACGAGCGAGCCGAGCTTGCGACCCATCTCCGCGAGGGCGTTGCCCATGACGTCGTGCTCGGACTGGGGGGTGAACTCGGCGGTCAGGTCGCCGGACGCGACGCGGTTCGCGGCTTCACTGAACGAGCGCAGCGAAGCCACGAGCCGGCCGAACGAGTACGTGAGCTGGCTGATCTCGTCCTTCCCCCGGGCTTCGGGCAGGCGGGCGGAAAGGTCGCCCTCGGCGAGGACGCCG
>JBIJCX010000251.1:0-12556 GCA_044344465.1 Opitutaceae bacterium
CGGCGTCACTTCCTTCGAAAAGGCGCTGGAATTCACGCCCAGCGTCAACCTTGACCAGGGCGACGCCATCGGCAACGGCGGCGTCGCGCTACGCGCCGGCAACGGCCAGTCCTTCTCCATCCGCGGCTTCGTGGGCAACGTGACCAGCGATCAGAGCCTCTCCAACGACTTCTTCTCCGGCTTCGGCACGAACGATATCTACAACACCGAACGCGTGACCCTTTCGCTCGGCCCCAACGCGCTCCTCATCGGTGTCGGCAACCCCCAGGGTGCGGTCGTGACCTCCACCAAGCGCGCCAAGATGGTGAAAACCGCCACGAAGATCTCTTTCCAGGGCGACCGCTGGGACTCTCACCGCGTGTCGCTGGACCATAATCAGCCGCTCATAACCAACCGGCTCGCGCTCCGCCTCAACGGCCTCTACGATCGGCAACGCGAGTTTCGCGGCAACGAAGGCAAGAACCAGGAGCGCGTCACCCTCGGCATCGTCGCCAAGCCTTGGGAGAACACCAAGATCACGGCCAATCACGAGAACTACGATACCGCCCTGAACAACGCCGCCCTCGTCTGGGGCTTCGACGGCGCCGCGCTCGCCTGGATGGCCGCCGGCAAACCCGTCGTCGGCAATGATCCCAGGAACTACCTTCTCAACAACGCCGCGCAGAGCCAGATGCTCGTGCGCGGCCTGGGCCTCGCCAATCCGCTGGTGAACGCGAGAGGCCAGCGGACGATCCCCGCCGCCCTCTTCGGCGGCGTCTCCAGCACCAACTACATGTCCCTGCGGCCCTGGGAGACCTTCGGCCTCTCGCAGGATACTTACCTCTACGGCGGCACGCGGAAAAATTTCCCCAACAAACAGCGCGGCTCCTGGACCCACCTCTTCGTCGAACAAAAACTCGCTCCGAATCTCTATCTCGAAGTCGCCGGCGCCCGCGCCCGACATCACCGCAACCTCGACCAGAATAATCTCACCTACGTCACCATCGATCCCAACCCCCGGCTGAGCGACGGCTCGCCCAACCCAGGCTACCTCCTTCCCTACCACGAGAGCAATGTAATGCTCTACCGGGTCGAGGGCTACAAGAGCGACGAGTACCGCGCCACCCTCTCCTACGAACTCGACCTTGCCCGCCGCAGCCAATGGCTCGGGCGCCACAGCGTCTCGCTCCTCGGACAGACCGGCACGAGCTACGAGACCCGCGACAGCATGCGCGTCTTCAACCTCGGCACCGTCGGCCGCGCCGGCTGGGGCAATGCCGCCGCCGGCAACGTCAACCAGTTCCGGGTCCGCCACTACTTTCTCAACGCCCAGGCGCCAGAGTTCTGGGCCGCTTCCGAACTCATGAACCATGCCGCCGAGATTTCCGGCTATGGAAATCTCGTCGGCGCCGTCGAAAACGACCGCGCTGCCGTCGATCTTCGCCTCCTGCCCGCCACCTCCCCCCTCCTCAACAAGACCACCACGGAAAGCCTTTCTTTCGGCTGGCAGGCCCGGTGGCTGAGAGACCGGCTGGTCACCCTTTTCGGCTATCGCACGGACCACGTCACGGCCTATGGCGCGCCGGTCTCGCAGAATTTCATCCTGCCGGAGACGGTCGGCCGATCCTCCAGCGCGACCTATGACTACCGGTTCTTCAACCTGGTCCGCGACGTCAGTCCCACCCAGTTCGGTAATGATGCCCGCGGCCTTTCGCGCACGCTCGGCGGCATCTTCCATGTCTTTCCCTGGCTCAGCCTGGGCTACACGCAATCGAACAACTTCACGCCAAACACGACCACGCTGCTCACGCCCATCGGAACTTCCTTTCCCAATCCCAGCGGCGAAACTCGGGACTTCAGCGCCAGCTTCTACCTCTTGGAAAACAGGCTCTCCGTGCGCCTCACGCGCTTTGACACCAACGCCAGCGATCAAGGCTACATCTCCGGTACGAAATACGCCGGCGCGCGGCAAATTCTGCAACGCCTCCAGGACAACTACAAAACCGCGGGCGATTCGCATTTCCGGACGATGCAGACGCTCTACCCGGTGCAGAACCAGAACCCACCCGACGTGCGCGACACCCAGGCCACCGGCTGGGAGCTGACCGTCGTCTTCAATCCCACGCGGCAGTGGCGGGTCGCTCTCTCCGGCAGTTCCAACAAGAACACCCTCATCGCCGACGACAAGTACGCCGGGCTCTACCTCACAACCGATACCGACTTCGAGGGCCTCGGCACCTGGCGCAGATTCGCGGACGAGCTCCAGCGAGTGGCCTCCGGCACCGCGTCCAGGTCTTTTGACCTCAATCCCGCGAGCAGCGCCGATCGTCAGAAGGCCCAGGATGACGCCACCTTCATCCGGCTGCAGGCGGATAGCATGGAGCGGAGCTACCGCGACGGCCAGCAACTCCTCGGCCGCAGCCAGATTCGCAACGGCGGACAATACAACTTCAACGGCCTCTCCGCCTACGACTTCACCGCCGGCCCGCTGAAGGGATGGACCGCGGGAGGCAATTTCCGCTGGCGCTCCGCCCCCGTCGTTGGCTACCGCCGCCTGCTGGACTCCACCGGTCGACCCGGGCTCGTGAACGTAAAGAACCCAATCATGGGGGAGGCTACCTGGGACTTTGGCGCGCTGGTCGCCTGGCGCCACAAGCTGGGCCGCAAGGTCAATTTCCGGGTCCAGCTCAACATTCAGAACCTCCTCAACGAAACCGATCCCCTGCTCACCGCCGTCGATACGGATACGAACGCCGTCTTCGGCACCGCCCACGCCGAAGTCCCGGTCTATTACACGCTGCGGCGCCCCCGCAATTTTGTCCTCAGCACCACCTTCGAATTTTGAAACTGCCCCCCAATTGTCCAAACCTCCGATAAACATCATCATGAATCGTCGCTCCTTCCTCACCACGCTTGGCAGCGCCACTGCCGGGCTTGCCTTCGCCCGCGCCGCTCACGGCGCCCCCGCCGCCGCCGTGCCCTCGTATCTGCGCTCCTACGCGTCGCTCTATGCCAAGGACCCCCGGGCCGCCGCGCTCGCTTGGTTCCGCGAGGCGCGCTTCGGGATGTTCATCCACTACGGGCTCTACTCACTGGAAGGCCGGCACGAGTGGCTGCAACTCCGCGAGAAGATCCCGGTCGCGGAATACAGCAAGTTGAAGGAACGGTTCACCGCCGCGAAGTTCGACGCCGACGCCATCACCGATCTCGCGCTCGCCGCCGGGATGCGCTACATCAACCTGACCACGCGGCACCACGATTGCTTCTGCCTCTTCAAGACGAAGCAGACGGATTTCCAAAGCCTCAACAGCCCGGCCAAACGCGATTTCGTCGGGGAACTCGCCGCCGCCTGCGCGAAGAAAGGGCTCGGTCTCTGCCTCTACTATTCGCACGGCCGCGACTGGCGGCACCCGCACGCGCCGAACAACGATCAATGGGGCGGCCAGGCCCGCCCGCAGTATGATCCGGCGGAGCCCACCTACGCCACCGGTGCCGCGCACAGCCTGCAGAAGTATCTCGATTTCATGACGGCCCAGATCACCGAGCTGCTCACGCAGTACGGCCCAATCGCCGCCATCTGGCTCGATGGCATCGCCGTGCCCCGCTCGCGCCCGGAGCGGCTCGCGGAGTGGCGCCTGCCCGAGTTGTACGCCCACGTCCACAGCCTGCAGCCCCAGGTGCTCGTCTCCTACAAACAGGGAATCATCGGCACGGAGGACTTCCTCGCCCCCGAGCGCACCTTCAGTGAGAAGACCAATCGGCCGCTCGAACTCTGCGACACCCTGCAACCCCAGGGCTGGGGCTATCTGAAAGCGGATGACGGCCACCACAAGACTCCCGACCAGGTGATGACCATGCTCGGCAAGGCCGCCGGGTTGCCCGCCAATCTCCTGCTCAACACCGGACCGCTGCCCGATGGATCGGTCCACCCGGAAGATGTCGTAACCCTCAACGAAGTCGGCCGCCGCTTGCGCACCCAAGGCTGGCCGGCCCCCATCGCCCCGACACCCGAAGCGCCGAAGCAGAAGAAAAAGAAAGGCGCCAATGCGACCCCGTAACGCGGAAATATCGCGATGCGGCTTAATGCCGCAACGCAAGGTGGGCCGGCAGGTCCCTCTGCCGGCCGGCGGGCACAGGGACGTGCCCGCCCACCCGGTACGCATTTCGTAACGAGATCGTCGCGAAGCTGCTCGAAACGGACCGACAACAAGAAGACCTACCCTGCCATGAATACCCCTCTCCCTCTCTCCCCCTCTCCCCGTCTCTCCCTCTTCCTGCCGCTCGCCGCCGGCCTCACCCTCGGCCTGCCTGCGGCCGCCTTCGCCGCCACGCCGCCGGCCCCGCCCACGAGCCCGAGCGCAGCGGCCGGGGCCGCCCAGGACGACCCCATCACGCTCACGCCCTTCGAGGTCACGGCCGCCAGCGACGTTGGCTACGAGTCGGCGACCGCCATGAGCGGCACGCGCACCAACGAGTCGCTCGCCAACCTCCCCAACTCGATCTCGGTCATGAACTCGGAGTTCCTCGCCGATCTCGGCGTCACCGACTTTTTCCAAGCCGTGGAGTTCGCGGTCGGCGCCGACAACATTTACAACGACAACATGCAGGTCGGCGCGCCGGTAAATTCGAAGTCCGGCAACCAGATCAATTTTCGCGGCCTGCCCTCCGTGCGCCAGCTCAAGGACGGCTTCCCCACCTACACCCCGCAAGACACCTTCAACACCGAACGTATCGAGATCGCCCGCGGCCCCGGCGGCATCGCCTACGGCGACACCGACGCCACCGGGGTGATCAACCTCACCTCCAAGCGCGGCCGCTTCCGCAACGACGCCGAGCTCCAGGTCCGCACCGATGACCGCGGCTCGCTGCGCCTCACCGCCGACCTCAGCCGGATCCTGGTCCCGCAGATGCTCGCCCTGCGGATCAACGCGGTCGACTCCGACCTCGAGGGCTGGCACGAGAACACCGCGCGCAACCTGCGGGCCGTCGCCGCCGCGGTGCGTATCCAGCCGTTCAAGACGCCAAACACGATCCTCGACGTCACCTACGAGGACGGCCGCCTCCTCAGCTCCATCAGCCACGGCGCGCTGCAGGACATCACCGCGGCCTACGTGCGCGGCACCGGCACGGTCGCGCGCGACGCCAATCCCACCGTCGCCGGCGTCCAGGCCAACGGCGTCGGCATGGCCCGCCTCTCCGCGCCCCGCACCAATACGGCGGACAATCACGCTCTCATGCTGATCGGCGGCCGGCTCGTCAGCCTGCAGACCATGGGCAACACGGACGCGTTTCCCACCTACCGCCTCTCCACCATCGTGCAGGGCGCCAACGCCACCAGCGCGACCGATCCGCAGAATCCCAACCGCATCCCATGGCTGCCGATCCAGAGCGCGCAGTTCCCGCTCCACCAGGACTGGGCCGGCCCCGACGCCCGCGTACGGTACAAGTACGACGCCGCCAACTTCTCCCTCCAGCACGCGTTTTCGCGCCGGACCAGTCTCTGGCTCGCGGGCAACCGCCAGCGCGAACTCACCGACCAGCGCCTCACCCGCAACGGCAATCTCGCCGGTTCCAACGCCCGCTCCGTCTTCATCGACGTCAACCCGCGCCTGCCGGACCCCGCGTTTCCCAACGACCCCACCCGCACCATCGCCAATCCGAATTTCGAGCAGCTCTTCATCCCCGGCGCCATCCAGCGGCGGTTCGAGGATCACGCCATCGATTCGGTGCGGCTGATTGGCGTGCACTCGTTCGACCTCGGCAAAACCGCCCACCGCGTGATCCTCAGCGCCAACCACCGCGAGGAAATCTACCGCATCAAGGCCTACCTCTTCGGCCTGACGAAGGAGGAAATCGACCGCCGCGGCTACACCGGCGTCGGCGCCCGCTTCGCCAACAACGTCGTCAGCCCCTGGTACTACTTCAAGGACGGCGGCGGCGACGCGCTGCGCATCCCCCAGCAACCCGGCGTCCTCGACTACTTCATCAACGCCCAGAACGGCCTGCAGTATTTTGACCAATCGCTCAGCACGGGCGTCTTCCAGCACCTGGGCACTTTCTTCAAGGGCCGGCTTCGCACCAGCGTGGGCGTGAGCCGCGACCACTGGCAGCAGGCCCGCAACCTGTCCACGCGCTCCTTCGGCGATTATCAGGAGTGGCGCTTCGTCGATGCCGCCGGCAACCCGCTCGACGCCGACGCGGACAACATCCCCACCGAACCGAGCGCGGACAACTGGCGAACGAACACCAGCTACGGCGCCGTCTGGCATGTCAGGGAATGGGTCTCTCTCACCGCCTCCTACCAGGAGACGGCGCTCTTCACCGACAACGTCGGCACCGATCTCGACGGCAACCCGCGCCGCCCCACCACCGGTTCCGGCCTCGATCTCGGGTTGCGCTTTCAACTCCTCGGCGGGCGCGTCAACGCCTCCGTCATTCGTTTCGAGAACACGGCTGAGAACAATCCCACCGGCATCGGCGCCACCGTGCGCGACGAGGTCAACGCCGCCTTCAACACCGGCCTGAGCAGTCCGTCGCCCCAGCGGATCCTTGGGCTCACGGACTCCAACGATCGCGAGACGCGCGGCTGGGAACTCGAGCTCACCGCCAATCTGAACCGGCAGTGGACCTCGCGGCTCGGGTTTTCCACTTCGCAGCACCAGCGAGCCTCGTCCGTGCCCCAACTTCGCGCCAAGGTCGCCGCCGCGGAGGCCCACCTGCGCGGAAGCGGCATGTCCGTCGGCGACATCGAGTCGGCCCTGGCCGCGACCTACGACTTCCTCGACGCTCAGGGCAGCGACGACAAACAGCCGCGGAATCTCCGCGCCAGTTTCGTCACCCGTTACGAGCTGCGCGAAGGGCCGCTGCGCGGGCTGGGGATCGGCGGCTCCGTGCGCTGGGTGCGCGGCAGCGTGCGCGACCCGGGCGGGCTCTATATTACCGGCGTGCAGGTCGTACCGGAGCGGCACAACGCCGACGAGTTCATCGTGAGCCCGTTTCTCAAGTACTCGAAAAAGTTCGGAAAGGTACGCTGGACCGGCCAGCTCAACGTCGACAACGCCTTCAACAACGTCACCAACCAGGGCCGCATCGCCCGCTACCCGCGCTACACCGAGCCGCGGCTGATCACGTTGACGAACTTCTTCCGGTTCTGATCCGTCACGATTCCCAATGAGCACCCGTTTCTCCCTCTTCCTGCCGCTCTCGCTGGGAGCGGTCGCCGCGCTTCCCGTCGCGGCGCTCGCCGCCTCCGCCCCGCCGCCCAACATCATCTTCCTCTTTTCCGACGACCAGACCGCCCGCGCGATCGGCTACGAGAATCCGGAGGTCATCACACCGCATCTCGACCAGCTCGCGCGCGAAGGCGTGCGGTTCACTAATCACTACAACACCACCTCGATCTGCATGGCCAGCCGGTGCAACGTGCTCACCGGCCTCTACGAATACCGCCACGGCTGCAACTTCGATCACGGCGACCTCGCCCGGCGCTTCCTCCAAGAATCCTACCCCGTGCTGTTGCGGCGCGCCGGTTATTACACCGGTTTCGCCGGAAAAATTGGCTTCGACCTCAAGGGAGAAAAATTTGAAGCCCTCGCTTCGTTCTTCGACCAATGGGCCGGCGGCCCCGGCCAGACCTTCTACGAAACGGCCAAGAATGCCGGCATCGCCAAATACGCCGACCAGTATCCGCACAGCTCGCGCGCCTACGGCGCCTGGTCGGTCGATTTCCTCCAGGCGGCGAAGCGCACCGGAAAACCCTTCTGCCTCTCGGTCAGCTTCAAGGCGCCGCACCTGCCGTTCACGCCCGAGCCGCAGTTCGCCAAGCTCTATGCGGGGAAAAAATTCATCCGCCCGCCCAACTACGGTGCCGACCACGGCCGCCACCTCTCCCCGCAGTCGCGCACCAGTCGCGCCGCCACCGGCTACCGCGAATGGATCAACGACTATGACAATGCCGCCGCGGCCTACTACGCGCTCATCACCGGGGTCGATGCCGCCGTCGGCATGATTCGCGAGGCGCTCACCCGCGAGGGCCTCGCCGGCAACACGGTCATCATTTATACCTCGGACAACGGCTACAGCATGGGCGCCCACGGCTTCGGCGACAAGGTGCTCCCCTACGAGGCGGCCTCGAAATCGCCGCTCATCATCTACGACCCGCGCCTGCCACGGACGCACGCCGGCACCGTCAGCCACGCCCTGACCGGCAACGTCGATATCGCCGCAACCCTCCATGCGCTGGCCGGCGTGCCCGCCCCCGCCGGCATCGATGGAAAGAGCCTCCTGCCTCTGCTCACCGCGCCGCAGGGCCGCGTGCGCGACGCGCTGCCGCTCTTCAATTTCTGGGGCGCCGCCTCCGCCCAAGCGATGGCTATCGTCGCGCCGGGCTGGAAATACATCTACTGGTACCACGGCGGCGAAGGGATGAAACCGACCGAGGAGTTGTTCGCGCTCGCCTCGGATCCCTATGAGATGACCAACGTGGCGGCCGACCCGCGCCACGCCGCGCAGCTCGCGACAATGCGCCGCGCCTACGACGCCGAACTCGCCGCCATCCAGGCCCGGCTCACCCCCGGCCACGACTACGAAAAGTACCCCCTGCTCTTCAGCCGCACGATTCCCTGGAGCGAAAATCCCGCTCCCGCGCGCCCGGCGGCCAAGGGGAAAAAGAAGGGCGGAAACCCCTGACCCGGCTAAGTCGGAGCCAGGATCTGAGCCGGGAATCTCGAAATCCGAATTTCGAAAGCCAAAACAAATCCGAACCTCGAAAGGCCGAAGTTCCAAAATCCAAGCCCCACAGCATTTCTTGGCTTGAGCCTTTGATGTTTCTTCGAACTTCGAGCTTGTTTCGGATTTTGGATTTCGGATTTCGGATTCTCCGAACCTTGCGCCAACCACCCAGGATTTCACCGATAAGTGACTAACCCATCTTTCTCCACCCCGCCCCGGACGCCTCCCTCCGACCGACTCATGCCAGCCCGCCTCGTCCGAATCCTCCTGTTCCTGCTCTCGCCCGCGTGGCCGGGCGTTGCTTCGGCGGCGCAGTATTTCGTGTCTCCCGACGGGCGGGACGATGCCCCCGGCACCTCGCTCGCGCAGCCGTGGCGCACGCTCGGCCGCGCCGCCGCCGTCCTCCAGCCCGGTGGTAGACCCGAACGGGTCAGGTTTCGGAAAGTGATATTCTCAAGCCTGGCCGACAGAAGCAACAGAGGGGCCACCACGGTGTATCATTCTCGGAGCACCACAGGCCGCGATCCGTAAGGTGACCGCAATCTCTCGATACACCCCGGATCGGCATCGGTGTTGGCGAAGCCTGATATCACTTTCCGACCTGACCCTTTCCGACTGCCCTTTCCGAAACCTGACCCTTTCCGACTGCCCCCGCCCTCCGCACGGCGGCGGTCGAAAGCTGGCTCAAGTGCCAGACAGCCAAGTGACGCTTCGTCCATTTCGCGTGGAATCGGAAGGGGTCCGGCGGCGGAGTGGCGCTCAGATCAGTGCAAAGTGGCAGAGCCAGCTTGGATCTACGTCCGGACTGGGGAGGCCAGCCCCGACGATCACCGCTGGAGTCGCGCTTCGCGCTTTGACCCGGTCGATCTTTCCCATGCCACTCCTGCCCTCGCATTAGACCCGAACGGGTCGCTGGGACGGGGTCATATCGAGATTCGAGACAATGCGATCCGATGGCGGTGTGCTAACCCCCTCCCGGCCCAACCCCTGCAGGATCCAGTCTCCTCGGCGCCGGATTTTGCGTGTCCCAATAGCCAATTTGTGTGGGCGGCGGCGCTGGCTTTTCACGCTTCTGACCGGCCTCTGGGCCAAGGTGGGCGTGCCGCTGACGGTCGCTTACTGCACGGGCAAATCGCATGCCCGGCAATTGAAGGGAGAAAGGCTACGCTGCGACAATTTCCAACCTGACCTTGCAGCCGAGCGCGGTAGCCGTGCGTGAAAGCGTAGTCAGGGTGATCGAAGTATTATCCTCATCGAGGACGCGGCTAATCGCGGCCCGACTGGTCCCCAGTGCGCCAGCGAGCTTGGACACGCTGACGTGACGACGCTTCATCTGGCGGGTGAAGGCAGCAGCAATGACTTTTTTCAGGGCCGCCGCCTCCACCTCCTCGTAGATGCCTTCTTCGCGAAGAAAATCGTCGAAGTTACTTCCGATGTGCTGATTGATTTTGGACTTCAAGTTTTCTCCTTTTGGCTAAATCGAGTTCGTGATCAGGGGTCGTGCGGCTCTTCTTGATGAAGCCATGCAGCAGGACGATTATCCCGTCGTGGACGAAAAAAATCGTCCGCGCGATTCGGGAGGGTAACCGCGATCGAACTTCCCAGAGACCATTCCCGAGGGAATCCACCAGCGGCAGACCCAGCGGCCAGCCATACTGCACTGCTTTGATATCACCGCCGACCTGCTTGCGTTCGCCTTCCGGCAGCACCTTCAACCACTCACGCACTGGCTCATTGCCAGCGGTGGTGCGGTAAAAGGCGCACGGTAGCGGGCGCGGGAGTGACATCATTCACGGGTGCCTCAGAAAAGATTCACTGTCAAGCTGCGCATGGATCGAGCGCTCACTCCGCCAACAAGCTGCCCGCCTCGGAATCTAACTCCAACCAGCCGATGCCGGCGCTGTTGCTTGAGCGAGCAACTTCGTGATTGTGCAGCCGCACCGCGCTCGCGGATGCTTAGGTGGGTTCGGCACGGCGGATCCCCTCTATGGCACACAGTAATCTCGTCCAATCGCTCGAACGGGGCGCAACCATCATCGATTTGGTCGCGCGCTCGGGCAGCGGTCTCGCACTCGCCGAGATCGCCGATGCGCTTGGGGTCAAGCGACCCACCGCTTTCAATCTGACGAGAACCCTCGTCGCCAAGCGCTATTTGGAAAAGACCTCGCGGCCCGTACGCTTCCTGCTGGGCCCCGGAGTGCTCGAAGCTGCGGAAGCCTGGCGGCACCGCGAAACCGCCCGGCAATTCGAGGGGATCGTCCGCGATTTGGCCGCCCAGACGAAGGCGACCGTCGTGCTGGCGGAACCGCTCGGCGGGGAAGTCGTTGCCGTCCACCTGATCGAAAAGGACCGCCCGGGAGTGGTTCAGCATTCGGCGTCGCGCCGGCTGGCGCCGTACATCCACGCCTCGACGCTCTGCATGCTCGCGTTCTGGCCGCCCGCCGAAGCGGCGGCCTACGAGGCCCGCTACCCGTTCGTCGAATATGGCGCCGGCCTCTGGGGCTCGGAGGACAAGCTGCGCGCCTTTCTTGAGGAAACCCGCTGTCGCGGCTTTTTGTCGTGGGAGCCGCCCAACTCGCGTTTTCTAGTCGGCGCTCCGATCTTCTCGCGCGAAGGATCGTTGCTCGCGGCCGTCGGCGTCTCGATCGCGATGGAGCAGCGTTGGACCGCCAAGGAAAAAACCGCGGTGGTCCGCATCGTCACCGACACGGTGGCGCGACTACACACGGGCAGTCACCTTGGCAAACCCGCGGCCTCGAGTGTCCGCACGGCGTCCGAGACGACCTGAACCGCCTCCGGCATGGTCGTGTTCGGGTCGCCGGACCAACCATGGCGCGTCAACAATGCCAGCGCGGTGGAATCAATCGCCTGTTCATCGACCAACGCGGGGGCGCTCAACTGCTGCTGAATCGAAGCCGCGAGTTCATCCGGTCGGTCCTCGCCGCGGATCATCTTGCCCATCGCCTCCACCCACGCCGTGGCACGCGCGGGGCCCATGGGCTGACTGGCTCCGGCCGCGTAGCTGGGAATGAAACCCCGAGCCCCCAGATACTGCACATCCCGCGTCCACGCGTCTCCTTGCCCGAGATCAACGTCGGCCAGATACGTGACGGCAATGCGCCGACGGAGCAATTCGGCCTGCAAAGTCGCGACCCTCAGCCCCGCCGGCACGACATTGTCGCGCAGGCAGAGCGCCGCGGCCAATCCGGCCGCTTCCCCCGTATGGACGAAAACGGTTTCCAGTCGCAACGTGCCCCACCCCACGTGAGACGCGGAGAGCGCGACGGGCACGAGCAGGTTGTCGACCTGATCCGAGAGCAGAGCTCGAAACGGGACCTGCGAGGGCAGCGTGGTTTCCGCGAGAATGAACTCCCCGTCGTTGCAACTGCCCGGTTGCCGGACGGGGTTGCAGTCATGCGAATCCATCGGCCACTCCGCGAACGCGATCGAATCCGCGTGGATCGGGGTGCGCCCGTGCCGTGGGTGCCGTGAGGCGTCATGCTCGGTGAAAACTTTCCGGCCGGCGAGCCGCCGCGCTTCACGCACGTACATCAGCGGCGGGATGTTGTCGTTGTCCTGGTACTCGTCGCGCGCGAGGCCCCATTCCCGCACGTGCGCGCGCACCGCCGCCGGAACCCCGGCGTCGTGCTGGAGGAAATACAGGAGGCCCAGGGCATGGGCAACATGCCGCCGGTACAACTCCTCCCGCTGCGCCCGGCCCGCGTGGGGATAATGGTGATTCCCCCCCACGAGATTCCCCCCCAGCCAGTCCATCTTGCCGTTGGGCATGTTCGGCACGAACCGCATCGCTTCCAGATCGCCATGCAGGAGGTGCGAGGAAAGGGGA
>JBIJCX010000585.1:0-3616 GCA_044344465.1 Opitutaceae bacterium
CAAGCTCGGCAATGTCGCGCAGCCGCAGCTGCACGTGTTTCTTCCGCCGGCGGCGCGCCGCAATGGCACCGCGGTGCTGGTTTGTCCGGGCGGCGGCTTCAACATCCTCGCCTGGGACCTCGAGGGCACCGAGGTCGCGGGCTGGCTCAACTCGCTCGGCGTCGCCGCGGTCGTGCTGAAGTACCGTGTGCCGACGAATACCCGCGATCCGAAATGGCTCGCCCCGGTGCAGGACGCGCAACGATCGATCAGCGTCGTCCGCAGCCGTGCGGCGGAGTGGGGGATTGCGCCCGACCGCATCGGTGCCCTGGGCTTTTCCGCCGGCGGCTGTGTGGCGGGACATGTCGCGCTGGCGCCGGCGGAGCGACGTTACCCGCTGGGTGACGCCGTGGATCGCGTTTCCTGTCGCCCGGATTTCGCCGTCCTCCTTTATCCCGCCTACCTCGTGGACGACAAATCACTGCAGTTGAAGTCCGAGTTTGTGGTCAACAAAGAGGCCCCGCCGATGTTTTTTGTCCACGCGGCCGATGACCGCATCCGCGCTGAAAACAGCGTGCAGCTCTTCCTTGCGCTCCGGCGGGTGGATGTGTCCGCCGAATTGCACGTTTACGAAAAAGGCGGCCATGGCTACGGCTTGCGACCCGTGGCGGACGTTCCCGTCACGATGTGGTCCGACCGGTGCGGGGCCTGGCTGCGCGGCCGCGGCCTGCTCGCCGCCGCGCCACGGGGCTGAATCCGATCCGGTTCAGCGCAGGCTGGCGCGGGCGAGCGCCGTGGCGTCGGCGAAAGGGTGCGCCGGCTTGAGGTGCTGGGCCAGGTGCCGGTAGATTTTCAGCCGGATTTCGCGGGCACCCTTGGTGTCCATCCGATCGAAGGTATGGCCACCGGGGGCGTCCTGATAGATCTCGTAGTCGAACTTCTTGCCCGCGGCCTTGAGCGCGGCGATCAGGTGCTCCACTTCGAGGACATGGACATCGTCGTCGTTCGTGTTGGTGTGGATCAGGAGGGGCGTCTGGAGCTTGGCGACGTGGGTGACGGGGGAGCGACGACGGTATTCGGCCACGTTTTCCCTCACGGTCTTGCCGATGTGTTCGGGGGCGGAAAAAATCCGGCTGTAACTCTCGTCGTGGTAACCCAGCCGCTGCACGAGGTCGCTGACCGGCACGCCGGCGAAGGCGACCTTGTAGTCGGCGGGGTGCTCGAAGATGTCCAGCAGCGTGATGAGGCCGCCGTGACTCCAGCCGAGGATGCCGACCCGGTCGCGGTCCGCGAACTCGTAGTTTTCGAGCACATACGCCCGCGCGGCGCTGTTGTCGGCGACCTCGAGGCCGCCGTAGTCGATTTGGTTGTAGAAGCCGCTGCCGTAGCCGGTGCTGCCCCGGTAGTCCGGGGCGACGACGATGTAGCCCTGGGCGATCAGTTCGCGGACGATGTGGGTGTGGGAGGTGCCGAAGTTGGCGTGCACGCCCCCGTGCGGGAGGACGAGGAGAGGATGCTTTTGCGTGCGATCCAGTTTCTGCGGAATGAAGATGTAGGCCCAGAACTTGAGCGGATTCTTCGCCCCGAGCGCCGTGGGGTTCTTGGCCTTGGCGGGTGGCGGGCCGTAGAGGAGGACTTTGTCCACGAGGGCGACGTCGCCGACCTTCTGGTACCAGAGGACGTCATCGACGGACTTGGCGAGCTGGTCGAGATTATGCTTCAGCGACTCGAATTTCTTCTCGAGGGCGGCGGCGGGATCGGCGGGTTTCTCCTCCGCAGCCCTTAAACGGGGCAGGAAGGCGAGGACGGCGAGGATGAAGAGACAGGTGATTTGCATGGCGTGAACGTGGCGGGCGACGGCAGGAAGCCGGAGCGCAGCGGGAGGTTGCAGAAAGGGTTTTCGGGAATCAAGGGTTTGCCCGGAGTGGCGATGAGCATTGCCCACGGAACACACGGAACACACGGAAGAAGGATTGGGTTCCGTGTATTCCGTGGGCGAAGTGAAAATCAGTTTGTGACCGATTTCTCCCAGAGCTGGAAACGCCGTTCGAGGGCCGTGGCCAGAGCGGGTTTGGTCGCGGCGAGATTCTTCGTTTCGCCGCTGTCGTTGGCGAGATCGTAGAGCTCCCAGATGTCGCTCTTGGGCGCGCTGGTCACGAGTTTGTACGGCCCTTGGCGGATGGCCCGGTGGCCGCCGAAATCCCAGCAGAGCACGTCGTGGAGGGAATCGGTTTTGGCCGTCAGGGCCGGGAGCGGATCCCGGCCGTCGATGATGCGGTCCTTGGGCAGCGGCGCCCCGGCGGCGTTCAGCGCGAGGACGAAGAAATCACGGTGAGTGAGCGGGACGTCGCAGACGGAACCGGCCGGCACGATGCCGGGCCAGCGGACGAAGCCGGGGACGCGAATGCCGCCTTCCCATACGAACGGCCGCCCGCTGCGCAGTGAGCCGTTTGAGGCGGGATCGAGTTCGGATTGGTTGGCGCCGTTGTCGTTGTAGAAAATCACGAGGGTGTTGTCCCGGAGGCCGAGGTTTTCGAGGGCCGCGAGCACTCGGCCGAAAGCCTCATCTAAGGCGGAGATCACCGCGTAGTAACGTTTTCGCTGGTCGTTGGTGCGCGGATCGTAGCCGTACCTGTCGAGGTGCTTTTGCGGGGCCTGCCAGATGACCATCGCTTCACCGGGCCGCATGTTGTTCGCGCCGTTGGAGTGCGGGGCGTTGAAAGGAAGGTAGACAAAGAACGGCTTGGCCGCGTTTTTCCTGATGAACGCGATCGCCGAGTCGGCGAAGAGGTCGGAGGAATAATGACCCTCGCGATTGATGGGCTCGGTGCCTTGGAAGAGATCGGGGCGCCGGCCGTAGGTGTAGTGGTAGTAGTTGGCGTTGCCGGAGGCGATGCCGAGGAATTCGTCGAATCCGCGTTCGGTCGGGCGGCTGCCGGGAGCGAAGCCGAGGTTCCACTTGCCGAAGGCGCCGGTGACATAGCCGGTTTTCTTGAGATACTCCGGCAGGATTTTTTCGGTGTGGCGGAGTCCGATGCCCAGGTTGCCCCAGCGCGCGAGATCGGCCGCCGGCCGTTTGGAGGGTTCGGCGAGCAATTGGATATTGAGCTGGTTCCGTTGCGGATACCGGCCGGTCAGAAGCGCGGCGCGCGAGACGGTGCAGGTCGCTTCGGCATAGAGAGCCGTGAGCCGGACCCCTTGGGTGGCGAAGCGGTCGATGCTGGGCGTGCGGATTTCGAGATGCCCCTGGACGCCAAGATCCCTGTAGCCGAGGTTGTCGCAGGTCACCAAAAGGATGTTGGGCGGACGCGGCGGCGCGGCGGCGAACGCGGGTCCGGCTGCCGAAGCGAATGCGGCCAAAATGAAAAGCACGCCGCCGCAGCGGGCGGGCAATTTTTTGAACGGGATCATGGGTGCAACGGAAATGAAGGGGGAAAGACAAGTAGGCCGCCGGCGGCGATCCTTCGAGCCCGAACTCCGGCGGGAACAGCCTCACTAGCGCATCACTTCACCGGCCCGAAATACCGATCCAGCCAGTCGAGGATCTCTTTTGAAGCCAGATTGCTCGGGACGGCATTCTCCTGAGTGGGCGGGCACGTCCCTGTGCCCGCATGTCAGGCCCGCTCGACCGGGTTTC
>JBIJCX010000290.1:0-10872 GCA_044344465.1 Opitutaceae bacterium
CAGGAAGAGCGGCGCGTCGCCGCAATGGCCCTGCCTGCGAACCAGGAAATCGTGCTGGCGGAAATTCGGGGCAACGCGTTGGAGATTGAGGCCGAGATCGACCCAAAGAATGCGCCGATGGTCGAGTTAGACGTGCTGCGTTCGCCGAACCGGGAAGAGGTCACGCGCATTCTCCTTTTCCGGAACCGCGACGTCACCAGTCGTTTCATGCCGCCGCAGCAGAAGTTGGGTGTCGTCACGCTCGACGGCACGCGTGCCTCGCTGCTTCCCGAAGTGCTCTCCCGCCCGCCGGAGACGGCGCCGGTGCTCATCGCGCCGGAAGAGTCCTTCAAGCTCCGCGTCTTCATTGATCGCAGCATTGTCGAGGTCTTCATCAACGGCCGCCAGTGCCTCGCCATTCGCGTGCACCCGGGCCGCTCCGACAGCCTCGGGGTTTCGCTGCTGGCGCAGGGGCAGGATGCGGAGTTGAAATCGCTTACGGCTTGGACGATGCGGAGCATCTTCGGTTCGGATTGAAAGGTGGGCCGTGCGCTCCGCGCGCGGCCGCTCAGCGCGCCGCCCGCGCCGCCACCCAATCCCACTGCGCGCCCGCCCGTTCCATCAATGAGCTGACGTCGGCGGCGAGCACATAGCGTTGTTGCACGAGACCGTCGACTGCGCTCCGGACGGTGGCCAGATAGGCTTCGCGGGAGACGTAGCGCTCTGCGATCGACGCTCGCGGATCCTTGCCTGCGATTCGCGCTTCGCGCGTGGCGGCAAACGGAATCCAGGCACCGCGCAGCGGCACGAGATTGTCGGGTCCACCCATGGCCGGGGGTCGAAAGGTCCAGCCGGTGCTGGTCGCGAGTGGCACTGCAACCTCCGGCAGGCGAATCCCGGCGAGTTCGTTGCCGTCGGCGTCGACTTGGGGCACCAGCAAGGGCAGCGCGGCGCCCTGACCCGCTCCGTCCGGCCAGAGTGGATTCCTTACTCTCACCCCGGCCGTGAGTTTTCGAGGCGAGGATATGCCGGGCAGCGCGGGAAAACGCAACCCGGCGGCCGGCACGAGCGTGCCGTGGCGAAAACTCGGAAACGCGCTCGGTGGGGGAGGTGCGGCCTCGGTCACCCACCGGTGCAGCGCGACCAGCAGCGCCCGCATCGACACCCCAAAATCCACCGGGTTGGCGTAGTGATCTCCCGGGCCGGGTGCCGCGGGTGGAAACGCGCCCGGGCCATGCTGGGTGCCCGCAAAAAAGTAGAATCGGACGTTTTCCGGCAGGGTGACATCCCTGGTGCCCGCCGGATCCGTGTGGGCGAGCGCCGCGACCCGGCCGCCGCCCCAGTATTCCACTGATGTATTCGTGTAGAATACCTTGGGCGCAGATGACTCCCGGGAGTTCTTCAGCACGCCCTCGTTGAGGCCGCTGACGGGATCCTGGTGGGGCGTGTCCGCAAAGGGGTAGGAAGCACAGTTGAACATGGCCTGCTCGCGCGGGGTCGACCACCGGCGGTTGAGATCGAGGCGGGCGCCGCCTGCAATATGCGACATTACGCCGTCAAACACCTGCCGGCCGGACTCGTCCGTATTGAAGCCCTGATACAGAAAGTCGCGCAGGAAGCGGCCGCTCTGGGAGGACCCGAAGGTATAGGCGTGCTTGACCGGGGCCACCGCGTTGTTCGCCTGCTTCAGCCACGCCGCTGCATCGCGAATCGCGGCGAAGCCCAGACCGGCGACCGGCGGATTCGCCGCCTCGTAGGACAACTCGTAGGCCCGCCCCGGATCAAAGCCACCTTCGAGGCTGACGATGTTGCCCTTCAATTGCCACTTGGCGCGCGGGATTGCCACACCGCCCGGCACCTCGGCCGAATCGCGCACCGCCAACTGGCCGCGAGGAATGCTCGGATCCGACGGAGGGTAGGCCGCCAGATCGGTGACGGCGAACTCAGCCGCGCGCGCGTTGACCGTGAACGTGGCGCGGACGATCCCTTGGATCGGTTTACCGGCGTCGGTGGCAATCGGTACGTTAATCCGCAACGATCCGGGATTCTTGGGCACGTCGAATTCCCATCCCACCCCCACGAGGGTGAATCCCTGGCGAATGAGAAACTGATCGCCCAAGTCGGCTTCGGTCACGGGATCGGCTTTGATTCCCCGGTTGAAGATCCGGTGGCTGCCCTTCGATCCCCGATTCGAGATTTCGACCAAGGCGGCGCCATTGGCGCGGCCGGCGTCCTTCGGTTTCAGGACATAGAAATCGGAGGAGAACTCGACGCGCCCCGCGGCGTTGGTGGGGGCCAGGGCCAGATCGGCGATGATCGCGTTCCGGGGATGCGCCGGATCGACCGCGAAGTGCAGCGTGCCGACGATCTTTTCGTAACCGGACGTGCCGATGTCGGCGCGCCGAGCGATCTCGACGCGGGTCACCTCGGCCGTGGCCAGAGTGAACGGGGCGAGGGCGAGCAAAGCCCGCAAAAGGTTGATGAGGGTCTTCATGATTCCTTGTCTGAACGTCTTGTTTTCCAGCGTGCATCTTTGTCCAAGAGATTTCCAAACCCTTCAATCCTTTGGCCCACAGAGCACACGGAATACACGGAAGAAGCGAGCCGGTCATCGGCGGCACCGAAGGCGACCAAGGATTAGGTTTCTGTGTATTCCGTGTGTTCCGTGGGCAATGATTTCCCCGTTATGGCGGTCGCGTCCGCACTCCCGATCATCACTCCGCCGTCGCAAATGCCACGGCCTCCCGGAACCACGGCTGGTCGGACACGAAGAAATTGTGATCCGCGCCCGCGATGACGTGCAGACGTTTTCGCCCCGGATGGCCGTCGTGCAACTGCCGGGCAAATCTCGCCGGCACCACGCCGTCGCGCTCCGCCGCCAAAATTGCCACCGGCCCGGCGAAACTGCGCAGGGCCTCGTCCGACCGCCACGGGTCGCGCAGCAGGTGGCGCACCGGCAGCCACGGGTAATGGTAGGCCGCCACGTCCGCCAAACAGTTGAACGGCGAGACCAGCACCAGCCCGCCGACCCGCGCCGCCCGCGCCCGCGCGACTTGGGCCGCCACCGCACAGCCCAGCGACTCGCCCAGCAGGTGCGTCCGTTGGCCGTCGGCTGGCAACGCGTCCATCGCCGCCAGTGCCGCCGTCGTGATCGCATGCTGCGTCGGCGACCCGGCGCGGCGGCCATAGCCCGGATACTCCAGAATATAAACCGACAGCGTCCGTCCCGGCGAAACGCGTTCCAGCGCGTCCGCCCAGTAGGCCCGGTGCACCGCGATCCCGGCATTGCCGTGCAGAACCAGCCACCGCTGGGCCGCAGCCGCGCCGGGCCTCCCTCGCTTCCAGCCGATGCGAGCGCCCGCGGCATCCCGCCACGGTTCCAGGCCCGCGCCAGGCGCGTAGGCGAGTTGCTCCTCGAGTGGCATCGACGAAGGGTGGTAGAGCATTTGGCGCTGCATCAGGAACAGCAGCACGCACATCGCCGCGTAGCCCAGAATCGCGGTGATGAGGATGGTCGACAGCATACGTTTCATTACCCGGTCCCATCCTCGCACCGGTGCGGCCCGCCGGCAAAGCCAAAGCACGTAGTGGCTCCCAACCAATTGCGCGGAATTCCGCGCAATTGGAAAACAGCGCTGGATCGGGGTGCACACCGGCAGCGTGCGGGCATTGTCCCCGCGCCGTGCGCTTGTTTCGGATTCAAGCTGGGTTATTGGCTTCGGGTTCAGCTCGCCTACGATCTCCGCGAGGCCATCAACACCGTTGGCGCCAAGGTAGGTGCGATGGTTCACCCACTGAAGGTGGCGTGATTGGGATTGGAGCACGTTTAGCGCCGGCACCCCCGGCCTGAGCTGGTCGAACGGGTTGGCGCGTGCCGCCGGGGCGAGAAATGAGGATCGGCGCGGTCTGGTGAGGCGGGCAGCAAGCTGCAGTCCTACCCGGAATGGGTTGAGCCATGCACAGGTGTAGGGCCGGACCTTGGTCCGCGCCGCAAATGAGTTCCGTGGTGCAGACGTTGCGCGGCGAGCTGCGATTGCATCGGGCGAGCCCGGCTCACACCGGCTACGCCAGCAATCCGCCCAAATCCACCGTGCGCCAGAGGCGGCGGCTCGTGCCGGAGAACATCTGCGCGGTCACTTTCGGACCGTCGACCGTCACGACGGCGTAACCGGGGAGGTCGGCGTACTCGAACGCTTTCACAAATAGCCGTTCGCTCTCATACACCGCGCGGCGGACCGCTTCGGTCGTCGGCGAGAATTCCGGCTCCACTCGAATCTGATCAGGCGTGTACTCCTGCGGGCCGGAGAGCTGCATCTTCGGTTTCAGATCCAGCGCGTGCACCACGCTGCTCAGCGCGAGCTGGGCAAAGCGTCCGCGGCCCGTCTCGCGTGCCAGCGAATTGAAGCGATGAATGTGTCCGCCGAGCACGGACGCCCGCTGGGTGCCGAGCAGTTCCAGGAACTTCTGCCGCCGGGCCGTTTCCTTTTCCCGGGAAAAAATGTGCCACGTGGCGCGCGCACCGTAGGGCACCACCGGCGGGTGCACGACCACGAAGAAATGCTCGGCGCTCCGCCGCGCCGCGACCGCCTCGAACCACTCGAGGCTCCCGGATTCATAGGCATCGAAAAACGCGAACTCGGCGTGGTCGCACGCGACGACGTAGCACCCCGTGCGCACCTCCCCGGTCGCGGCCGAGACCGCGCGCGCCTGCGCGGTCAGAAACGGGTGAAACACGCTCCGGAAGGCGGATACGGCCCCTTCGCCGGTGACATCGTGGTTGCCCTTGGTGAAGAGAAACGGGGCGCCGAGGTTCGCGTCACGCACGAAGGCGAGCGCCTCGGTGTTATGGCGCACGGCGAGTTCCTCCGTGCCGCACAGTCCCTCGACGAGGTCGCCCACCTGCAGCACGAAGCGGACACGGGTGGCCGGCGACCGGTTCAAGTCCGCGATCGTCTCACGGACAGTGGCGAACAACGCGGGCATGATGTCGCGCGTGATCCGGGTGTAATTCTGGATCTGGCTGAGATCGTTCGGGTGGGTTTTCTGCAGCCATGCCAGGTCATGGTGCTCCAGCTTGTCGTAGTGCAGATCGCCCAGGAGGACGAACGAGAAGGCCGGCCGGCCGGCGGCGCGCGCCCAGGTCGGTGTCAGGGCGAGGCCGGCGGTCGAGGCGGACGTTTGGATGAAGCGACGGCGGGAAATGAGCGGATTCACGATGGGAGTGATGCTGGTGTTTAGGCGGTGGAATTGAGCTCGTCAACGGCCCCACCGTCGTCTGCGGCACGCGGTCGCAAATCAGAATTTGGATTCATTCCCGCTCATCGTGTCCACGGCCGCATGGGTCCCAGTCGCAGGTCGAGCCCGCCTCTGGGCGCCCGGTCTATCGCAGGGTTGAAACCCGCGGCGATTTGTCCACGGTCAGCGCTTATGATTTTCCCCACGGATCCAGACGACGTGCTTCGATCGCCAGCGGCGGTGTCGAGCGACCTGGTCGAATACGAGCGGATGGTGCGTGAAGCGGTGTCGTCCGGCCAGATTTTGACGGCGATCGAGGTGGCGCGCGACGGGCTGAGGCGCTTCAGCGACAGCCGGATGTTGCGGCAGCAACTGGCGCTGGGTTTGGCGCAGACGGGGGCGCTCGACGCGGCGCGTGAAGTCCTCGACGGACTGATGAAGGAAACGGGGAGCGACGAGGAAACCCTGGGTCTGCTCGGCCGGGTCTACAAGGAGCTGTGGCGGCGCGCGAACACGCCGGAAGAAGCGGCCAAGGCGCTCGAGCAGGCCTGCAAGTGTTACGGCGACGCCTTTAACCTGACCGGTTCCTACTACGCCGGGATCAACCTGGCGTTCACGCTGGCCGCCGCGGGCGAAAGGGTGCTCGCGGAGCAGGTGGCCGGAAAGGTGGCCAAGGTTTGCCGCGAACAAATCAACAAGCTGGGCGACGAGGCGGATGGCTGGCTGCTCGCCACGCTGGCCGAGGCGCTGACGCACCAGCGCTCGACCTCCGAGGCGGCGAAATACTACAGCCGCGCGGCAAAAATTTTCCAAGGCCGCTGGCGCGACCTGGCTTCGATGCGGCGCCAGGCGCGGGAGATTGTGGGGTTCGGCGCCAAGGGGCCGGAAATGTCGAAGACGCGCTGGAGCGACCTGGCCTCGGTCCGGCGCCGGGCGCGGGAGTTTTTCGGCATCGAGGAGCAGGGGCAGGAATGGATCGACCGGTGTTTCGAATTTCCCTCCGTGGTTGTATTTTCCGGTCACATGATTGATGCGCCCGGGCGCACACCGCCGCGATTTCCGCCGGAACGGGAGGCGGAAATCCGCGAGCAAATCCGTGCGGAATTGGTCCGGGTGCGGGCGGGCTTTGGCTATTCCTCGGCGGCTTGCGGTGGTGACATCATCTTTTGCGAATGCCTGCTGGAAATGGGGGCGAAGGTGCACCTGGTGCTGCCGTGTCCGGTCGATGCGTTCAAGCGGCAGAGCGTCACTTTCGCCGGCGCGGATTGGGATCGCCGGTTTCACAATGTTCTGGGCAATGCGACGACCTGCCTGATCGCCAACGCTTCCGAATACACCGCAGAGGGGACGGACCCCGCGTCTTCAAAAACGCTGGTTTACGCCAATCGGATCATCACGGGCCTGGCGGTGTTGCAGGCGCAGGCGCTCGACTTCGAATTGCGGGCCATCGCGCTTTGGAATGGCGAGCCGGCCACGAGGCTGGGAGGCACCGGCAGCCTCGTCGCGGAATGGGAGCAACGGCAGCTCAAGCCGAGCATCATCGGTTTGTTGCCCGCCGGAGCTGTGGCCGCCGGGCCGGAGGCAGGTGAACCGGCTGCCCCATCCGCCGTGGCCATCCCGGCGGCGAAGATCCCGATGGTGCCGCAGGAAATCAAGGCCATGGCATTTGCCGAGATCGTGAACTACAAGAAGATCTCCGAGGGCCAGATGTCCGCCTACATCCATGAGTTCAAAGGGGCGGTGGCCCGGCTGATTACGGAATTGCCGAGTGCCCCGACCATCTCCGAAAGCTGGGGTGGGTCGCATTATTTCGTCTACGACGGCCTCCGGGACGCCGCCTTCTTTGCGCTCGAACTGCGCGACCTTGTGGCGCGGACCACGTGGGGGGAGCATGGCCTGCCCGCCGATTTTGGCATCCGGATCGTCCTGCACGCCGGCCCGGTGTTTGCGTATGTCGATCCGGTGATGCAGCGGTTGACCTGCATCGGGGCGCATGTGGCGCGGGCGGCGCGGATCAATCCGATCACGCCGCAGGGCCAGGTCTATGTGAGCCAGGAATTCGCCGCTTTGTGTGGCGCCGAGGGTGTGGCTGATGTGAGTTTCGAGTTCCTCGGCCGCTTGCCGACCGCGAAGTTGTTTGAGGACGCGCCGCTCTACCGGCTCGATCGCAAGCGGGCGAAGCGGGTCTGAGGCGAGACCGGTCTGAGGCTTGTGAATGCAGTTGAGAGCTGAGAGTTCAGAGCTGAGAGGCCGGCCCCGTAGCCGCGCTTGAGCGCAAGCGAAAGCGTGGCGGATCGGCTCTCCCGGTTATCAGCCCCCTGTCGGTTCGCGCCAACGAGGCTGCGATGTGGGCGCGGATCGCTCCGCGCATCCACCCGCTCACCGGTTGGCCGCCGGCTACTTGACTCCGCGCAGGTACTGATCGAACCAAGCGGCCATGGTCATGCGATCGACGGCGCTGTCCGGCCAGCCGTGTTTGGCGCCGGGCTTGACGATCAGACGGGCGGTGGCGCCCGCGGCGGTGGCGCGCTGAACGAAGAGTTCGGCCTGTTGGATCGGCACGAGCGCGTCGGCATCGCCATGCACGATGAGGGTGGGTGGCAGCTGCGCCGTGACAAATCGGGCGGGTGAAATCGCCGCTCCGAGTTTCTTCCGCCCCTCTGCCGTGGCCGCTTCCGGTCCGAAGGCGTCGACATAGTTTTTGAGGATGCCGACCCCCACGGCGTCTTCACCCTCGCGTCCATAGTTGAGAAAATCGGTCGGCGGATAAAAACAGGCGACGGTCTGGACGGCGCTGCTCTCGCGCTCGATCGGATCCTTGTCCTTGGGGTTTCCTGGTCCGCCCTGGGTGCCGAGGGTGAGCGACAAATGGCCGCCGGCACTCGCACCGGTGAGGCCGAGGCGCTGCGGGTTCACGCCCCACTGGGCGGCGTGATGGCGGATGAAGCGGATGGCACGATGGATGTCGGGCACGATTTCGGTGATGATGAACTTCGGTTGCGAGCCGTGCACTACGGCGAAGACGGTGTAACCGCGCTCAAGATACGGGGCGTAGAGCTTGGGGTTCACGCCCTCGTGGCTGGATCGCCAGCCGCCGCTCACGAGGTAAATGACACCAAACCCGTTCGCGCCGCGGGCGGGTTGGAATACGTCGAGCGTCAGCGCGACCCCGAACTTGCGGCCGTACACGACATCCTCGGTGCGGGTGTAGTCGGCGGTCGTCTGCGTCGTGCCGGCGCTGCGGGCGGGAGCGCTCGGCGCCGTCGGCGCCGGGCTTTGCGCACTGGCGGTGAACGCGAGCGCGGCGAGCAGAAGAGAGCGGAAGAGGAGGGTGGATTGCCGGAGGGTCTTGGACATGGTCATGATTTCGGGTTGAGCATTGGGCGCAATAATGCAGCAGATCCGAGAAGGGAGACGAGGGAAGAATCGCGCGCGGGCTTGTCAGCCGCGATTTTCCCATGCCAGTTTTGTCCGCGTGAACCCCAACACCCCGAAACCAGGTTTGATGAAGAGGCTGGGCGCCGCCGGACCAGTGGCGATTATCCTTTCTTTTTGGCCTCCCCTGGGCGGCTTCGTTCTCCTCGCCGCGTTGACCCGGCTCGGACCCTGGCTGCGCGAGCACGACGGTCCGGGGATGGTGATCTATTTTCTCTGCACCGGTCTCCTCATGGGCATCTCGTTCGTCCCGACCTACTCGTGTGCGATCCTGGCGGGGTGGGCGTTCGGCTTTGCGGTCGGGCTCCCGTTGGCGATGGTGACGATCACGGCCGCCTCCCTGATGGCGTATGCCATTGGCCGCGGAATCGCGCGCGATCGCGTGCTGGAAGTCATCCATGAAAAGCCGCAGTGGAGCGCGATCCACCGTTCGCTGTTGGGCAAGCAGGCCGGCCGGACGACACTGGTGGTGACGCTGCTCCGGATACCGCCGACGTCGCCTTTCGCGCTGGCGAATTTCGTGCTGGCAGCCGCCCGGGTGCGACTGCCCGAGTACACCATCGGAACGTTTCTTGGAGTTGGTCCGCGCACGGCCCTCGCCACGTATGCCGCCGCCCGGCTCGAGCAGCTGCGATTCAGCAATGTGTCGGACACCTGGACCGTGGTCGCGGGCATCGTGGCGACGTTGATCGTGTGTGTGGTGCTGGGCGTAATGGCGAATCGCGCGCTCCGGGAGATTACCAGCGAACGAAAAACAGTGTCAGGTTGATTTCCAGGGGGTTTTTTCCGCGGGAGGACGGTCGCGCCAGCGCCACCAGCCCGCGAGCACGCTGCCGATCACCGAGTGAAAGACGCTGGAGATGGCGCACGGCACGGCCGTGAGCGGATCGGCGAAATGCCGGCGTGCGAGCACAACCCCGAGGCCGGAATTCTGCATGCCGACTTCGATCGAGATGGTGCGCGAGACCGTTCGGTCCCAGCCCGTCAGGCGGGTCACGATGTAGCCGAGCGCGAATCCGCCCGCATGCAGGCTGAAAACGGCCCCGAGCAACCGCAGGGCCGCGCCTTTTACCGCCATTGCGCTGCCGCCGATGATGCTGGCACAGATCAACGCGATGACGATCACCGAGACCAGCGGCAGTCCGAGTTGCACCCGCTGCACGAGTCGCGGCGTGAGCCGGTTGAGCCAGAGGCCAAGGACCACGGGCAACACCACCACCTGGAACGTGCTCATGAACAAGCCCCAGGCGTCCACCTGCACGAGCGTTCCGGCTAGGAGCGATGTGAGCAGCGGCGTCATCACCACGGCGGCAAACGTCGAACACATCGTCATGACGACCGACAGGCAAACGTTGGCCCGCGCGAGGTACGTGACGACATTCGAGGCCGTGCCACCGGGGCAGCAAGAGACGAGGATGAGGCCCACGGCAAACGGGGTCTCGAGCGCGAACAGCCGCGCCATGCTCCAACCGAGCAAGGGCATGATGGTGAACTGCGCGACGAAGCCCAGTGCCACCGCTTTTGGCATCCGTCCGACCGAACGAAAGTCATCAATCGTGAGGGTGAGCCCCATGCCGAGCATGATGATGGCGAGCCCCCAGACGATCCACGGCCCGCTGAACCAGGTAAACCACGCGGGCTGGAACAACGCGACGGCGCTCATTGCCACGACCCAGAGCGGAAAGGCGTTGGTCAGCGTGGTCAGGGTGCGGGACATGGCCGGGAAGTGAGCGCGACGGACCGAAGGCTGGCGAGTGCGGAGTGTCTTTCTGGGCCGGCAGGAGCAGGCGCGTCGGGAATGCCAAGGTTGCGCCGGATGGCCTCCCGTGCATTTTCTTCCGCGATGAAATTTCTCCATCTCAACTTCCTGCCGCGCAGCGCGGATGTCGCGCTGCTGGTACTTCGGATTTGGTTCGGGCTGGCGCTGCTGGGCCTCCACGGCTGGGGCAAGTTGATGAACTTTTCCGCGATGACGGCGAAATTTTCCGATCCTCTGGGCATAGGAAAGACGGCGAGCCTGTCTTTAGCCGTGACGGGTGAAGTGGTGTGCGCGGCGCTGATCGTGCTCGGGCTCTTTACGCGCGTGGCGGCGATCGGTGCCGGCACGACGATGGCCGTGGCTTTCTGGTTGGTGCATGGGCACAAGCTCTCCGGCCCCGGCAACGGTGAAATGGCCTTTGTCTATCTTGCCACGTTCGTCGCGCTGTTCATCGCGGGCGCGGG
>JBIJCX010000586.1:0-3605 GCA_044344465.1 Opitutaceae bacterium
CCGAGGCGAGTGCTTCCGTGACCGCCAATGCCACGGCGCCCGCCAAGCCCAAGTTCTCCAAGCAACAGATCGTCGGGCGCCTGCGGCAGCTCAAGTTGCTCTACGAGGAGGGGCTGCTCACCGACGAATTCTACGATCAGAAAGTGACCGAGTGCGAAGTCGGGCAGTAACTGCCGAAGTTCGGGTGGAGTTGGAGGAGAACGGACCTCCCGGTCCGTTCCCTGGAGTTTGGCCAATTTCCGCCACGCCGCGCGGTTCACGCCGGCGCCTGCCGGGTAACCCATTGGGCAGTTGTGTTCGGCATGGTGGGTGCTTGAAGCGCTGGCGGAGGGAAGTTCAACGGTGGAACCTGCTCGCTTTCCGCCAGCCAGGGCCGGCAGCCCAGGATGCACTTCAGCCGCCGGATGCGGAAAACCGCACGTCCGGTGGTGTGGAAGGGCCATGGGGCGCAATCCCCGTGACCCATCCGATCCAAAGCCGGCCAAGGGCGGGCTGGTGGATGAATTTGAGTCCTACACCTCCAACACTTCGCCCGGCGCGAGCGCGCGGACGGTGTGGCCGGCTTGCGCGGCGCGGGCGGCGAACGCGGCACCGTCCTGGGCGATGACCGGCCAGGTGTTGTAGTGGATCGGCACGGCCACCTTCGGCTTCAGGAACTCGAGCGCGGTGAGCGCGTCGTCGGGCCCCATGGTGAAGTTGTCACCAATCGGGATCATCGCGACGTCGAGCCCAGCGCGACCGATCAGCTGCATGTCGAGGAACAGGGCGGTGTCGCCGGCATGATAAATATTCCGGCCGTCGGCGGAGATGAGCAGGCCGCAGGGCACGCCGAGATAGACGGGATGCAGGCCGGCCTCGACGCTCGACGTGTGGTGGGCGATCGTGAGCTTGACGCGGCCGAACGGGAAATTGAAACCGCCGCCGGGATTCATGCCGTGGGTTTTCGCGCCCTTGGCCGCGAAGTACTCGGAGATTTCGTAGTTGGCGATCAACGTGGCATTGCAGCGCTTCGCCACTTCCAACGCATCGCCGGAGTGGTCCTCATGCCCGTGGGAAACGAGGACATAGTCGCACTGCACCTGCGAGGTCTTGACCGGGGATTTCGGGTTGTCGTTGAGAAACGGATCGAGGAGCAGGCGGGCCTTGCTGGTCTCGACGAGAAAACAGGAGTGACCGAAGTACGTCAGTTTCATAACGCCGAGCATCATATACGGCGGACCGGGCGGGGCGAGTCGTTTGCGGCGGCCCGGGAGAATCGAGCGGTCAACTTCGGAGGAATTCTTTGTCATCTATTGGATGACAAATGCCCGAAACGCATTTGCCGCCAGAACTTCAGGTCGCACTGGGCGGACATCGGAACTGTTCTGCTTGTGGCGTGCGTTCGGTGCGACGACCGGCCGTCACGCCGAGCAGCAGGGCAACGACAAGGTCCCGCACGGGCCGACTTTCTTTTTGCCCGCGTGGCGCGAACGGTACCGGCACGCCCTGCGCGAGGCGGACCGGTGTGGCTGGAAACGCAATCGGATTTCGACTGATTCCGCTGCGCAAGAAATAGAATGTTTTGTAGGGGCGTCGCTTGACGACGCCTGCGGGCGCCGGCGAGCAGCGCCCCTACAATGCCAAATCCTCGATGAACACTTTGTCGTAGCCGCCTTGGAGCGACGCGACAAGGTGGGGCTCGAAGGGCCATACCTGCGCTCCGCTCCAGCGCGGCTGCGCAGCCCCGGATTGCTCCCGTCTTGTCTGCGACAAATCAGTTTCACCGGGGGAGAAATTCGCCGTCGATTTCGGGTGTCAGCGCCGTGGCTGATCCGAACGTCGGTTGAAAACTTGACTCCTGACAGTCGGTTCGCGGAGGTAGGGCGCGGCGTCCCCGCTGCGCTGCGGCTCACCCGGAGGGTTCGCCCGACCAAAGTCCAATCTTCAGCCGCCATTGGCATGACCACCACCGAACCATGACTACCCAATCCCCCTTTAGCTTCTTAACACGAGCACTGGCCACCGTGCTCGCGTGCCTGTCGTGCGTGCTTTTCCCCGCTTCCGCGCAGCCGGCCGCAACTGGCACGATCACCGGGCGGGTCGAGAATCAGGCCGCCGGCCTCACGCTGGAGAATGCCCGCGTCACGCTCGTGGGCACCAACCGCGAGGTGTTCACCAACGATTTCGGCGAATATCGCCTCACCGCCGTCACGCCGGGCACCGTCACGATCGGCGTATTCCACACCGGCCTCACGCCGCAAACCGCCACCGTCACGGTCGCCGCCGGTGCAACGGTCCAACGCGATTTCGCGCTCATGCCGGTTGCGCCGGCCGGACGAACGTCGCCGGCCGGCGAGGTGGTAAAGCTCGACGAATTTGTCGTCGGCGCCGCGCGCGACACCAATGCCTCCACGATCGCGATCAACGAGCAGCGTTTTGCCGCCGGGATCAAGACCGTCCTCTCCACCGACGCCCTCGGCGATGTCATCCAGAACAATCTCGGCGAGTTCGTGAAATTTCTCCCCGGGGTCGATGTCGGCACCGACCAGATGAATGCCGTGCAGATCGGCCTCCGCGGCCTGCCGTCCTCGTACACCAACATCGCGCTCGACGGCGACGACGTGAACGCCGCCGGTTCGGCCGGTCCGACGCGCAACACGCTGCTCCAGGCTTTCTCGCTCAGCAACGCGTCGCGCATCGAGATCTACAAGGTTCCCACGCCGGACATGCCTGCGAGTCTCGCTGGCGGCATCAACATGGTCAGCCGCACCGCCTTCGAAGCCCGGCGCCCCGAATTTCGTTTCAAGGCTTACGTGAACCAGAACTCCCGGGAATTCAATTTCCGCCGCCAGTCCGGCGGTGGCGATGGCGACGATCAGAAGATGACGTATCACTACCAGCCCGACTTCGATTTTGCCTACACCGTGCCCGTTTCGAAAACTTTCGGCTTCTCCCTCAACGCCACGAAGAACGATCAGTTCGGCTCCGCGCGGCGCGTCAATCGGACCTTTAACACCACGACCACCGCCGCCAATCCGCTCAAGGCGGGCGTCGACAATCCCTACCTCACGACGTTCCAGTACAATGTTTTCCCCGTCTACGAGCATCGCTACGCGGTCGGTTCCCGCCTCGATTGGAAGCTTTCACCCGTCGACACCCTCTCGTTTTCCTACTCCGGCAACTGGCTGGTGCAGGACTACGAGCAGCACAATTTCGTCCTCAACACCGGGACCAATCCGCTCAGCTGGGGACCCGACTTCACGCACGGCCGCGCCGGCTCCGGGGCCGTCAATGTGAACAACACCGCGCGCTACGTGCGCGTGCGCAACAATGTCTTTCGCCTCAACTTTCGCCACATCGGCGCGCTCTGGGACTTCACCGGTTCCGCCGGCTATAATTTCTCCGACCAAACTTATCGCGCCAACTCCCATCGCCAGTTCGAGGCCCCCGGCGGCCGCATTCAGGCGGCCACGATCGATCTCGACGGCTACGACGAGTATCTTCCCGGCAAGGTCACCGTGCGCAACTCGGCCGGCCAGCTCATCGATCCTTTCGATCTGAACAGCTTCAATTTTTTCATCAACGGCAGTTCCACCACGCGGGACAACGACAGCACCGCCAAGAGC
>JBIJCX010000587.1:0-3602 GCA_044344465.1 Opitutaceae bacterium
CGTGAGCGGCGGGAGTGCGGGAGGTCCCTGCGCTCACGCGCAGGGCTACAAAGCCCGACGTTTCTTCCCGTCCGGTGCAAAGGCCCTTTTGCGGTTGGGGCTGCATCGTTACGGCCACGGGGTGAGGGCATGATCTTCATGGCAAATCCGACCGGATCCTAGCGGCGGTTGATGACTTCATCGAGATTGAGCAGGGCGTGCGCGGTGACGGTCCAGGCGGCCAGCTCGACCGGATCCAGTCCGCGGCCAACCGGCGAATCTCCCTGGGCCACGAGTTCCTTCGCTCCGATCGGGTGGGCGAGAAACTGCGCCCGTTGCTGATCGAGCAGCCGGCCCAGGATTTGGAGTTCCGGTTCGTCGGGCCAGCGCGCCGTCGCGCGCCGGAAGGCGTAACGTAATCGCGCGCGATCGTCGCCGGGCTGCGCGAGGACGATCGACGCCAGGGCGCGGCCCGCTTCCACGAACGTCACGTCGTTGAGCACGGCCAGCGCCTGCAAGGGTGTGTTCGTGCGCGGCCGGTTGACGGCACAGATCTCGCGGGTGGGACCGTCAAACGTCAGCATCGTCGGCGGCGGAGCCTGGCGCTTCCAGTAAGTGTACAGGCTGCGTCGCCACAGCCCTTCGCCCTTCTCCTGATCATAGCTGATCTCGCCGTCGTAGGTCACCGTCTCCCACAGGCCGGGTGGCTGGTACGGTTTGACGCTTGGGCCGCCGATCCGTTTGACGAGCAGCGCGGACGTCCCGAGGGCCTGATCGCGAATCATCTCGGCGGGCAGCCGGAAGCGCGGACCGCGGGCAAGCAACCGGTTTTCGGGGTCGCGTTCAAGCAGCGCCGGGGTCGGCACCGACGATTGCCGGTACGTGGCGCTCGTCACGATCAGGTTGAGCATTTCCTTTAGCTTCCAGCCGCCCTCGACAAAGTTGACCGCGAGCCAGTCGAGCAATTCGGGATGGGTGGGCGCATCGCCCTGCGCTCCAAAGTCGTTGGCCGTGCGCACGAGTCCCTCGCCGAAACACTGTTTCCAGAGCCGGTTCATGGCCACGCGCGCGGTGAGAGGATGCCCGGGGGACGCGAGCCAGCGGGCGAGGCCCAGCCGGTTCCGTGGCGCATCGGCGGGGAGCGGCGGGAACGCCGAGGGAACGTCGGGCGGAACGGCTTCACCCCGATCGTCGTACTTGCCCCGTTTCAATATATACGCCGTCCGCGCCTCCGGCAGTTCCTCCATCACGAGGGTCTTGGGCAGAAGTTCACGGAAAGCCGACTCGGCCGTGCGGGCAGCCAACACGGCTCGATGCGCCTCACGGACGGTCGGGTCGGCATGGCGGCTCACGTAGTAATCGAGCAGATGCTGTTTTTGGCGCGGGTTGCGCTTGGTCGCGTCCAGGGCCAGGGATCCCCGCAGACGATCGCTCCAATACCAGGCCTGCACCTCGGCGTCGCCCACGGTGCGGCGCAACAACCGGAGTTCATCTAGCTGACCGTAAAAGCCGAGGCCGTTGTCCCGGCGCCCCATTCGCAGCGGCTCGGCATTGTCGATCGGACCGTTCAGCCGGTCGCGCACGATGTTCAACGGGACGCTGATTCCGTCGATATAGACATGGATGCCCGCCGCCTTTTGCGATCCATCGTAGCTCACGACGAGCTGCTGCCAGTCGCCGGTCCGTGCTGGATCCTTCGTGATCACCTCGATCGCGTTGGCCCCCCAGCGATGGACGAAATTAATTTGGAAACGGCCCTTTTGCCAGATGACCTCGAAGCCTCTCCGGCCGCCCTCGGGTTCGATTTTGCCCAGCACGCCACTGAGCGAGCCCGCCGGCTTCAGCCACAGGCCGAGACTCCACGGCTGATCTGCGAGCAGCGGTACGTCGGCCGAAGCCTCAAGGTGCTGCATGCCGTCGAACACCGCGGCGTGTCCCAACAATCCCGCGCTTTCATACGTGACATTTCCTCTCTCGGCGACGCCCGCCGCTTCCGGCTCGAAGCCGACATGCAGGGCCAGCTTTTCCTCCGGCGGCGAGAGGTCTGACGTGGCCGTTTTCTCCCAGGCCGCCATCGGTTCGCGCAGTGCCTCGGCCATGTCGTTGAACTTCGCTTCTGCGTCGCGCTTTGCCCCGGTCAGCTTTTCCAGTTCCGCGCGCTGTGCCGGGGTGGCTACGTCCATCACGGGAGGTGGAGAATCGGGTGAAACCAACCCGCGCTCCGGTGAATTGTTGAAGAAGGCGGAGAGTTGGTAGTATTCCCGCTGCGAGATCGGATCGTACTTGTGATCGTGGCAGCGGGCACAGCCGATGGTCATCCCCATCCACACGGTGCCAGTGGTCTCCAATCGCTCGGCCACATATTCGATGCGATATTCCTCATCGATCAGGCCGGTTTCATTGTTCGTCATGTTGTTGCGGTTGAAACCGGTCGCGATCCGCCGCTCCATCGTCGGCTGGGGGAGCAGATCGCCGGCGAGTTGGTCGATGGTGAACTGATCGTACGGCAGGTTGCGGTTGAACGCGTTGATCACCCAGTCGCGCCAGGGCCAGGCCTGTCGCGCGGCATCGCGAAAATACCCGTTCGTGTCCGCGTAGCGCGCGGCATCGAGCCAGTCGACGGCGAGGCGTTCGCCGTAGTGCGGCGACGCCAGCAATCGATCGACGACACGTTCAAAGGCTTGGGCTGACGCATCAGCGATAAAGGCGTCCAACTCCTCGAGGGTGGGCGGCAGGCCCGTCAGGTCGAGGGTCACGCGCCGCAGGAGCGCCGGCTTTTCCGCCTGGGTTGTCGGCGTCAGTCCTTCGTGTTCAAGCCGGGCGAGCACGAAGCGATCGATCGGATTGCGCGGCCAGCCGGTGTTTTTCACCACCGGCAGGGCAGCGGCCTGCGGTGGGACGAACGACCAATGCGGACGATATTCCGCCCCGTCGGCGACCCACTGGCGGAGGATTGCGGCCTGGTCCTTCGTCAACCGTTTGTTGGTCTCCGGTGGCGGCATCTGTTGATCCGGATCGTCAGACTCGATCCGCTTCAAGGCCTCGCTCTTTTCCGGCTTGCCGGCCACGAAGGCGAAGCCGCCGTCGGGCTCAGGGATGTCTAATCGGAGATCTTCTTTGCGCGCGCTGGCATCGGGCCCGTGGCACTTGAAGCAGTGGTTCGAGAGAATCGGGCGCACGTCGCGGTTGTAATCGATCCGCCCGGTGGCGGCAGCCGGGGTGGGAAGCAAGGCCAGGAGCGCTGCGGCGATACCTCCGACCAGCGGTGCAGATCGTTTCATGGGGTGAGAAACAACCGTGAGGGATTCAAGCGGCGGCTCAATGACTGAGGCCAAGGGGGTGGGAATCGGTCCGCGGGCATGGGGAAAGCAAAGTGCGCACGTTGTTTCGGCAAACCGCGGCGGATGATATTGATGGTGGGATGACAGAACTTCCCGTTGAGGATGAAAGGACGTGTTCCGTCGGTTCGCTAGACTCCTTTAATTCCGAAACATGTTGTAAGCAGGTCAAGTTTTTTGACCGTCAGAAATCCTGACGTTCTGGGCCGAGTCGTGTTCACTTTAGCGACAAGATTGCGGACACAAAAGTGCCCCCCCGCACCCCCCCGGCGACCAAACAAAAAT
>JBIJCX010000588.1:0-3594 GCA_044344465.1 Opitutaceae bacterium
GCCGGCCTGCGACAGCACCACGAGTCCGACGAGCGTGATGCCCATGCCCCAGGCCAGCGAAAAAGGCTGCGGCCGGCGATCCGTGTAGAAGCCCACCACCGGCTGCAGCAGCGAGGCCGCACATTGAAACACGAAGGTAATCAGCCCGATCTGGGTGAAGCTGAGGTGATATGACTCCTTGAGCACCGGATAGAGCGCCGGGATCACCGACTGAATCGTGTCGTTCAGCAGATGGGAAACGCTCAGGGCCACGAGCACGCGGAGGACGGTTTCGTCCACGGGAGCCGGCGGTGGGATGGGTTCGGCGGACAAACGAGGGATCCCCGCAGTTATCCGACCAGCGGATGCTGGCGATTCTTCAGTGGCAGCTCCACGCGACCGCGCGCCAAGCCCGCCGCGAAGATCGCGTGGATCATCTCCAGCGATTTCATCGCGGCGCGCCCGCTGCAGACCGGTTCGCGATTCTCCGCGATCGCGGCGAGCCAGTCGTCGACCAGGCGCCGGTTGCCGGCGGCCATGGAGCGCTCGTCTGTGCCAGCCGCGGCGGTCGGATCGTTTTCCAGCGGCCGCCACTGGTCGCCGTGCCGCAGGAATGTCCGCGGGTACGCGTCGTGCCAAAACCGCGCCACGCCGCGACTGCCGATGAACTCCATGCCCCAGGGCCCCGCGACCGCGGCATGCTTCGCCCGGCTGGTGTAGTGGACGTTCACGCCGCGCGGCAGCGCAAACATCGCCTCGATCTCGTCGCCCACGATCGGCCCGATTTCCTCGGTGGCGGCGCGCGCGTCCGCCCGCGTGATCTCGCGCCCGCCTTGCAGCACGCGCGCACTGCACCACTGCGGCTCGCCGGCAAAGAAACGCACGAGATCGAATTGATGCGTGCCGAGGACGAGCAGATCCTCGCCACCGGCCCGTTTGTCCTGCTTCCCATGCACCCGAATCGCCAGCAGCTCGCCAATGAGGCCTTCATCGATCCGCCGCTTAAGGTGCAGCGTGCTCGGAGCGAGCCGGGCCTGGTGGGCCACCGCAATTTTTCGCCCCGCCCGCCCGGCGAGCATCAGCAGATCGTCCGCCTCGGCCAGGGTGCGCGTAAACGGTTTCTCGCAATAGACGTGTGCCCCCACCGCCAGCGCAGCGCTCACCATGGCATAATGCTGGTCCGTCCAGCGCGGCGCCACGGACACGAGTTGGGGCCGCTCGCGCTCGAGCATCTCGCGAAAGTCCGCATAGGCGCGCCGCGCGCCCGCGCGCTTCTGCGCCTTGGCCCGCCCGTCCGCGTTGGGATCGGCCACGGCGACAACTTCGATCTCCGGCCGGTGGGCAAAAAGCAGGTCGAGGCCGTGGCCGTAGTTGCCGCGGCCCGTGTGCCCAATAATCGCGGCCTTGAATGTCGGCGCCGCCGGGCTCGCCGCTCCGCCCTGCGCACGCAATCCCGCCGCGAGGGCGGCTGTGCCGACCGCGTGTTGGAGAAATTCGCGCCGTTGCATATTGATTCCGCCCGTTCACGCAGGGCCTGCGTCACCGGAGTGAAGCCCAGCCAGAAGCAGCCGAACGCCGTCGTCAAGGCGACCGTCCGAACCGGTGCGCCGCTCACGCCGCAGGCTACAGCGAAGCTGTTTCCGAGGAGCCTTCGCCCCAGCACATGTCTTGGTCCCGCAGGAAAGAAAAACGTTTGGTGGTACGGCAGAGGTGGGCCGTGCGCTCCGCGCGCGGCCTTTCTCCCGGCAGGTCGCTCGTTCCACCCGGACGGCCGCGCGACGGAGCGCCCGGCCCACCCTCCAAGCAGTCGCTATTCCCGAAAGTTGGCCGCAGGCCAGCGCGCTCGCTCGCGCTCTGAAAACAACCTGCCGAAATTCGTGCCCGCACCGCCATCCTTGCCACCGCTCAAAGCGACCGCCTACACTGGAAAAAACCCGTTCCAACCACCATGAAGCCTCTGCTTTCCTGCCTGATTGTCTTCGCCGTAGCCGCCCGCGCCGCCACCACCGAGCCGCCGAACATCGTGCTCGTCATGGCAGACGATCAGGGCTGGGGCGACATGGCCTACCAGGGCGACCCGCGCGTCCACACGCCCAACTTCGATGCGCTGGCCCGCGAGGGAATTCGCTTCGATCGTTTCTACGCGGCGGCACCCGTGTGCTCGCCAACGCGGGGCAGCGTGCTCACCGGGCGGACGCCCAACCGCTTCGGCTGCTTTTCCTGGGGCCATTCCCTGCGCCCACAGGAGGTGACCATCGCCGAGGCGCTCAAGCCGGCGGGTTACCGCACCGGTCATTTTGGCAAGTGGCACCTCGGCTCGGTGCAAAAAGCCAGTCCGGTAAGCCCGGGCGCGAGTGGATTCGACGAATGGGTTTCGTCGCCGAACTTTTTCGATCTCGATCCCGTGCTCAGCGATCAAGGCCGGGCCACGGCGTTCAAGGGCGACAGCTCGGACATCACCGTCGATCTCGCCCTGAAGTTCATCCGGCGCTGTGCGGATCAGAAACAGCGCTTCCTCGCCGTGGTCTGGTTCGGCTCGCCGCACGCCCCGTTTCAGGCCCTCGAGTCCGATCGGGCGCGCTACCGCGACCTGCCGGAAAATAAACAAAATTTCTATGGCGAAATCACGGGCATGGACCGCGCGTTCGGCCGGCTGCGTCGCGAATTGCGCGAACTCAATCTGCGCGAGAACACCGTGCTCTGGTACTGCAGCGACAACGGCGCGCTGCCCGAGGTCGGGTCGGCGGGAGGCCGGCGCGGCCTCAAAGGCCAGATTTACGACGGCGGCCTGCTCGTGCCGGCCTTGCTGGAATGGCCCGGTTTGTCCCGCGCCCCGAAGACCATCACGACGCCGTGCGTCACGTCCGACATCTTTCCCACCGTCCTCGAACTGGCCGGCGTGACGCAGACGGAGCAGCGCCCGTTGGATGGGATCAGCCTCGTGTCCCTCCTGAAAGGCGGTGAACCGAAGCGCCGCCAACCGATCGGGTTTTGGGATCACAACGCGAAAGGCCGGGGCGTTCCGGCGAAGCAATGGATGGATGAATTGCTGGCCGCCCAATCGCGCGGCGAGGAACCTGCTGTGCCCGAACGCCTGATCATGGATGCGGGCCGAATCGGGCCGCCCGTTCCGCTGGACAGTTTTGCGGGCCATTCCGCCTGGGTCGACTGGCCGTGGAAACTCCACCGGATAGAAAATGCGAAAACCAAAGCGGTGAAGTGGGAACTCTACGATCTCGCCGCCGATCCCGTGGAAAGCCGCCCGCTGCCGGTCGAAGACCCCGGTCCGGGGCCCGCCCTCCAGGCCGGACTCACGAAGTGGCTCACGAGCGTGGCGCGGAGTTTGAACGGCGAGGACTACCGGTAAGACAGCCGTAACGCCGCAATCGAGGTGCAGGGGCGTCCAAAGAAGGTCACTTGTTTGTCATTCTAAGATCAGAAACCAACGCCGAGTGGTTGGGTGGTACCATAATATGAACTCATTTGTGTGCCTGTCATCCTGAGACCCATAACAAGCCGCCGCGGCTTGCGTGGGACAAGCCAATGAACTTTGGTGGCGAGAGTCGAAGCCGTGAGGCGCAGCGTGGCCGTCGCTCGCATGGTGCTTTTTTGCCC
>JBIJCX010000589.1:0-3591 GCA_044344465.1 Opitutaceae bacterium
ATGCCCACGACAGCCAACTGGTCCCGATAGCCGCCGCGGTGAACGATCCCGGAGAGCCGTGTGCGAGAAACTCGCCCGCACGGTTCGATGAGGGGCGGGGAGAGTAAACGCTCCCTGCCTACTCTACACGAGGCGCAGCCTCAGACCATTCCGTGCGTGCAGACAAACGTGAATCTGGGTTTCCCGGGCAGGGTGGCGGCGAGCGCCTCGTTAGTAAGGTCCGCTGCGCGGACCAGTCGAATCTTCCGGGCGACCGAGTTCAATACCCCCCGGGATCGACGATGTTATACGCATGAAAAACCTCCTGCTGGCCCTCGCGGCTCTTTCCACGCTGCCCGCCATGATGTCCGGCCCTGCCGCCGAGCCCCGGCGGTTTGTGGCGCTCGACGGTTCGGCCCCCTACAAGTCCATCCAGGCGGCGATCGATTCGGTCACGGATGCCACGCGGGAGCACCCGGTCGAAATCGTGGTCAAGCCGGGCCAGTACTTCGAGATGTTCACCACGAAGAACTGGGTCAACGTTTCCGGAACCGATCGCGACACCTGTATCGTCACGTACGATCGCAAGCCGGAGGAACCGAACCACAAGACGCACGTGGTGTGGGCGACGAGCCATACGACCTTGCGTAATCTCACGCTCGTCGGTCGCGATGTGAAGTACTGCATTCACAGCGACGGCGGCCGGGATTACGTGCTCACGATCGAGAATTGCGTGCTGCGCCGGGAGTATCCGGAGAACTACCGGGGCTCGCGCATGGGCTTTGGCGTCGGCCTGCACGCGCGGCAGCACATTGTCGTGCGGAAATGCCGGATCGAGGCGGATGTGTCGCTCTTCCTGCACAATTGGGACCGACAGAAGGCCTCCTCCAGTTTCACGGTGGCGGATTCGGTCCTCACCGGGGTCGACGAAGCCATCATCGTGCATACGCTCGGCAGCGGACAGCGCGACTATCTGGTCTTGCACGACAACGTGCTGCACGGGGCCAAGGCGGCGATCCGCTACGTCAACACCGAGCGCAAGGCGCCGCGCGCTTACCAGGGAGCGGACGAGATTGAAATCTTCGCCAGTGGCAACACCCTGCGTGCGCCGGTTTTTGGGGCGCGGGTGACGGATGATGCCGCCGCCCGATGGAGTGGTCTCGATCGCGCCAGCGAATCGGATGTCCGCCCGTCCGGCGGTGGTCCCGCTTCCGGTACCCATCGGGCGATCTTCCGCGTGCCGCTGCGCGAGTCGGCTGGCACCGCGCCGCGGGTGATCAAGCTGCCGATCGATTTTCGCGCCTGGATGCGGCAGGTCGGAGAGGCCGCGCCTTGGGATCAGTATTCGCTTCGGGTCGCGGCGCTGGACGGCGCGACGCCCGGGCGGGAAATCCCCTTCCGACTCGACCCCCGCTGGAATGTCGCCGCGCAGACCTACGGCGAGGCGGGCGACCTGGCGTTCGCGCTCACGGATTCGTCGGTGACGCAGTTCGCGGTCCATTTCGGGTCCGGCTCGGGCATCGGAAGCGCAGCGTTGGCGATGCCGGTGATCGGCGACGGCGATTTCTTTCGGCTGGCGGGCGACGGGAGGACGACGTTCTCCGCCCCGGCTGCGTATCCGTGTGTCGTCGATTTTGACGGTGACGGCCGCCGGGATTTGATCGGGTCGGATCGCTACGGCACCGATGCGCGGGTGGTCTGGTTCCGCAATATCGGCACGGATACGGCGCCCGCGTTCTCACCCCGCGAAACCTTCCCGTTGCAGACGGCCGACGGCAAAGACATCTCGAATCCCAATCGCGGCTGGATGCTCACCCCAGTTTTGTGCGACTGGGATGGCGACGGGCGGCGCGATCTGCTGGTGGGCGGCTGGTGCCGCTATCTCACCTTCCACAAGAACATCGGCACGGCGGCCCGGCCCGTCTTCGCCTCCGGCCGGAGAATCTTCGACGCCAAGGTTTTTCCGGGCTTGGACTACGGACGGTCCGCGGACACGCCGTATCAGGGCGTTTTCATCGAGCCTTGCGATTGGGATGGAGACGGCACGGTCGACCTCCTGTGTGGGAGTTATATGCGCGGTCGGATCTTCTTCTTGCGGGGCACGGGGCGCGACTCGGACGGCCTGCCGATCCTGGCGCCGCCGGTGGCCCTGTCGGCGGGCGGCAGCGAGATCGATTTTCTCGCGCACGGGAAGCCGTCGGTCGGCGACTGGGATGGCGATGGAGATCTCGATCTCATGTCCGGCCAGTATTACCAGGAATCGACGCCGGCCCGTGGCACGGGCGCCTTTGGCTGCTACCTGTTCGAGAACATCGGCAGCCGCACCCGCCCCGAACTGGCGAAGGGCGTGCACTTGCGCGATACGGCGGGAAAGCTGGTTTGGACCGGGTTCCACTCGGCGGTCACCATGGTCGACTGGAACCTGGACGGGCGCATGGACGTTTTTGCCTGCGGCATGAAAGGTTCGGCCCTGTACCTCAACCAAGGTGCGCCGGGCAAGCCCGCGCTCGTCCCCACCGCCGTGCCGGCCGCCGGCCAGGCGCCGGCGCGGGTGAGCAATTTCGCGTATCCGATCGTCAATGACCTCGACGCGGACGGCACGCTCGATCTGATCGTGGGTGACGGCGACGGCTATGTGCATTTCTTTCGGGGCGTCGGCGGGCAGCAGTTCGCGGCCCCGGTCAAGATCCGGTCGGGCGGCCGCGAGATTCACGAGGTCGGCTGTCCCGACGGCGGCGAAGCGGACCTGGGCTATGTCAAAGTGGCCATCGCGGACTGGAATCGCGACGGGCATCCCGACCTGATCATGTGGAGCAACAATGGCTACGAAGGCTGGCAGCGCGGGTCCATGGGCCCGGACAACTGGTGCCTGAAGTTTTTTCCGGGCAGGTCCGACCCGCTGAACTTTGGTCCGCCCTCGGAGATCCAGGCGCAACAGCAGCACATCATGGCGGGTTATCGCGCGAAGCCCGATGTCGTCGACCTGGACGGTGATGGCCTGCTTGATCTGGTGGTGGCCGGTGGGAACGGGAAAGTTAACGGTTCGGGCAGCGTGATGTTTTTCCGCAACCTGAGCGCGACCGCCGCGGCAAAGGACGCCAGGCCGGGGTTGGTCCCGCCGCTGGCCGCCGGGGTTCCGCTGACGACGACGGACGGTCAAGCCATCGCGGCGTCGGTGCGGACCGCGGTGCGTCTCGCGGACTGGGACGGAGACGGCGATCTCGATCTTTTCACCGGCAATCACAACCCGGTCGGGCTGCGTTATTGGGAAAATGTTGGCAGCAAAACCCGGCCGGTATTTGCGGTCGGCAAGGCGCTCCCGGTGGTCAATGAGACGGTCAAGAGCCACCACGAAATTGGGATCGATGTCGTTGCGTTCGACGGCGGATCAAAACCAGATCTGGTCATCGGCAATGGCGACAGCGGTGTGAGTCACCTCTTTCGGCGCTCTTATCTGGAGGCGAGGCCGGCTCCGGAACTCATTCGGATCGAGCCGAAGCCGCGACGGTGACTGGCCGTTGCAGCGGCACTGGGCGGCCGGGCCGATGCCAAGGGCCGGATTTCGATTCCGGATGTTGTTATCCCGACCAGCACGGGCACTCGAATCGTCAT
>JBIJCX010000252.1:0-12463 GCA_044344465.1 Opitutaceae bacterium
GGTTGTTTGTCTGACCCTCGGCGCCGCCTGGCTGACGCCCGGCCTGGCCGCGGCCGAAAAGGCGGCGGCAAAACGCGACTCCGCGGCGGCGAAGTCTTCGTCCCAGAGCGTCGCCGAGGAGATCGGCTCGCTCCGCAACGCACGCGTGGCGATCAAGATGCCCGCGCCAAAGATCGAGCTCACCTATTTCGCGGGCTCACTCTCGGCGGCCGACAAGGCCGAGCTGGCCAGGCTCGCCCCCAATGTGCGCCTCGTCACCGGGCTGACCCGGGAGACCGCACTGGCGCGGGCCGGCGAGGCGCACGGCATCGACAGCCGGTTCGCGACGCCCGAATTCCTCGCCAAGGCGAACAAACTGGTCTGGGTGCAGGTGATGAGCGCGGGGGTCGAGCGCTTCGTCAGCATCGAGCCCCTGGCGAAAAACGACGCCATCGTGCTGACGAACTTTCGCGGCGTGCACGGCCCGGCCATCGCCGATCATGCGCTGGCGATGTTGCTCTCGCTGACCCGCGATTTGCGTTTTCACACCGCGAACCAGGCCCGGCAGCACTGGGGCAAGGGCGAATCGCCCGCCCGGCCCATCGCGCTCGACAAAAGCACGATGCTCGTGGTGGGAATCGGCGGCATCGGCACGGAGATCGCCCAGCGCGCCCATGGCTTCGGCATGCGCGTGATCGGGACGCGGCGCAGCACGACGCCGGCGCCGGCGTTCATCGAGAAGGTCGGTCAATCGAAGGACTTGCTCGCCATGCTGCCGGAGGCCGACGTCGTGGCGATTGCCGTTCCGCTGACATCGGAAACCGAGAAATTGTTCAACGCCGCCGCGTTTGCGGCGATGAAGCGCGGTTCCTATCTCATCAACATTTCGCGCGGCAAGGTGGTCGACACGGAGGCACTGGTGGCGGCGCTGAAAAGCGGCCAGTTGGCCGGGGCGTGCCTCGATGTGACCGAACCCGAACCGCTGCCTGCGGGTCATGCGCTGTGGAGCGTGCCCAATGTCATCATCACCCCGCACGTCGCCGGTGAATCGGAAGTGACCGACCAGCGAAGCTCGGCGCTGCTGCGCGAGAACATGCGCCGTTTTGGGGCCGGCGAACCCTTGCTCAACGTCGTCGACAAGGTGGCCGGATATTGAGCCAAAGCCGGGGTGAACCACGAAACACACGAAATACCTGATCCGTAGCCGCGCTTGAGCGCAGCGAAAGCGTGGTGGTCATCGCCCCGATGGTCGGCCACCTTGTCGCTGCGCTCCAACGCGGCTACCGGGCCACGCGGCGCGCTCCAGTAAGAATGCCGGACGGGCCTCGGTTACTTCCGCTCGACCACCCCGCCGCTCCAGTTGAGCTTCGTCCGCACGACGGAGAAATGCGAGTAGTCGAAGCGCTGCGCCAGCGGCAGGCGGCACTTCGCGATCGAAATCTCCACCGGCAGACGCGTGCCCATGAGGTGGCGCTGGCCGTCCATCGCCACGAGCAGGCGCGAACCCCGCGTGCGGTTGAAGACACACAGCTTCACGTTCTCGCGAAAGATGATCGAGCGGTTGCTCAGGGTGTGCGGACAGATTGGCGTCATCGCGATCACCCCGGCCGCCGGATGCACGATCGGTCCGCCGGCCGACAGGTTGTAGGCCGTCGATCCGGTCGGCGTGGAAAAGATCAGTCCGTCGCAGGTGTAATTGGTGACCAGTTCGCCGTCCGCGAAAACCTCGAGGCGCACCAGGCGTGAGTTGACCTCGTCCTTCAGCAGCACGTCGTTCAGCGCCAGATCGTGGGCGGCGGGGCCGGTCGAACAATCGAGCATCACCCGACGGTCGATGCGAAAGGTGCCGCGCAGGAGCCCGGCAAAATCCGCCCGCGCCTCGTCCTCGGAAAACGTGGTCAGGAAACCGAGGCTGCCCCGATTCACACCGATAATCGGCACCTGCTCGCGCGCCGACTCATGCGCCACACTGAGCAGCGTGCCATCGCCGCCGATCACGCAGCACGCGTCGAAGCCCCGCAGAAATCCGGCCGGCAGCGGAAATCGCGCGGTCCGCCTGAGCTTGACGCCAAATGCGCGCGCAATCTCGGCCAGTTCGCGGGCCAGGGACCGGGCTCCCGCCTTTTCCTCGTTCACCACGAACGCGAGTTTGCGGATGGGCTTCATGCCCGACTCCTAATGGTCGTTCGTCCCGGCAAAGAAAAGGAATTTGTCGGTCGCGGCGGTCTGCCATGCGGCCAAATCTCCCTCGTAGAGCGTGTAAATCAACACGCCGCGCATACAATGGATTCTCTCGAATCCTGCCCTGATCCATTTCGCGTGACTCTGTCGTCCACCCCAATTTCGGGTGTGACCGACCGTTGCTCCCTCACGTTCCACTGCTCGCACTCGACGCATGGCTGACCATGTCTCCGCCGAGCGCATCCGAGACCGCATTCTCACCATTCGTGGCCACCGAGTGATTATCGATTCGGATCTCGCCGCGCTCTACGGGATCAGGACGAAGCGGTTGCTTGAACAGGTACGTCGTAATCAGGAGCGCTTCCCCGCCGACTTTTGCTTCCGCCTTATTTATGAGGAGGTTGCATTCTTGAGGTCGCAATTTGCGACCTCAAGAACGGGCAGCGGTGGGCGCCGCTCGCTTCCTTATGCCTTTACCGAACACGGAGCCCTGATGGCCGCCAACGTCCTGAATAGCCCACGAGCTGTCCAGATGAGCGTCTTCATCATCCGAGCCTTCGTAAGTCTGCGCCGAACGATCGCCGATCACAAAGCTCTCGCCGAAAAACTCGCCGAACTTGATACGCGAGTCGGCGCCCACGACGAGCAACTTGCTGCCGTCATCGCAGCCATCCGCGAACTCACCACGCCGCTCGATCCCGCTCACGACAGCAAGATCGGTTTCCACCGCGGAAATCGCTGATCGTCGACCCTCACCACGCACCGCCGCGAGGCGAGGAGGAGGATACGGACTACGCCGCGAGCGCATGGCAGAAGCGCGCGAGCTGGCGATCGGTGATCGCGGACATCCGCTGCAGGGCCCAAATCGTCCGCGGCTCCCACAACAGCGTCCGCAGCGGCTCGAGGAAACGCTTCGGCAGGTCGGGCTCCGCCACGTTGCCCAGGATCGCGAGCGTCTGCCGCGAGGCGGGCAGGCCCAGCCATTCGAGCACCCCGAAAACCCCGCTGCGCTCAAAGACCGCATTGATTTCGCCCCAGCAGGGCGCCGGTGTGCCGCGCAATCCCACGTGCGCCGCGACAAAGGCGGTCAACGCCGGCGTCTCCGCCAGCACTGGCAGCAGGGCCGGGCAGCGGGCGATCACCTGGAGCGCCTCCATGCGCGCCCAGGAGAAGCGGCCGAGGAATTCGCGCACGTCCCCGGACGTGAACTCGAGATAAGGCCGCCACTCCAACGGGCCAAACGCCTGCGCCGCCGAGGCGAGCACGCCTTCGGTCGGCGCCATCGCGATCCAGTCGTCGCCATAAAGGCGCTCGAATTGGACCTCGGGCCACGGGGTGACCCGGTAAGGCACGCCACAATGGGACCACGTGAGGGCAACGGGGAGGAAGCATTTCATCCGGCGGCGGGAAGGGTTCATGGCCGGCATCCTACTCCCCTGGGTGGGACATTGCCTGACCCACCCTCCAACAATCGCAAATTGGCGCGACGTCTCGGTCTCCCGTTCGCGTTTCGCGACATGACCCCGTGAACCCGGTCCGCGGTGGGAAGATAATTAATTGCGGCGGGAGGGAACTCCCCTAGCTTGACTGGGATGAATGCAGCCGAAAATGCGATCGAAGAGGCCGAACGGGCAGGATTCGATTTGAGCCTGGTTGATTCGAACTTGGAACTGACCCCGGAAGAACGACTGCAACGACACGATTCGGCGCTCGAGTTCGCATTGATGTGCCGGGCCGCCGGGGCGGCAAAGTATGCACAAGCTGCATCTGCTTCTGCAACGGCTCGCTGACGCCGGGTTGGAATTCGTGGTCGTCGGCGGTTACGCCGGTGTCGTCCACGGTTCCGCGCTGATTACGAACGACGTCGACACGTGGCCAAAGAGGCCGTGGGCCGGGAAAAAGACCTGCTGGCCGTGAAGGAGCTGCGGGCAATCGCGGCAAAGCGGGCGCAAAAATAACTGACGAAAAGGAAAATGGACTTTCAGGCGATCGGGGCTGGGCGGAGTTTAAGGAGGCATTTCGCTCCAGGATGTCTTCCAGCGCGTTGCGAAGAATGGAAAATTGATAATTGAAAATCTGAGGCTTGGAATCTCCGCTGTCGCCGGGCGGCGATTACAGTCTTGAACCACGAGGCACGGTCAGAACGGCATGGGCGCTTTGCGCCGCGCATCGGCAAGGACGTCCACGGGTTGCTGGACACCCGGCTCGGCCGACAGGTCGCAATGAGCGATTCCTGATTTTCAATTCTCATTTTCCAATCGCGAGCCCACGGCAGGCATCCCACCGTGGGATGCCTTCTTCGTGGTTCCAGTTGATCCGCCCCTCCACCATGCCCGCCCGCGCCCAACTCTCCCGCCCGCCCCTCGAGCGCATGCTCAAGATTCACGACGAGCTGCGCCGCGGCGCGCTCATCAATTGCACGAAACTCATGGCGACGCTGGAGGTCTCCCGGAAGACGATCGTGCGGGACATCGCGTTCATGCGCGACCGGCTCGATCTGCCGATCGAATTCGACGCGCAGATCCAGGCCTATCGCTACACCCAACCGGTGAACGCGTTTCCCACCGTGCACGTGACCGAGGGCGAACTGCTCGCGCTGCTCGTCGCCCAGCGCGCCCTGCAGCAGTATCGCGGCACGCCGTTTCACCGTCAGCTCGAGATCGCGTTCGAGAAGCTGGCGGGCGGGCTGCGGGATCGCATCTCGTTTTCGCCGGCGGACGAGCTGCGCGCGGTGTCGTTCAAGAACATCGGCCTGGGCAAAACCGATCTCGCGGTGTTCAACGCGCTCAGCCGCGCCGTGCTGCGGCAATTGGAGGTGACGTTTGACTACCGCAAGCCGGGCGACCCCCGAAAATCCCGGCGGCGCGTGCGACCCTACCACCTGGCGAACCGCGAGAATTCCTGGTACCTCATCGGCTTCGATCAGGAGCGGGAGGGCCTGCGCACGTTTGCCCTGCCGCGCATTGCCGAGGTCGCCGTCACCAAGGAACATTTCAAGCGGCCGGCGGATTTTTCGCCGGAGAATTTCTTCGCCAGCGCCCTGGGTGTCCTTGGTGGGACGGGCGACTATCGCGTCGTGATCCGTTTCGCCGCGAGCGTGGCGGAGCGGGTGCGCGAACGCGAATGGCACGAGTCGCAGGAGATGCGCGAGCTGCCCGGCGGGGCCTTGGAGCTGAAACTGCGCCTGGGCGCACTCATGGAGGTCGAGCAATGGATCCTGGGCTGGGGCGCGGCGGCCGAGGTCGTCGGGCCGCCCGAGCTCCGCGCGAACATCCGGAAAACGGCGGCGGCCTTGGCCGGGATCTACGGCACGTAGGCGAGCGGGGCGGTTTTGATCTTGAAAAATGAAGGTGTGAATCGCCGGGCCGAGTAACTATTTCGGCGAAGCGAACGCGAGCCACTTGGGCGTTGACGCTCAGCGTTGAGGGTTGAGCGTTCCGGCATCGGAAATCATGAACGACGCACCCCAGCCACCGACCCCTGTCAGCGGCGAACTCACGCGCCTCCTGCAACACGCCGATGGCGGCGATGCATCGGCGGCAGAGCAGATCTTGCCGCTCGTCTACGGCGAACTCCGCAAACTCGCCGCGGCGAAAATGGCGCGGGAGTCCGCGGGGCACACGCTTCAGCCAACGGCGCTCGTGCATGAGGCGTGGCTGCGACTGGGCGGCGAAGCGCAGCCGCAGTGGAAAAGTCGCGCGCATTTTTTCGCGGCGGCCGCCGAGGCGATGCGGCGGATCTTGATCGAGAGTGCGCGGCGCCGGCACGCGCTGCGGCACGGTGGCGGATGGGAAAAAGTCAGCGCCCAGGCGACGGGGTTTGATGTCGCCGCGCCGGAAATGGGGGACGAAGAACTATTACAACTGCACGAAGCGCTCGATGCGCTCGCGCGGCATGATCCGCGCAAGGCCGAGCTGGTGAAGCTGTGGTATTTCGTGGGGCTGAATTTGGAGCAGATCGCGGTGGCATTGGGTATTTCTGCGCGCACCGCCGATCGCGATCTGGCCTATGCCAAGGCCTGGTTGGGCAAGGAAATTCTCCGTCTGCGCTGATTTTCCGCGCGGCGCGGAGAATCAATTTTAGGTTTTTTTGGAGAAAAAACCTGCGACATGGCGCTTTTGCGGGGCGCGATTTCGCGTTGGTGGCGGTGAGACTGCTCAATTCCGGGCGGACTTCACCCACAACCAATAAGCCCTGTTCCCATGAAATCCATGATTCGCTCTTCGATTCGGCCCCTCGCCCTGATGTTGCTCGCGGTCGCTCCGTTGGCGGCCAGCCCGTCCGAAAACTCCGCCGTCCAGCCGGCCCAGCCGGTCACCACGGCGGAGCCCAAATACCCCTATCTCCAACGCCATGCCGAAGGTGCGGCCCAAGTTACTGTGGCCTTCACAGTCGACACGCAGGGCAAGGTCACCGGCGCGAACATCACCAACAGCAGCAACTACGAGTTCAACGAGGCAACTTTGGCCGCGATCAAGCAGTGGACCTTTGCGCCGGCGCTGAAGGACGGGAAGCCGGTGAAGACCCGCTTGCAGCAGACGTTCGTGTTCAGCGTGCGCGATCTGCCCGAGGCCAGCCGCAAGGAGCTGGTCGCCTCGAAGAAAAACGCGCGTTGAGTTCGACCGGCCACGCGGCCCGGGCGTGCAAGATCCCGCCGAAGATCTGGCGGGATTTTTTCGTCGGCCACCGCGCCCTTGCCACGCGCCAGCCGCACGCCTAGTCAGCTCCCGCATCACTCGCTTGCGCTCAATCCCGCCGGCGCCCGTGTTGTTTTTTTACCCCATGAGCCGCGAAGAAGAACTTTTTGATGGCGCCCGGGCCTTGCCCGTCTCCGAGCGAGCGGCCTATCTCGACCACCATTGCGCCGACGATCCGGCCATGCGCAGCCAGATCGAGGGGTTGTTGGGCGGCTTCGCGGCCATCGAACGGGCGAAACCGACGGACTACTTCGCCCGTGAACGTCGTCGGCCCGATGAAAAACCCAGCGACAAAATCGGCCGCTACAAGCTCCTCCAGAAAATCGGCGAGGGCGGCTGTGGGGTGGTCTGGATGGCGGAGCAAGAAGTGCCCGTTCGCCGGCGCGTCGCGCTGAAAGTCATCAAGCTCGGCATGGACACGAAGGAGGTGATCGCTCGTTTCGAGGCCGAGCGGCAGGCGCTCGCATTGATGGATCATTCCAATATCGCGAAAGTCCTCGATGCGGGCGCGACCGACGGCGGGCGACCGTATTTCGTGATGGAACTTGTGCGCGGCGTGCCGATCACGCGCTACTGCGACGAGGCCAACCTGTCCACCACCCAGCGGCTCGAGCTGTTCACCCAGGTCTGCCGCGCGATCCAGCACGCGCACGAAAAAGGCATCGTCCATCGCGACATCAAGCCGTCGAACATCCTCGTCGCGCAGCACGACCATCTCGCCGTGCCCAAGGTGATCGACTTCGGGATCGCCAAGGCCACGCAGGGCCGGCTCACGGATGCGACGCTGTTCACCGCGTTCGAACAGTTCATCGGCACGCCGGCCTACATGAGCCCCGAGCAGGCGGAATTCAGCGGTCTCGAAATCGATACGCGCAGCGACGTCTATTCGCTCGGTGTGTTGCTCTACGAATTGTTGACCGGCCGGCCGCCCTTCGATCCGAAAAGCTTGCAGCAGGCCGGCATCGATGAAGTCCGCCGCATCATCCGCGAGGTCGATCCGCCCCGCCCCTCCACGCGTCTGAGCACGCTCGCCGCCTCGGATCGCACCGCGCTCGCCAAACTCCGCGGGGCCGCGCCCGCCCAGCACTCCACGCAGTTGAGCGGCGATCTCGACTGGATCGTGATGCACTGTCTCGAAAAGGATCGTTCGCGCCGCTACGCCACCGCAAATGACCTCGCCCTCGACCTCGGCCGACACCTGCGCCACGAGCCGGTCTTGGCTCGTCCGCCGAGCGTGGCGTATCGCACCGGAAAGCTCCTCCGCCGCCACCGCTTTGGCTTCGCCGCCACCGCCGTGGTCAGTCTCACGCTCGCGGTGGGCGCGGCGGTCAGCCTGCAGCAATCGCAGCGGGCGGCGCGCGCCGAACGCGCCGCGGCCGAGGCCAAGGCCAAGGCCCCCGCTCCACGCGTGAACCCAAAGTCCATCGTGGTGCTGCCGTTTCGGAACGTGAGCGATGACCCGGCCGCCCAGGCGTTTTTCGTCGCCGGCCTGCACCAGGATCTGATCGCCGGCCTGGCCGGGATTCGCGACCTGCACTGCGTGCCGCAGGAAACCGCGCTGACCTATCGCGACTCGAAAAAACCAGTGCGCGAGATTGCCGACGAACTTCAGGTCGCCTTCGTGCTCAAGGCGACGGTGCGCCGCGAGGGCCAGAAAGTGAGCCTCACCGGGGAGTTGACCAAGGCCACCGATGCGACCCGGATTTGGAGCAAGACCTACGAACGTGACGTCGCCGGCATGTTTGCGGTGCAAGCGGAGCTGGTGCGGGAGATCGCGGCGGAGCTAAAGACGGTGGTCTCTTCCGAGGCGACGCAGCTCCTCGCGCGCGGGCCGACCGATAATCCCGCAGCCTACGATTTATTCCTCAAAGCGCGGGCGTATGGGCGAAAAAGTCTCTTCGATGTAAGGCTGCGCAAAACAGGAAAGGACAACGAGGACGTTCCATTGAATCAGGTACGGGAGTCGTTGCTCACCAGTGCCGTGACGCTCGATCCGAAGTTTGCGAGCGCGTGGGCCGAACTGGCCCGGGCGCAAAGTTTGTTCTTTCGCTTCCATAGTGGAAATGATCGGTCCACCGCCGCCCGCCTCGCCGGCGCCCGTCGAGCGATCGAAGCCGCGGTCGCGCTGGCCCCGGACGCCCCGGATGTCCTGATCAGCCATGGCTATTACCTGGGCATCCTTGTCGGCGATTACGCTCGCGCCGCCGCCGCGTTTGAAAAGGCGGCGCACCTTCAACCCAACTCCCCTGATCCGCTGCATGGGCTCGGCCTGATCCAGCGGCGCCAGGGAAAATGGAGCGAGGCCCTCGCCAATTTGCGACGCGCCGTCGAACTCGATCCGGCCAACGCGGAGGTTTCCGAAGAATTATTGGTTCTGCTCTTTGCCGGGCGACGTTACGCAGAGGGTGCGGTCGAGAAGCGGCGAGCCCTGGCCTTGGGAGTGTTGGTCCCAAGCGACGCGGTCAAGTATTCGGATGCCCGTTCAACCTATGTGCACACCGGCTCGACGGTCGAGCTGGAGAAATACGTGAATAGCCCTGGCAGGCTCGGCACCTTTGGCCGGCAGCATGAGAAATTTGCCGACGCCATCTTCGAGCTCGTGAAAGACGCAAAACCCCCGGGACCGTCGTTTACCGGGGATTGGGCCTTCAAGGGCCTCCACCTTGCCGTGATGCTGGCGGGCAAGGGGCGCATCGCCGACGCGCACGCGGTGCTGGAGCACGCGCCAGCCAACCTGCGGGCCCGGCTGGCGCTCGACGAGACGAACGTCAGTTTGTTGTGCGACCTCGCGTGCGTTGAAGCAGTGCTGGGGCACCCGGAGGAGGCGCTGCGCGCAGTGCGTCGGGCGGTGGAGCTGGTGCCCACCGGGAAAGACCACTGGGAGGGTCCGCAGGTGGAGGAAAATCTGGCGTTCGTCTACGCGTGGACCGGCGACAAGACCCGCGCGATCGAAACCTATGCGCGGCTGCTCCAGACCCCGCACGTGAGCCCGCGGATGGCAGCGAATACCGTCCATGTGATGCGCCATGCCCTGTGGTTCGCTCCCCTCCGCGGCGATCCGCGCTGGGAAGCGCTGCTCAACGACCCGAAGAACAACGCGCCGCTGTTTTGAGGCGAATGGGCGCGTTCCTAAAGGGTCCGTTGCCGTTGCGAACAGGTATTCGGAACGCATGTCGCGGACATTCGAATCCAGTTTCCCCGGATTGGGCCCATGGGCATAATCGCACCCGCCTACAGCACGTTCCCGTCCGCAGGCCCCCGCTCCGGCGAGCCCCGCTGATCGCCGGTTGGTCTACTCGACGACAAACCCCGTCGACGGATCGTAGCTGATGACCGCCAGCCGGGCCTTGACCGCGCGAATCGGACCGGACCAACGGAGCGCCGGTGCGCCCGGACCCGGCACGATCTCAACCGTCACCTGGTGTTCGCCCTCGGCCATTGGCACGCGCCACTCGTCGATCGCCGGGCCGTCATGCGAAATGCCCTTGCCGGCGAACGAACGCTCGCGCGTCTGCCCGTCGATCGTCAGACGGACCAAGACCGGCGCGCGATGCGGCTTGTCCGTCGCCCGGCCACGCATATGCACCGGCTTCGCCGCCTCCTGCGCCGGGTCCAGCGGCGCCGGCTCGACCATCGCGCCCAGGGCCTTGAACGAAACCACCAACTCGGGGGCGGACGACGCCGGGTTGGTCACGCGCAAGTGACTTGGGGCGACGGTGGCCGCGCCGATCAGGGCCGCGAGCCCGATGCCGGCCGCGATCGCCATGACTCGACTGCGCTGGGGACGGAGCAGGCCCCGCTCCGTCCCTGCCCGAAACTCTGCCGCGGTGCGCGCGAGTGCCTCCGGCCGCGCCGGATCGAAATCCACCACGCACCAGGCGCCGTTCCCGCCTCGCTCCGACCGAAACTCCGGATGACGTTTCGCCTCCAGCCGCTCGGCCACCCAGCGGCCGCCATCCCGCCCCCATGCTTCCGCCCGCGCATCGCGCACGACGAGCACGCCGGCCGTGCCGGTCGCGAACAACTGCTCGACGAATTTCGGCCGCACCCAGCTCGCCGTGGGCACGAAGTGCACATCGTAACCCGCCAGCGTGCGCTCCCACTCGCCCCGCGCGCCGTGCCCGTAGCCGCCTTCGATGTCGCTGCTCACCAGCGCCACCCAGGCCAGGCCGCCCCGCGCCCGTGCCTCGGCAATCTCCCGCTCGATCCGCGCCTCCTCCACCCGCGTGTCGAACCACGTGATGGTGAGCCCCTCCGAGTCGCACGAACCGCCGCACACGCCGCAGCCCACGCAGCGCGCGGGATCCACTTCCGCCTGCGAGGGCCGGCGTTTCCCGTCCGTCCGCGGCACCATCGTGATCGCATCGAACGGACAGTCCTGGACGCATTGCGTGCAGGCATGGCAGCGCGACTGATCGATCGTGGCCTGAAACGACGGCGCGGGCCGCCGCCGGCCGAGCAGCCAGGGCACGAGGGCGCCGAGCGCGGTGCCGCCGAAGAGCGCGATCCAGAGCCCGGCATGTTGAAACCGCAGCCCGAGCGCGAGCGGCGAGAGATACCACGCGTCCACGGTCAGGTTCGTCGCCTTCACCGCCATGCGCGCCGGCGCGTCGAGCGGCGCCGGCACCGCGATCGACGCCAGCGCCATGCCGCCCAGCAACGCGAGCGAGAGCGCGCGGTTCGGCAGCAGCCGCGAACGGCTCACGCGCATGAGGTGGACCGCCAGCCCGACGGCGATCCCGAGCGGCAGCAGCATGTGCAGGAAGAACACGACGAAGAACAACAGGCTCGGCACCGTGCGATCCGAGACGTAGAGGCGCGCCATTGGCTCGCCGAAGATTGGGAGCCCGTCGAGTAACTGCATCGAGGATACGGCCACCTGTTGCGCCGGTTGGTCCCACACGAGCCAGTAGCCCGTCCAGCCGATGAACCACACCAGCGCGAGCATCACGATACCCGACACCCAGGGCAGCCAGCGCGGGCCGCTGAACTTGCGTGCAAAAAACACCCGCCCCGCGTGCACGACCAGCAGCAGCATCGCCAGATCGGAACTGTAGCGGTGCATCGCGCGCACCCAGCCGCCCAACGTCCGGCCCGCGATCGCCTCGAGCGACGAATACGCGAACAGCACGCTCGGCGAATACCAGATCAGCATCAGCACGCCGCTCGCCACGGCGACAATCAGCGCCAGGTTGGCCGCCGCGCCCGCCTGCGCGAGCGGGTTGAGTTCCGGTGGCAGCCACCGGCCGAGCCAGCCGTCGAGCCACGCCAGCGCCTGGTCGATCCGCACAAAAACTCGATCGCCGCGCACCGGCGCCGGCGGCGGCGCGAGCGAGGACGGCGCAGGATCGCCGCGACGCCCGCTGGTGGCGTCGGCTTCGGCGGCGGCTGAAATATTATCCGTCATTTGATTTCGATCCGGCCTGATTTTACCCCTCCAAGCAGTAACGATTCAGCCTCGACCCAAAAGCGACTTTTTCCCGTGACGGGAAGAAACAGCGGTTTTCGTAGCCCTGCGCGTGAGCGCAGGGACACCCACAATCCCGCTGCTCACGCAGCGGGCTACAACGACGCTGTTTCTTAGGAGTCGAGATGTAGGGGCGGGG
>JBIJCX010000253.1:0-12448 GCA_044344465.1 Opitutaceae bacterium
GATGTCGAGCTCGTGGGTGACCATCACGATCGTGATGCCCTCATCGTTGAGCCGCTGGAATACACCCATGACCTCGATCGAGGTCCTGCTATCGAGGTTGCCGGTCGGCTCGTCCGCCAGGAGCACCTGGGGTTGGTTGACCAGGCCGCGAGCAATCGCGACGCGCTGCTGCTGGCCGCCGGAGAGCTGATTGGGAAAATGGTCGGCCCGGTCGGACAGGCCGACGATATCGAGGCAGTGCATCGCGCGTTCGCGAATCTCGTCACCGGACAAGCGCCGGTGCCGCCCATAGAGCATGGGGAGCTCGACATTTTCGAGTGCGGTCGTCCGGGCGAGGAGGTTGAAACCTTGGAAGACGAAACCGAGCTTCTGGTTGCGCAGGTCGGCGAGTTCGTTGCGATCGAGTTTGTCGATGTCGATGCCGTCGAGCAGGTAGGTGCCGCGCGTGGGCCGGTCGAGGCAGCCCAGCAGATTCATCAGCGTCGACTTGCCGGAGCCGCTGGCGCCCATGAGGGCGACAAACTCGCCCTTGTGGATGTCGAGCGACACACCGCGCACGGCGTGCACCGGCACTTCGCCGGACTCGTAGATCTTGTGGATGTCCGCGATATGGACGACGGGTGCCATCGGTGGTGGGGGGCGGGTGCCGGCAGGTCAGCCTAGCGACCGCCGCGGCTGCTGCTGCCGCTGAAGCCGCCGCGGGAACTTTGGAACGGATTGCTCGAGCCGCCCGGAGGGGCCGTCACGATCGCAGGCGCACCGGGCAAGATAACGGCGGTGACGAGCGAGTCGCCCTCGGTGAGGCCTTCGAGCACCTCGGTGTAGAATCCATCGGAAATGCCGAGCTTCGCGGTGACCGGTTCGATCTTTTTTACCAGGGCGGCGGGATCGGCCAGTTTGTAAAGGGTCCGGGTGATGATGGTGTTGTTGAAACCGCGGTCGCTGCCGCCACTGCTGCGGCGACTGCTGCCCCCGCCACCGCGATCGCCACCACCACCGCGATCGCCACCACCGCGGCTGCCACGGCCACCGGGCATGGCGAACCGGGCCACGACCAGATCGGGATCGAGGCCCTTTTCCACGGCGAGTTTCTTGGCCTTTTCGATGACTTCGGCGGAGGGCGGCGAGCCCATTTGGAAACCGGAGTCGCGCATGACCTCCATCATCGCGCGGCGGCGCTCGTCGTCGGTCATGGCCGTGGCGGCACCCGCTGCACCGGCCTTCCCGGCTGGTTCGCCCGCCTTGGCGGCCACCGGAGCCGGAGCCTTGGGCAACAGTTCCTGCGGCAGGCGGACGCGGAGCGCGCTGTTCTGGACGCGGAGGACGCCGTTGCGCTGGGAGACGATGATCGAGACGTTGGCCGTCATGCCGGGCTTGAGTTTCAGATCATCATTGTTCACGTCGATGATTGTGGCGTAGGAGACGACGCTCTGGTTGACCGAGGCCGCGTTGCGCACCTGGCGGATCGTGCCGACGAAGGTGCGGTTGGGAAAGGCATCGACGGTAAACTTCACTTCCTGCTTTTCGGAAATGGTGCCGATGTCCGCCTCGGCGACCGCCGCGTTGATCTGCAGCTTGTTGAGGCCGGCCACGAGGGTGAACAGGGTGGGGGCGTTGAGGCTGGCAGCCACGGTGCGGCCCTTGTCGGTCTTGCGGTCCAGCACCATGCCGTCCATGGGGGCGCTGATGGTGCAGCGTTCGAGATCGACCCGGGCATTTTCGACCGAAGCCGTGCGGGTGAGCATCGTGGAGTCGGACTGGGAGAGTTGGGCCTCGACGTTGTCGAGCTCCTGCTGGGAAACGAGGTTCTTCTTGAAGAGCTCGCGCGTGCGGTCGGCGTTGAGCCGGATCAGCTGGTTGTTGGCCTTGGCGGAGGCAAGGTCGGCCTCGGCCTGGCGCAGGCGCTGCTCATAGGTGGAGGGATCGATGCGGGCCAGCACGTCGCCGGACTTCACCTGGGAGTTGAAATCCACCAGTACCTCCTTGACCTGCCCGGAAATCTGCGAGCTCACGTCGACCTGCACGACCGGCTGGAGATCTCCGGTGGCCGTGACGGTCTGGACGATATCGCCCTTGGCGACCTTGGTGGTTTGAAACTCGGGCGGCTTTTCCGCCTTGCCGCCGAAATAATACCAGATTCCCCCGGCACCGCCGAGCGCGACGATGACGAGAAAAATGAGACCGCCGTAGCTTTTCGATTTGGCCATAACGTTGAGAGGGAGACAGGGAGGGTGAAGGAAGTGGAGGAGCGTGCAACGAAACACTCGACGACCCTGGTCGTTTCGCAGCCTCGCGCGGTGCGGACAGACGCGGCGGACCAGAAAAGGTGACGGAAATTCGCCGGCGCGCGCGGGACCACGGTGTCAGTCAATGGCGAAACGCCGCCTTCAGGGCCTGGGCGACATTGGGCGGTACAAAGTGCTGCACGTCGCCGCCATACTTGGCGACCTGCTTGACGAGGGTCGAGCTGGTATAACTGAACTGTTCGTTCGGCATCACGAAGAGGGTCTCCATCATCGGCTCAAGGTGGCGGTTCATCAGCGCCATGTTGAACTCGAACTCGAAATCGGTCAGGGCCCGCAGGCCGCGGATGATCGCGTCGGCTTTCTGCGCCATGCAGAACTCCACGAGCAGGCCCCGGAAGGTGGTAATCGTCACGTTGGGCAGGTTGGCCACGTTGGCGGCGACCATTTCCATCCGGTCGGCCGGGCTGAACAGCGGCTCCTTGCCGGCGGATTCGGCCACGGCCACCGTGACGCGATCAAAAAGCTTCGCGGCGCGGTTGAGCACGTCGAGGTGCCCGTAGGTGATCGGGTCGAAGGTCCCGGGGTAGATGCAATGGCGCATGGGCAAGATTCGAGGAGCGAAGACGACGTGGTCCTGCGTGGCGACTGTGTTTTTCGGACCCCGCCCGGTCCACGCTTGCATCGCCGGAACCGGACCTGTTTTCTGCACGTCTTACGGCCTGAAATGAACCTGCCCAACCTGCTCACCATCTCGCGCGTGCCGCTGATGTTCATCGTCGTGGGCCTCATGTACGCCGACTACGACTGGGCGGCGACGACCGCATTCTGGCTCTACATTGCCGCGGCGCTGACCGACTGGTTTGACGGCATGATTGCGCGCGCGCGCGGCGAAGTTTCGCCGTTTGGCCGGTTCATGGACGCGGTGATCGACAAGGTGCTCGTCATTGGGCTCCTGATTGCGCTGGTCAACAACGCCGACAATTTCATGGGCCACGACATCTACGCGATGATCCTGCTGCTCTGCATCCTGTGCCGTGAATTCGCGGTTTCCGGCTTGCGCATGGCGGTGGCGGTGAAGGGCATCACGGTCGAATCCGACACGGGCGGCAAGGTGAAGACCTTTGTGCAACTCAACGCCATCGGCTGGCTGATCGGCGCGCGGATGCTGGCCTCCGAGCACGGCGGCGGATTTGGCGGCGACGATCGCGCCTGGGTCACGGGGGTGCGCCTGGTGGGCATCACGCTTTTCGTGATCTCGGCCGTGCTCACCATCACCTCGGGCATCGCCTATTTTCGGCGGCACGGCCACGTGCTCTTCAAGTAGCAATGCGCCCCGCCCGGCCGAGCTGGACCCGGCGCTGGCCGACGTCGGTGGTGGTGGCGTTCGCCACGCTTGGGCCGCTCGGCCGGCGTCTCCCGGCGCCCGGCACGTGGGGCTCGGCGGCGGGACTGCTTTATTTTGCGCTGTTTTTTTACCGCGCCAGCACGTTCGAAATTCTGCTCGCCACCGCGGCCGGCGGCTACCTGGCCGTCGCGCTCTGTGGCGAGGCCGAGCTTCGGTTGGGTAAGAGCGATCCCGGCGAAATCATCCTCGATGAATTCGTGGCCATGCCGCTGTGTTTTCTCGGCTGGCACACACTCGCGACCCGCTGGCCGGCGTGGGCGGTCTTGCTCGCCGGTTTTGGCCTGTTCCGGCTCTTCGACATTCTGAAGCCATTTGGCATCTCCCGGCTGCAGTCGCTGCCGGGCGGGTGGGGCGTGGTGGCCGACGACCTGGCCGCGGCGCTGGCGGCGTGCGCGACGCTGCATGGCGTGGTCGCGCTGTGGTCACTGCGCTGAACACCGGCTACGGCAGCACCACCAGGTTTTCCACCGGCACCTTGACCAGCAGCCCTTGCTGCAGCACGTCGACCGAGAGCACGATCCCGCGCGGATTCGCCGGGTTGTCGACGAGGCCCTCGAGCCCGTGCAGCGGACCGCCGACAATCTTGACCCGCCGGCCTTTCGTGACCAGCGGCATCACGCTCAACTCGAAACCGGAGGCGACGATGGCCTTCACATCCGCGAGCTGCCGCAGGAACTTGGCCTCGTCCTCGACGATGATGGCGCGCGCGAGCAGGTCCTGCTGGTAGATCCGCGTCTTGTGCTCAATCGGCACGCGCGCGAACACATAGCCGGGGAACAGCGGCTTCATGAACTTTTTCGTCTGCTGCGCGTAGCGGCGGAGGCTCGCGATGAGCGCCAGGTAATGCTCGAACTTCTCGGCCGCCATCAGGGCGGCGAATTTCTTCTCGCACCGCGGCTTGGTGTGGCAGACCAGCCAGTAATAATCGTCCATCGCGTCAGCTCTTCAGGAGAAAGCGCAGCGCGGCATGGTAGCCTTCGAGCCCGAGCCCCGTGATCACGGCGATGCAGGCCGGGGCGGTCAGCGACTTGTGGCGGAAGTCCTCGCGCTTGTAGATGTTCGAGATGTGGACCTCGATCGTCGGCAGGTGGGCGCCGAGCAGCGCGTCGCGCAGCGCCACGCTCGTGTGCGTCAACGCGCCGCCATTGATCACGAGGCCATCGAACTTCGCGTCCGTGATCGCCGCGATCCGGTCGAGCAAGGCGCCTTCGTGGTTCGACTGGAAGAACTCCAGCTGGGCCACCCCGCCGAACTCGGCGCGCAGCGCCGCTTCGAGGTCGGCGAGCGTGGCGCGGCCGTAAATCTCCGGCTCGCGTTTGCCGAGCCGGTCGAGGTTCGGACCGTTGAGGATGGCGATCTTTTTCATGAATGGGTCACCACGAAACACACGAAAGCCACGAAAGGGGAAGCGTTTTTTCCGCCCGCCGGCCGCCGGGCGGAATTGCCGGGCTTTGGTTCAAAGGGGATTGCCGGTGGCGATGAACTCCCAGGGCAACTTGAACTTTTTCGCCAGTTCCGCGGCGAGGGCCTTCACGGCATGCACTTCCGTCGCGTAGTGGCCGCAGAGGTAGAGATTGAGCTTTTCCTCCTGCGCGCGGTTGAAGAACTCCTCCCGCAGCTCGCCGGTCACGAGCGTGTCCACGCCGGCCGGCCCCAGCTCGGGGATCGCGCTGTTGCCCGCGCCGCTGCAAAAAGCGATCGCCCGCGGGTTCGCCCCGCCGCACTCGATCGCAATCACCCGCGGGTAAAGTGACTCGAGTTTCCGGCGCACCCCGGCGCGCGTCAGGGCCGATTTCGCGATGCAGCCGATCGCCTCGCCGTCGCGCACGAGGAAGGGTCGCGCGGGCCGCAGCCCGAGCTGCCGGGCGAGGAGCGCGTTGTTGCCAATCTCCGGGTGGCCGTCCAGCGGCAGGTGGTTCGAGTAAAGCGCGCAATTGCCGTGGATGAGCGTCGCCACGCGATCGAAGGCCGGGCCGGTGAGCGGGCGCGGCATGTCCCAGTACATGCCATGGTGGACAATCAGGAAATCCACGCCGGCGGCGATGGCCTGCTGGAACGGCACCACGCCGGCATCGACCGCCGCGCCGATCTTGGTGACGCGCCCGTCGTTGGCGACCTGCAGGCCGTTGCAGGCACCCGGCGCGTCCTTGAACGCGGTGCGGCGGGTGCGGCGATCGCAGTACGTGACGAGGGAGTGGAGGGAGGTCATTGTGAGATCGTTCTTCGTTCTCTTTCTTCGTGCTCGTTCTCTCGGAAGACGCCAGCAAAGAGAACGAGAACGAGACCGAGAACGAGAAAGAACTTACCCTGCGCCCAACCGGCAGCTGTGGGCGCTGAAGCCGGCGCCAAAGCTGACCAGCCAGAAGTCGCCGGCGCCGTTGGGGGCGCCGTCCTGGAGCGTTTCCTCCAGGGCGAAGAGCACGGACGGACTGCTCATGTTGCCATGATCGCGGAGCACGCGTGCGCTGGCCTCGAGGGTGTGCGGCGCCACGGCGGGCGCGAGGGCCTCGAGCACATCCCGTCCGCCGGCATGGGCGACGACGCGCGAAACCGGCCGCGGGCCGCGCTCCCGCCAGAGCCGGCCCACCGCGCCGGCCGCCAGCTCGGGCACGGAGCGGTGGAGGAGATTGCGGAGTTTGCCGTCGCGCTGCTCGAACCGGAGCTTGTCGCGTTCGGCGGGGAGGTGCTCGGTGTCGAAGGCAAACGCGCGCACGTTTCCCGGTCCCGGCGTGCCGCGCCAGATCGTCGCCGCCGCGCCATCGCTGAACAGGCACGCACTGATCAACACGCCGGGATCGTCATCGAGGTAGAAGGCGGCCGAGCAAATCTCCACTGCCACGCAGGCCACGATCGCCCCGGGCTGGGCGGCCAGAATGTGGCTCGCGGCGCGCAGCGTCGGGATGGCCGCGCCGCAGCCGAGCCCGACCAGGTCTTGCAGGAACGCGTTGGACCGCAGGCCGAGGTGCTCGGCCACATAGCTCGTGACCCCGGGGCACAGATACCCCGTGCAGGTGCAGATGAGCAGGGCGTCGATCTCTGCCGCGCGGATGCCGGCCCGATCGAGCGCGGCGGTCAGCGCGCGGCCGGCGAGCCGGGGCGCCTCGTGGCGAAACGCGGCGTTGAGCGTGTCGGACGTCAGATCGAACACGCCGTCGATCTCGGGCACGGCAAAGTGCCGCGTCTTGATCCCGTGGTCGCCCCGGAGGATCGAATTGAGGATGAGCATCGAGCGCCTTTTCAGTCGGGTGCGGACCTGGGAGCGTTGGGCGATTCCCCAGCACTCGGCCTGGGTGAGCACGGCGGGTGGGACGGCGGTGGCGAGGGCGTGCAGGTACATTTTAGTGTAGCGCCGCGTAGAGTGGACCAAAGGGAAGGAGCCGGGCGCGGCCGAGCGCCGCCAGCCAGCGTTGCCGCCAGGGTCGAAGCAGGAAGGGATGCAGCACGTTTGCCGAGGCGAGTCGCATCCGAAACCGACCGCGCAGGGCGGCATTGGTTGCACGGCATGTTTCTGGCCAAGGGGTCTCGCCGCGCGCAAATGCGAGCAGCGGGTCGAGAGCGGTCTCCGCGCTCTGAAATGCCATGGCCATGCCGTTGCCCGTGAAGGGAGGGATCATCGCGCCCGCGTCCCCGAGGCGGATCCGAACGCTGGCGGTGGTGCGCGGGTCGAAACAGAGGCCCGCCACGGCGCAGAACGAGCCGGGAGCGATCGTGGCACCCGCGAGCCGCGCCGCCAGGTTTTCCAGACCCGCCGCCCGGAGGTAGGCGGACAACAATGCCGGCCCGCGCGCCGCCACGGTCCGGCGGCGAAAAAGCCCACAGATATTCACCGCCTCATCCTCGATCCGCGCCAGCCCGACATAACAGTCGCCGCCGAGGTGCAGTTCGAGATCGCGTTCCAGCACGAGACCGCGCGCGTGCAGCTTCAGGCCGATCCAGGTTGATCGGCCTGGCCGCCGGCCCGTGGCGAACACGCGACCCGGCCGCGGCGCGAGATCGGTCACGCGCGTGCGCGGGCGCAAGTCGCCGCCGGCCGCGACGAAGGCGAGCGCGAGGCGCTCATCGAGAGTGTACCGGCTGAGCCCGAGGGCGGGCGAGGGGAGGCGTTGGACGCGCGCCGGTGTCTGGTTGATAAACCACGCCACCTCGCGATGCTGCAGCGCGCCTTCGAGCAGGGGTGCGAGCCCGAGTCGCCCGATGGTTCGCGGCTTCAGTCCGGTGATGAACTCGCCGCAGACGCGGTGCCGCGGGTAGTCACCCGCTTCGAAAATCGTGGTGGGCACGCCGGCGCGGCGGAGCGCGAGCCCGAGCGAGAGTCCGGCCAGTCCGCCGCCGATGATCTCAATGGGGCGGAGGGAAGTCATGGGCGGCGCACGGCCGTCATGCGATACACGCCCAGCGCGCTGGTGGAGTGGTGCAGGGTCCATCTCACCGCATCCAGGCCGAGGGCTTTGGCCAGTTCGCCACCGCGAAATCCGGCGGCGATGCTCACATGCGCGTCGTGCAGGCTGACATGATTGGCGCCGAAAAGCGGACCGAAGGTGCGGTAAAGCAGCTGGGAAAAGCGGCGGCGCGCCGGCTCGCAGGCGGCGATTACCCGCGCGGTGCGGATGAATTTCTCGCCGAGGGCCGCGAGATCGGAATCGGAGAACTGGTGAAAAATGAGGTTGCCGAACACCGCGGCGTAACGGTCGTACCCCGTGAAGTGCTGCAGGTCCGCCACGTGCCAGGCGCGCGCCGCCGGCCAGTCGGCGGGGCGGGGCCAGCGGTCCAGCCCGTCGACCGCCACGCCGGCCCGGACGAGTCGCCGCCCGAGTTCGCCGGTGCCGGCGCCGAGTTCGAGCGCGAGTTCGCCGGCGCGCAGTTGCGGGGGCAGCGCGCGCTCAAACCAGCGATGGCTGCCGATGATGCGGTTGGTCACGCGCAGATCGCGGCGGTTGCGCAGCGCGTCGGGATGATCCGGGGGCAGCGAATCGAGCAGCTCGGGTTGGAGGGTGCGTTGCATCAGCCGTGGTTGGGGCGGGGTGAGTGTAGACGAAGGTTGCCCGACTCGGCGAAGCTGTCCAGAGTCGCGCATCGAATCCATGAGCCAAACCGCCCTCCTCGCGTCCGATCCTCCGGCTGTTCCGGCCGCCGCCGTGCGGCCGGTCGACTTGATTGCAGCGGCCGCGGACAGTTTTCCCCACCGGCCTTCCTGGGACGAATACTTCATGGCGACGGCGGTGCTGATCTCATCCCGCTCCAATTGTGAACGGCTGCATGTCGGCTGCGTGATTGTCACGGGGGGCGATCGCAAGAACCGGCTGGTCGCGGCGGGTTACAACGGCTTTCTGCCGGGCACGCCGCACGTTTCGCGCCTCCGCGACGGTCACGAGCAGGCGACGGTTCACGCCGAGCAAAATGCGGTGGCCGACGCGGCGCGCCGCGGCATCTCGGTCGAGGGCTGCGTCGCCTATGTGACGCACTACCCGTGCCTCAACTGCGCAAAAATCCTCGTGGCGGCGGGGATTGCGCGGATCAAGTACCGGGCGGATTACGCCAACGATCCCCTGGTCGCGCCGCTGCTGGAGGATGCCGGGGTCAAGGTGTTGCAACTCTGAGCGGCCGCCACGGTCGTCGGCCAACCTGTCATGCGCGAACGTCGTAAAATATCCAAGGATACGTTGGCCGGTTCGCTGCTGCTGGCGCATCCCGGCATGCGCGATCCGAATTTCCGCCGGAGCGTGATTCTGATGTCCGTGCACAACGCCGAGGGCGCGATGGGCGTGGTGCTCAACCGGCCGCTCGGCAAGCGCCTGGGCGAGTTGAGCGGGGATTTTGCCCTCGGCCCGCTGGCGGGGATTCCGTTGTTCTGCGGCGGACCCGTCCAACCGGAGCAGCTCGTGCTGGCCGCGTGGCAGACGCGCGCCGACGGTTTTCGGCTGCATTTCGGCATCGAGCCCGACAAGGCGCTGCAGTTGCTGGCCGAGGAGGGCACGCATGTGCGGGGATTCCTTGGCTATTCGGGGTGGTCGGCCGGCCAGCTCGAGAATGAGATGAAGGCCCGCACCTGGGTCGTGGCCGATGTACCGGAGGATCTGCTTACGCATTCGCAGGACGAGTCGTTGTGGAAAACCGTGCTCGGCCGCGAAGGGGCGGAGTGGCGGTTGCTGGCCGGCGAGCCGGAACATCCGGAGATGAACTGAGCCGGATCCGCGCGGATCCCACTATTCCGTTGACAGAGGTGAAACCGGCCTATGCTTTGACCACTTTTATGAAAGTCGTATCCTCCATCAAGTCGGCCAAGAAGCGTCACCCGGCGTGCCAGGTTGTGCGCCGCAAAGGCAAAATTTACGTCATCAACAAGGTCGAGCCCCGTTACAAGGCCCGCCAAGGCTGATTTACCTTCTACTGCGATGAAAGCCGAAGCCCATCCCGCCATGAACAACGTCTGTTTCCTCGATATCGGAACCGGACGCCGTTTTCTCACCCGCTCCACCATGAAGTCCGCCCGCAAGGAGCAGATCGACGGCCAGGAGTATTTCGTCATCGCCCGCGATGTGACGATGGACTCGCATCCCGCCTACACGGGCGAAAAGCGCCTCGTCGACACGGCGGGCCGGGTCGAGAAGTTCACCACGAAGTTCAAGCGCGGTCCCGCGAAGAAGTAAGCGGAATTTTCCGTCCGAGACGGAAAATTCCCAAGGTTTTTGCGGAGCAAAAACCGCGCTCATGCGCATTCGCCCTTTCCAAGGCCTGGTTCCGACCGTCGTGCACGCGCCCGAGGTGGCGTGTGTGCCGTACGACGTCGTCAATGCGGCGGAGGCCGCGGCGCTGGCGGCCGGCAAACCGTACAGCCTGCTGCATGTCGACCGCGCCGAGATCGATCTGCCGCCCGGCACGGATCCATACAGCGCCGAGGTCTACGCGCAGGCCCGCGAGAACCTGGCCGCGCTCCAGCGCGACGGCGTGCTCGGGCGTGAGACCGAACCCTGCCTCTACGTTTACCAGCAGCAGATGGGCACCCACGTGCAGCGCGGGCTCGTGGCCGGCTGCCATGTCGATGACTACGATGCCGGGTTGATCAAGAAGCACGAGAAGACGCGCCAGGACAAGGAAGACGACCGTACGCGGTTGATCGATACGCTGAGTGCCGACACCGGACCCGTTTTTCTCACCTATCGGGACACGCCGGCGGTCACGGCGCTGGTTGACGCGAAAACGCAGGAGGCGCCCCGGCACGATTTCACGGCGCCTGATGGCGTCCGGCACACCGTGTGGCGGATCGCGGGCTGGGCCGCGTGGGTCGGAGCGTTTGGCGGCGTGCCGGCGACCTACATTGCCGACGGGCATCATCGGGCGGCAAGCGCCGCCCGGGTGGCCCGGTTGCGGCGGGAGCGGAATCCGCAGCACACCGGGGCCGAGGACTACAATTGGTTTCTCTGCGTGCTTTTCCCCGCCAGCGAACTGAAGATCCTGCCCTACAACCGGACGGTCGCCAGTCTCAACGGCCACTCGCCGGAGTCATTTCTCGCCCAGGTGAAGGCGACATTCGGCCTGGTGGAAAACGCCCCGCCGGCGCCAGCGGCGGTCGGCCAGGTGAGCATGTATCTCGGGGGCAAATGGTATGGCCTGCACTGCACCGCGGCCGCCGATGCCGACCCGGTGGCGCGGCTCGACGTGAGCGTGCTGCAGGACAAATTGCTGGCGCCCGTGCTGGGGATTGAGGATGTGCGCACGAGCAAGCGAATCGATTTTGTCGGCGGAATTCGCGGCACCGCGGAACTGGTGAAGCGGGTCGATGCCGAGGGCGGGGTCGCCTTCTCGCTGTATCCAGTCACGCTGGACCAGCTCATGGACATTGCCGACGCGGGCCAGATCATGCCGCCGAAGAGTACGTGGTTTGAGCCGAAGCTGCGATCGGGGCTCTTCATCCACACGTTTTGATTCGGAGACGGATCTTCGGGCCGACTGGCGCGCGCCCAAACTCGGCGGCGGTGCCGGCGCCCCCGGCCGGTTAAATCTGCGGCCGCATCCTTGCCTTGGGGGCGCGATGGCATATGCCTCGCGACTCCCGCATGCTTGTCCCGCCGCTCATCGCCGCCGCCGCCGACATTCCACCGCTGCTGATCATCCCGTTCGGGCTGCTCCTGCTGCTCATCGCGACGATGCCGCTGACGCCGCCGCGCGTGAAGCACTTTTGGGAGCACTATTATCCCCACCTCGCGCTCGCGCTGGGGGCGTTGGTCGGGGCGTATTACCTGCTCCGGATCCCGGCGGGCGGGACGATCATCGCGCACACGGCCCATGAATATTTTTCCTTCATCGTGCTCATCGGGGCGTTGTTCGTCGTCGCGGGCGGGATTCATCTCAAGGTCCGGGGCGAGGCCACGCCCGGCGGCAACGTGGTCTTCCTCGCCGTTGGCGCGGTGATCGCGAATTTCATCGGCACGACCGGGGCCTCGATGGTGCTGATCCGGCCCTGGATTCGGATGAACAAGATCCGCAGCAGCGCCTACCACGTGGTTTTCTTCATTTTCATCGTCTCGAATATCGGCGGGGCGCTCACCCCCATCGGGGATCCGCCCCTGTTTCTCGGCTTTCTGCGGGGCGTGCCGTTTTTCTGGCTGGTGGACCGCGTCGCGGTGCAGTGGCTCGTGACTCTCAGCCTCGTGCTGGCGGCGTTTTATCTTTTCGATCGGCGGAGTTTTTGCCGGATGCCGGCCCGCTTGCAGCGCGAAGTCAGCGCGCCGGACACGTGGCGCTTCGACGGGATGATCAACGTGTTGTTTATGCTCGTCGTGTTTTGGGCCGTGTTTAT
>JBIJCX010000590.1:0-3569 GCA_044344465.1 Opitutaceae bacterium
CCCGGGTACACCACGGCCTACGGCTTCAACACCGTGCATGGCCGCGCGCTGCCGGTCGCCCAGGGGATCAAGATGGCGAATCCGGATCTGCTCGTTCTCGTGGCCGGCGGTGACGGCGACGGCTTCACGATCGGCGGCGGCCACGTGCCGCATGCAATCCGGCGTAATCTCGATCTTACCTACATCGTGATGGACAACCACATCTACGGCCTCACCAAGGGCCAGTTGTCCCCAACCACTCCGCGGGGGTCAAAGACCCCCAGCAGCTCCTACGGCAGCATCGAGGAACCCGTGAACCCGCTGCTCTACGTGCTCGCCTATGGCGCGGGCTTTGTCGCGCAGGGCGTGCCGGCCGACATGGACGGCCTCACCAAAATGCTCGAGGAGGCGATCCGGTATCCAGGATTCTCGTTCGTCAACATCCAGTCGCCCTGCGTGACGTTCGGCGACCCCGAGGACCAGATGAAAGTGCAGAAGACCAGGATGCGGAAACTGGCCGCCGAAGGGCATGATCCCGCCAACCGGCTCCGGGCGATGGAATTGGCCCAGGAGTACGGAACGTCGCTTTACACGGGGGTGTTTTATCGCAACCCGAATCCGCCCCCGACTTACGACAGCCAGATCCGCGCCCGGCAGAAGGACATGCAGGCCGCCGCCGTGAGTGCGGCGGCTTGACGACGGAGTTGGCCGTGGGCGGTTGGCAAGTAATGCGTGATCATTCCCAATTTCCGGCGAGGTCCCCGGGGCGAGCCGGGCTATGTTTGACCGTCTTGATTTCCCGCGGAACGCCGACGGGCGTGCACTTCTTCGTGTCCCATCCCCTACCCGATGAGCGAATCCCACGATAGCAGAACTGACGCGGAACACGCTTGGAGTACTCTCGCCCGGACCGGTTTGCCGAAACGACCGGCGGCCGAACGAGTGGCCGATTTTCTCGAGATCTATGGCCTTTACGACGAAGTCGCAGCCCGGGAACAGGCGAGCCGTTGCGTCCAATGCCCGGAGCCGACGTGCGTTGCCGGTTGTCCACTGGGAGTCCATATCCCGGAGTGGCTCGCATTGACCGCGGAGGGAAATTTCCGGGAAGCGGCGACCGTATTGCAGTCAACGAGCAGCCTGCCGGAATTGTGTGCGCGGGTGTGTCCGGCGGATCACCTGTGCGAGGCACTGTGTGTCATCAACGGTCGGACCCAGCCCGTGTCGGTTTGGGCGGTGGAGCAGTTTCTGAACGAGTACGCCTTCGCGCACGGAATTGCGGCCGCGACCGCGACGGAGCCGAATGGCCTCCGGGTGGCGGTGATCGGCGCCGGTCCGGGAGGACTGGCGTGCGCAGATCAACTGGCAAAACGCGGCTACCGGGTCACGGTCTTTGACTCGCGGCTGCAGCCCGGCGGGTTGCTGGTCTACGGGACGCCGGCGTTCCGGCTCGAACGAACAATCCTGCAGCGACGCATCGAGATCCTGCAGCAGATGGACGTGCAATTCCGTCTGGGCGTCACGGTGGGTCGCGATGTCAATCTCGATGAACTCCGCGCCCACCACGATGCGATCTACCTTGGTTTTCCAGCAAAGAAGGCACGGACGCTCGATGTGCCCGGCGTTACCTTGCCGAGCGTGCATCAAGCCCTGCCGTTTATCGTGCAAGACAACCTCAATGCGGCACCGGATACCCCACGGATCGACGTCACGGGCAAGGGCGTAGTTGTGATCGGAGGTGGTGACACCGCCATCGATTGCCTCCGCACCGCGGTCCGCTCCGGAGCGCGCCAAGTCACCGGGGTGTACCGGCGCGACGAGGAAAGCATGCCGTGCAGCATTCGCGAACTTGAGAACGCCACCGAAGAGGGCGTTCGCTACGTTTTCCAAGCCAGCCCCATCGCGGTGTTGGGCAACGACCTCGGGACGGTGCGGGGCGTGCGGTTCCAACGCACCCAGCTGGGCGAACCGGATGCCGAGAAACGACGGCCGTTTGCGCCGCAGCCGGGAACGGAATTCGAGCTGGAGGCGGATTGCGTGTTCCTCGCTCTCGGCTTCGAACGTGAGCCCCTGCCGGCGGACAGCCCTTTCCACGACCTCACCGTCAATCCCCAGGGCGCGATCGTCGTGGACGCCAACCACATGACCAGCATGGCCGGCATCTTCGCCGGCGGCGATCTTGTCCGCGGACCCACCACGGCGCTTCACGCGGTGCGCGACGCCCGTCGAGCCGCCGTCGGGATCCACCAATTTTGCGCCGAGATAACCAGGACCCACTTCATCGCGGCGAAAGGCGGCTGAACCCCAAGAAACGATGATTCAGGGCCGCCAGCAATTCACGCAGCTAATAGGCGCACTCCCGCCGAATTAGGATCGAGGCGCGACACCGCCGGGTCACCTCGCCGCCGTTTCTCCCCGTGAAAACGGGACGGGCAGCGAATGGATTTCTCCCTCGGGTCGTCCGCATTTCCAGTCCCCCGATCCCCGACCACGGCAAGAAATGCGGATGAAACACCAAGCAGTGCGATGCTGGTACGGAGGTTCCCTGCTACCGTGACGCCGCTACGAAATCACTGGCGGTTTCCGAAACCGCCAGGGCACCCACTCTCTCCACATGAACGACGTCCTCGGCGGCGATCTAATTTATCTTTGCGCTTTTTGCCTCGGCGGGCTGGCCTTCGCCCTTGGCCCGTTTGTGCTCGTCTACTTTCTCGCCCCGACTTGGACCCGCAACACCCTCAACAAGACCGGACAGGCGATTGAATGCGGCATGGAACCGATTGGTGACGCCTGGATCCGGTACAGCGTCGTTTACTACCTGTATGCGCTGGTCTTCGTGGCGTTCGCCGTCGATGTCCTTTTCTTGATCCCGGTGGCGCTGGTTTACAACCGGCAGTTCCCCATCCGCGACCTCGTGGAACTGGTGCTCTTCGTTGGCATCCTGTCGCTCGTCATCGTCTACGCCTGGAAGAAAGGAATTTTCGAATGGAAACGCCACTGACCCCCAAGCCGGAAATCCCGGTTGAATGTTCCCAGATCGTAAAATTCGCGAAACTGGACGACTTGCTCGCGCTCGGCCGGGCCAATTCGCTCTGGCCCCTCACCTTCGGCCTGGCTTGCTGCGCGATCGAGATGATGGCCGCGGGCATGGCCCGCTTCGATCTCTCGCGCTTCGGCGCAGAGGTGTTTCGCCCCTCGCCCCGCCAGGCCGACGTGATGATCGTGGCCGGCACGGTAAACAAGAAAATGGCTCCGGCCGTGAAACTGCTTTACGATCAGATGCTGGAACCGAAATGGGTCATCGCGATGGGCAACTGCGCCCTCTCCGGCGGACCGTTCGTCTATCCCGGCCAGTATGCCGTCGTCGAGGGCGTCGACAAATTGTTTCCCGTGGACGTGTACGTTCCGGGTTGTCCGCCGCGCCCGGAGGCACTGATTGAGGGCATCTTGAAACTGGAAGAAAAGATCACCGGCAAACGGCGCTTTCCGGTGGCGAAACTGCAAGAATGAACCCTTCCCTCGAGCAACTCGCGGAACAATTCAACCGGTTGGTCGGGGCGGTTTCCGCGCCGCCCAAAGCTCCAGAACCAGCC
>JBIJCX010000254.1:0-12407 GCA_044344465.1 Opitutaceae bacterium
TTTTTCCCGTTCATATTTGGCGGTCCACCGCGAGAAACCAAGGATTTGGTGGTCAGGCAGCCGAATCATCGGCAGCGGCGCAAACGATCGGTACTGCATGTCCTTGACCGGTTGCCAAGATTTCCCCTCGTCGGTGGATTTCAAAACGCCATAAGGCTCGAGCAATGCGTCCGGCCCCTGGCCCACGCTCATCAGCAACATTCCCTGGCCCATGTCATAAAGATAGGGGCGGGAGTTCTTGCCGATAACAGTATAGGGCCGCGATGCCGGATCGCCCGGGGGAAGCGAAGGGATGTCCCACGGCGCACTCATGGTAATCCGCAGCTTCGGCGACGCTGGCTTCTCTTTTACTTTGCGAATACCCAGCCTTACCGAGGACCAGTATGATTCGCCGATTAGATTATTCGCATTGGATCCGAACTGAACAAATGCCTCGGAGGACTCCGTCGGCTTCCAAAATGAACCTTCTCCGACTATTTTGCGCACTCCATCCACATCGATCCTCATATCGTTCCCACGGATCACCAGACGGTAGGTGTGGAATGCTTTCCGGGTATCCATCATTACCACACGATCTAGAAAGGTAGCAATCTTCTCAGGAGCTAACACCAGTCCATCCTGATGTAATCCATCACTTACCAATAATCCGACCGGCCATCCTTGTATTGAGGGCCAATAAGGAGAAGTTCTGCCTGGCGCACCTTTGGGTTTTGCTGCCACCGACTCGACCCGCACACGTGCCTCAACAATTATCTCTTTGGAGCGATCAGGTTCCCATGTTATCCGGAAAGCACCCATTTCTTCAAAGGACTCATCCTTAAGTTGGAGGGTGCCATCTACGATACGAGCATTTGCCGCCAGCCCGCCGACCGGCTTCCACCCCTGTTGTTGCGGGAGCGCCTTGCCGTCGTAGGTGACGAGCCAAGTAATGTCGTCCTTGGTTTCTTGCCCCGAGACCGGGCCGAAATTCACCAAAGCGAGACCGACCAGGACATTCGTGGCCAACTTCAGGGTTGCGGCTGAAATAGATTTCAAGGCAGTCAGGGTGAAACCGGCGTCAAAAGGATTCTGGGTTTTGGTTTTCATTGGGCGGTGGCAAATTTCACGTTGAAAGCAGTCGCGGCATTTCGCCAGCGCGATCCGAAGGGGTCGGCGGCGATCCGAAGGGGTCCGGCGATCCGAAGGGGTCGGCGCATGTGGTCTGTGGTAATGATTACGGAGAAATTACGGAAGGAGTTGCCACGGGGGCGCGACGTGAAGGTCCGGCCATGGAGCGTCTTTACCACGGCGTCGCCATGGGCACCGCGCATTTCCTCGATGAATAGACCATTGAGTTTGAGCTTAGAGGGCTGGGTCGCCGATCATTTGAAACGTCTTTGACTGCGGCCCAACAATCTTCGCCCCAGGTGCAGCCCACCTGCACCTGGGGCGTTTTGAACTCCACCACCCAAAAGAGCTGCCGTGACGAAGCTGCCGGGGTCACCGCACCGCGCGGGATCCCTGCCATGCCGTGTTCCTGGTCCAACTCGCCGTGCTGTCGCGCCCCGAACGCGCCGGGACGCCCGGGTGAAGCGTTGGGTTCACGTTTACCGACCAGACGCAGGGAGGATTACGGAACACAGAAAACAGTACAACCACTCCGGCAAGGGCAACCAGGGCGACAAGGGTAATGAGGGTCATCATGGTGCCTCTTGGATCGCAGATCCTGGAGTCAATTCCAGCCGGTTCAGCGGACCGCCCGTTTTTTACGCTCTGCAAACACGACCGGCGGGCATCGCCCCGACATCTCCCGCGATCTCGGATTCCGACCAAGCCCCTCAATCGCCGCAGAACCGGTGACCAAGCTGTGCGTTGCATCGGGCAAGAGGTGCGGAGCCAGCCGTTGGCGATTGGCGCCAAACTCACCCAGCTTCGCTCTCACTGGCAGTTAGCCACGCGTCACCACCCTCACCAACAACCGAGACCGCCCTGGCTCGCGATCGTTCACCTCCCGGGATTCCTCATTCGCAGAAGACCCGGGTTCGATCCCGAACCCCTTAGACCACTCCACCATGAATCGTCGCTCCCTCATTCGCTTGGTTGGCTCTGGCGGCGCCGTCGTCGCGCTGGCCGAAACCGCTCGGGCCGCGAACCCGCCGCTGGCCAGAACCGCCTTTTTCAACGTCCGCGACCACGGCGCCACCGGCGCTGGCAAAACCCTCGACACCGCCGCGCTGCAGGCGGCGATCGACGCCTGCGCGGCTGCCGGGGGCGGCACGATCGTGTTTCCGGCCGGCAAATACCTGAGCGGGACCCTCGTCCTCAAGAGCCGGGTGGCGCTCTGGCTGCACTCCGGTGCGGTGTTGCTCGGCAGCACCGAGCTCAAGGACTACCCGTCCCTCGTTCCCGCCTTCCGGTCGTATACGGATGTCAATTACGTCGAACGCAGCCTGATCTACGCCGAGCGGGTTGAGGATGTGGCCATTTTCGGCCAGGGCATCATCAACGGTCAGGGCGAGGCCCCGGCTTTCAAACTCGGCGGCGGGCGCGATCACTATAAACAACGGCCGTTCCTCATCCGCATGATCGAGTGCCAGCGGGTATCGGTGCGTGACATCACCCTGCTCAACTCGCCGATGTGGGTGCAGCATTACCTGGCCTGCGACGACCTCGTGATCGACGGCGTCACCGTGCACAGCCTGGTCAACGCCAACAACGACGGCCTCGATCTCGACGGCTGTCAGCGCGTGCGCGTCGCCAACTGCAGCATCACGAGCGGCGATGACGCGATTGTGCTCAAGAGTTCATCTCCCCGACCCTGCCGGTCCGTCACCATCACCAATTGCCACCTCAGCAGCCGCTGCAACGCGTTCAAGTGCGGCACCGAGTCGACGGGCGGCTTCTTCGACATCACGGTCAGCAATTGCGTGATCGAAGACACGCGGCTCTGCGCCATCGCCCTGGAAATGGTGGACGGCGGCATTCTCGACGGCGTCAGCATCAGCAACCTTCGGATCCGTCGCTCGCGCGGGGGAATTTTCCTGCGCCTGGGCAACCGCGCCCGCCCGTATCTGGCCGAAGGGCCCGGCGGGGGCAGCGGCACCCACGTGTCGCCTCCCGGCACCCCGGTCCCCGGCGTCGGCCAGTTTCGCAATATCCAGATTTCAAATATCACGGGCGATGGCGGCGACATCACCGGCTGCGCCATTGCCGGGCTGCCCGGTCATCCGTTGGAAAACGTGACGTTGGCCGGGATTCAACTGTCGTTTGCGGGCGGCGGCGGGCCCGAAGACGCCCGCCGCGATCCGCCGGAAAAGGAGACCGATTATCCCGAGTACAAGATGTTCGGACGCCTGCCGGCGTTCGGCTTCTTTTGCCGCCATGTCCGGGGGCTGCGCCTGCACGATGTCCAGGTCGGAACCGTCACGCCGGATGCCCGGCCCGGCCTGGTGTGTCACGACGTCACGCAACTCGAAATCCGCGGCTGGCAGGCGGAGCGGGCGCCGGATCACACCGAGGAAATGCATTTGCGCGACGTATCCGAGGCCTGGGTTCACGGCGGTCGATCCGCGCCGAATGCCACGGTCCACGTCCGGATCTCCGGCCGCCAGACCGGCCCGGTCAAAATCTCAGACAACTGGTGTCGCCCGCCCGCCCGGCTGATCGCGGTCGATCCGGATGTGCCCGCCGGCCGCATCGTGGCCGATTGAACCTTCACCCAGTCGGTCCCCCCGGATTACCGCTGCTTGATCCCTTTCTTGCTCTTTTTTGGTCTGTCTCCGGTTGACGGGTATTCGGCGGATTCGACCCGGGCGGTCTTCAGGTAGGCGTCGAATTGGGCGACGATGTCGGGATGAGCGCCGGCAACATTGTTCTTCTCGCCGATGTCCTCGCGCAGGTTGAAGAGTTCGAGCGGGCCGTCCAGTCCGCTGCGCAGAACTTTCCAGTCACCCCGCCGCGCGGCCTGGCGGAAGCCGCCCGCCGGGTACTCCCAGTACATGAACCGGCTTAGCAGCGCGGGCTGCTCGCGGCCGAGCAGCGTCGGCAGCACGCTCAGGCCATCGATCCCCGTGGGCAGCTTGCCTCCGCCGAGTTCGGCCAGCGTCGGCAGCACATCGGCAAAGTACCAGGGCACGTCCGAGACTTTCCCGGCTGGCACGTGGCCCGGCCAGCGCACAATCATCGGCTCGCGAATGCCACCGTCATAGAGCCCGCCCTTGCGGCCCCGCAGCGGGCCGGCGCCGTTGAAGAATTCGTAGTCGCGGCCACCCACGCTCACCGGGCCGTTGTCGGAGGTAAAAAAGACGATCGTGTTGTCGTCGAGCCCGAGTTCCTTGAGCAGCGCCAGGACCCGGCCCACATCGCGGTCGAGGCGGCTGATCATCCCCGCGAAGGCGGCGTTGGGCTCGGGCTGCGAGGCGTAGCCGGCACCGGTGTTCACAAATGGTTTCTCTGGAAACTTCCCCCGGTAAGGGGCGAGCGAATCCTCGGGCACGAGAATTTCCGCGTGGGGCAACGTGTAAGCGAGGTACAGGAAGAAAGGACGATCCTTCGAGCCCCGGATGAAGTCGGACGCGCGGCGGCTCATCAGGTCGTGCGCGTAGGTGCCGCGCTTTCCGTCGGCATTTTCGGGGAGCGCGATGGCCTGGTCGTTCTCATCCATCGATGGGGGGTACTGCGCGTGGGCCGCACTCTGGTTATAGAAGCCGAAGGCGTAGTCGAAGCCCCGTTTGAGCGGCGTACTCGCGCTGCCGACGTCACCCAGACTCCACTTGCCGACGAAGCCGTTCGTGTACCCTGCCCCGTGCAGCACCTCAGCCACGGTCGTCTCGGCGCGCGGCAGGTTGTAGTCGCCGCCATTGGAGCGGACGTAGGCATGACCCGTGTGCTTGCCGGTCATGAGCACGCCGCGGCACGGGGCACAGACCGGGGCGCCGGAGTAGACGTCGGTGAACCGCGTGCCCTCGGTGGCCATGCGATCGAGGTTCGGCGTCTTAATCTTCGTCTGGCCGTAGCTGCCCAGCTCCCCGTAGCCCAGATCGTCGGCCATGATGTAGACGATGTTGGGCTTGCCCGCCGCGGAGAGCGTCGCGCCACCCAGCAGCAGTGCCAGCAGGGCGATCCCGGTTGTACGGCGGAAAAGATCGCGGTGAAACATTCGGGCGGAAGACAGGAGCGAGGTCATTGGTTGCCGGCTATCCCATAGGGACTGGTCGAAACGTGCAACCCGGGGGTTGCGCGCCCGGCGATGATTTCCTCGCCGGTATCCGGCCCCGATCCTTGGGCAGAATCTGTTACCTGCCCGCGTTCATCCGCGCCTGCAATCCCTCGAAGCGCGCGCGGGCGGGGGCGTCGGGCGCCAGGGTCAGGCCCAACGTAATCAGCCAGCGGGCGGTGTCGGTGAAGCCATGGCGGACGTTGAGTTCGGCCGTGCGGTAGACGAGTTCGGTGCGGCGCGGAAAACTGCGGACGCCCTCCTCGAGCACGGCGAGCTGGGCCCGCGTCGGCGCTTGGGCGCAAACCGCCCAAACCTCGGCGATCAAATTGTAGACTTCGGCCAGCGGCGGATTCTGCCCACGGGTTGCCAGCAAGGGCGTGAAGACCTCGTTGGCCTGCTCGAAGGTGAGACGGAGTTCGGCGCCGGTCTTTTGGGCGCCCAACGCGGCGAAGCGCAGCCGCGCGAGTTCGAACCACGCCCGCGGCCGGAGGGTCTTGGACTGCACGGCTGCAGCCTCGAGAAATTCGCGCGCGCCGCCATCGTTGCCGGCATCGACTTCGCACAGGCCGATCACCGCGAGCAACCGCGGGTCGCGGCTGCCGCGGTCGTAGGCGCGCATCAAGGTGCGGCGCGCCTGTTCCAGATACTTTTGCGCGAGCGCGGGGAACTGCGCCCTCACGAAACCGATTTCGAGCCGTTCCCAGTCGCCCTTGATGCGCGCGATTTCCACATCGCTGGCCGTGCGCAACGAGTATCCCGGCAGGCGCGGCCGTTGCGCCGGCCGGAGGGCGAGCCGTTCCCGGGTTGCGGCCGTGAGATCCAACGCGAGCTGCGCCTGCGCGGCCGCGAAATCGACGCCGAAGCATTCCTGAAAAAGCGTTTCCGTCACCGGCTCGACCGCCGCCCGGGCCGTGAACTTCCACAACGCCGTGCGCCGTGGCGCACCGCGGCCGCCGAGTCCCCAGCGGATCAACCAAGCCGCCTGCGCCTGCCACAGCGCCAGCGCCTCGCCCGCCGCCGTGCCGCCCGGCGAGAGTTCGCCCGCGAAAAACTCCGCCAGCGGCAGCAACGGGTGGTTCGCCTCCGGACCTGATTTCAGCGCCGCGCTGCCCGAACTCGGAGGCCAGTACAGAGGGTCGAGCGTGAGCGCGTCCTCGGTGAACTTTGCCTGCGCATAGAGAGTGAGCACGCCGCTGACGAACCACGGGGGCAAGGCTGGCAGCCGGTTCTGGAGCAGATAGGCAATGTAGTCAGCCGTGAGCGCGACGCGGTTGGCGTCGAACTCGCTCTCTTTCACGATGGCGAACAGCGCCTGCGCGTCACGATCCCACAGCCGGAGATTCGGCAGGAAGGTGTAGCGCGGCGGCGGCGGGCGGCGCCGCAGGCGACCGGAGTCGGGCGGTTCCACGACAGCGTCGAGCCGCAGCTGGTCGGCGGCGCTCCGGACCATTTCGGCAACGACCTCCTGCGACGCCGGGGGCTGTCGCGCACTGTCCACGAAAAGCAGGATTCGCGGCTCGGTCATGTTCAACTGCAGCGCGGGCGGCAGCAGTTCGCCCAGCAGGACGTGCAGACGGTGGTGGTTCGCGATGAGTTCGCGGGTGAGCCGCTCCGGGCAGCACGACAAGACCTCCAAACCGTCCACCTCCGCGTAGCGCCACGGCAGACCTTTCGCCGTCTCCTCGACGAGGAAAGGCGGCAACGCGATCACGTCAGCCTCGACGGCTCCGTTCGCGAATGCGCCGTGCATGAGGCCGGCGGCGAGCGCAAGAAGTTGGCAGGATCGGAGCATCGGTTCGGCCTTTCCTTCATTCGCCGCACTGTGCGCGCGCCACGCTTGCCTGACCGTGACCTTCTTCTTCACGCACAAGCCAGCCAGGGCACTCAGGAAACGCAGTCCAACCATGACGCAGCCGGCCGACTCGCCGACATCTGGCACGCGGGGCCCGGTCGACATGAATCCCGGCGCGAACAGGTCGCGAACGCCAGCGCAGCGCCGCGCCAAAGGACGACGTGGCTTCCTTTCTGCCGGGCGCGATCGAAGCCCAAATGCTCCGGTGCACGAATGAATTCGGCGCCGTCCAGAACCGCCGGCCCAGTTCGCGCGTCGCCGGTGGGGACTGGTTCGGCATACGCAGACCCTGACCACCGTGTCGGATGAGAATCCAGTTTTCCTGAGGCTGTAGTTGCAGCGCCTTCATCTTTTTTGCGGAAGAAACGCTGGCATCGTCGGAAAGGCAACGCAGCGCAAATCTTCGCGCAGGGGAAAGCCACTTTGTCATCCATTAGATGACAAACCCCTCAGGGCGCGTCGAAAAAGGGGCTCCCTGATTGTCATTCTGAGCGCAGCGAAGAATCCACTTGGACATTCGCACCTCGGAAAACGCCGCGTCGATCCGATTGGATTCTTCGCTGCGCTCAGAATGACAGACCTTTTTAGACGCCCCCTCAGGGCCTCGGAGGCCATGCCAGGGTCGGCCATGCGCAGCGGCCATGCGCAGGGTCAGGTTTCGGAAAGTGATTTCAGCTTTCGCCACCACTGATTCCGCTCCGGTGCGTTGCGGAAAGACGCGCTTACGATACCCCACTAATGTCCCACTCATATCCCACTGGACCCCCACAGGGAGCTTAAGGCCTTGTCCACGGTCGAGTGGCGCGTCCGACCGGCGGCGAACGGGATTGCGCAACGCACGCCCTGGACCAAGCCGCAAACCGGCTGGGATGCTCGTGGGGGCGTGTTGGGTTTCATGGTCTCAGAATGGAAGAATGGGCCGTTGCGACTACCCGAAAGCCGAAGGGTTGCGTGTGACTCGTGCAAGCTGTTGTGCGCTGCGAAGCGTAGCTCGGAATTTTGCGGGGGATCCGGGTTTATCCAAGCCAAGCAGACTGGGGTCAGCCGGGCCCGCGAAGCCGCCAATCGACGCCGCGCTTACGGCAAAAGACGCCCAGACGCCCCGGTGCGTCTCGCGCACATTAGGTGTCGCCCGTCGCCAAATTTCAACTTCCTCTCGTTGCCTTCGCTCCGGCGCCCGCCGGGGCGCAGAGCCCAATTCCGCCCATGTCTGCAACCCGCCGTCACTCCGCCCCGAGCCCCGCTCCCATCACCCGCCGCACCGCCCTCCAGCGCGGCCTCGCCGGGATCTTTGCCTTTGCCGTCGCGCCCAACGTTTTTACCTCCCCGCTCTTCGGCCGCAACGCCCCGAGCAACGTCCTGGGCGTCGGGCTCGTCGGCAACGGGCTCATCTGCAGCTCCCACACCGGCACGCTCCTCGGCCGCGACGACTGCCGCATTGTCGCCACGTGCGACGTCTGGCGCAGCAAGGCGGAAAAGATGCGCGACCGGATCGAGAAGTCCTACGGCGGCAAGAAGGCGGGCGGCAACTACCGGGGCGTCGACCTTTATGCGCGTTACGAGGAACTCGTCGCCCGGGACGACATCGATGTCGTCTTCGTCTGCACGCCCGACCACTGGCACGCCGCCGTCGCGCGCGCCGCGATGCTCGCGGGCAAGGACGTCTACTGCGAAAAACCGCTCACCTTGACGGTCCGCGAGGGCCGGGTCCTCGTCGACACCGCGCGCCAGCATGGCCGTATCCTCCAAACGGGCACGCAACAGCGCTCCAACGCCTCTTTCCGCAAGGCCGCCGAGTTCATCCGCAATGGCCTCATCGGTGACCTCAAGCACATCCGCACCCGCCTCGGCGAGTTCCCGCCGGCCCGGCCGCTGCCGGAGCAACCCGTGCCCGCCGATCTCGACTACGATCGCTGGCTCGGCCCGACGCCGTGGCGGCCCTACCATGAAAAGCGCATCCTGGGCAACTACGGCGGCGGCTGGCGATGCTACACCGAATACGGCGGCCGCAAAAACGGCGACTGGGGCGCGCACCATTTCGACATCATCCAGTGGGCCCTGGGCATGGACGACTCGGGCCCCGTCGAGTTCATCCCCAAGGGCTGGAAGGGCACGCCCTACCAGACGCACATCTACGCGACCGGCGTCCGCGTCGAGCGCGTCGACGAAGGCCTCAAGTCCATGATCGAGTTCACCGGCACCAAGGGCATGGTGGGCGTCTCGCGCGGCGATCTGCTCGAAACCGATCCGCCGTCGCTCGCGAAACGCCCGTTGCGCGGCGAGGAAATCCACCTCTACGCGAGCGACGATCACCACAGCGATTTCTTTTCCTGCGTGCGGACCCGCCAGCGGCCGATCGCCGACGTCGAGGTCGGCCATCGTAACGCGACCGTCTGCCATTTGAGCGGCATCGCCGAAAAACTCGCCCGCCCCATCCGCTGGGATCCGGCGCGGGAGGAAATCGTCGGCGATCCCGTCGCCGCCCGCCTGCTCGACCGCCCGCGCCGGGCACCCTACGCCCTCCTTTGAACGCACCTCCGCCCCACCCTTCCGCCATGCGCTCAAACTTCTCCCTCCATCTCCTTCCGGCCGCTTGCGCTGCCATCGCACTCCTCGGCGTTGGTTGCACGACTCCGGCCGAGACCGCGGCGGACGCATCGGCATCGACGCCCGCGTCCGGACCGTTGCACACGCTTGATTATGCCGGCGGGCAAAAAGCGCTCGAGGCCCTCGATCGCGACATCGCCGCCGCCGGAACCCAGGCGGGCAAACTCGCCGGCATCGAATCGCAGCTGGTCAGCCTCCTGCGGCGGGCTGATGCCACCCCCGCCGCACGCCAGGCCGCGTGCCAGCGACTCGGCACGGTTCTCGCCGTCGCCCCCGCGCGCCCCGTGGACGCTGCCACGCTGGCCGTGATCGCGCCGATGCTGACCAACGACCGTGAGGTCGATTTTGCCCGGCTCGCGCTGGAACCGGTGGCCGGCGGCGCCATCGACGAGGCGTTTGTCGCCGCGCTGGCGAGCGCCACCGGCCGCACGCGTCTCGCGCTCATCCAATCGATCGGCAACCGTCGCATCGCCGCCGCCGTGCCTACGCTCGGCGGGTTGCTCAGCCAGTCCGACGCCGCGACCTCGGCGGCCGCCGCCACCGCCCTTGGCCAGATCGGCGACCGCGCCGCGCTCGGTGCGCTCCACGCCGCGCCCTTCCCTGCCGCCGCCGCGGTGGTCGAGGCAAAATTCGCCGCCGCCCGCCGGTTGCCCGCCACCGATGCCGCGCCCCTCTACCGCGAGTTGCAGAGCGATTCGCGCCTGCCCGCGCACCAGCGCGCGACCGCCCTGCGCGGATTGATCGACCTCGAGCCTGAGTCGGCCGCGGCTCGCATCGCCGAGGCGCTCGCCGGCGCCGACTGGACCCAGAAGCAGACGGCGATTGAAGCCATCGGCGCGCATCCCGCCCCCGGCCTCGTCGCCTCGCTGGCCAAAAACCTCCCCGCTTGGGACATCCCCACGCAAGCGGCCGTCCTTACCGCCTTCGGTCGCCGGGGCGAAGCTGTGGCGATTCCCGCGCTCGTGGCCGCGACCAGACACACCGACGCCACCGTGCGCGCCGCGGCCATCACGGCCCTTGGCCACGTGCCCGGAAACACGGAACTGGTGGCGCTGCTCGCCGGCTTCGCGGCGGTCGAGGACACGGCCACGGCGAAACTCGCCCGCCAGAGCCTCGCCCGCCTCAACGGCCCCGGTGTTTCCGCCGCCGTGCTCGCCGGAGCGGGAAGCGGCCCCGCCGCCCGGCGCGTGCCGCTCATCGAGCAGCTCGCGCTGCGGAACATGACCGAGGGCATCCCACTGCTCGTCCGCTGCCGGAAGGATCCCGATGTCGCCGTTCGTACTGCGGCGGTGGGTGCGCTGGGCGAAATCGCCCCGCCCTCCGAACAGATGTTCGTGCTGGCCTGGGCCGTGGCGGCGACCGATGCGAACGAGCAATCGCGCGCCTTGCGTGCGCTCGTAAGCGTGACCCTGCGCAATCCCAATGCCGCCGAACGCGCGCGACCCGTGTTTGCGGCGATCGAGCAGGCCACGCCCGCCATCTGCATTCGCCTGCTCCCCGCGCTGTCCCGGTTTGAAGACGCCGCAAGCGCCGATTGTGCCGCGCGCCTTGCCCTGTGCAACGATGCCGCCGTCGCCGACGCCGCCGCTGCGACGCTGGCCCGCTGGACCGACCGCACCGCCCTCCTGCCTCTGGTCTCCGTGGCGGAGAAATCGCCCGTCGCCTCCGCCCGGGCGAGGGCCGTCGAGGGGGCCTTGCGGTACCTGGAGCGCAATCGCGAAACTTGGTCCCCCGAACTCACCACGATCTTTTCCAAATTGTTCGCCGCCACCCGGGATTCCGGCCTGCGCCAGCGGCTCGCGCTCTTGTTGCATCGCGGCAACAACGCCACCGCGCTCGCGCTGGCCAAATCGCTCGAGACCGATGCCGCCCTCGCCGATGTCGCCCGCTACGCCGTCCAGGCGATCAACGCCAACCTGGCCGGCCCGCCGGCATTCCGCGCCTCCGGCAGCGCCGGTCAGTTGAAGAACATCTTCGACGGCAAGGCCGGCTCCCGGTGGAGCGTGGCCACTGCTGGCAGCGAATGGCTGGAAATCGATTTCAAGCTCTCACGACCGCTGCGCCGGCTGACGCTCGATCAATCGGGCAAGACCGATGAGTATCCCGAACACTACGAAGTTTTTGTGACCGACGATCCGAAGGCCCCCGGCAGCGCCTGTGTCGCCAGTGACGGCGAGCGCAACAAGACGGTGATCGCGCTGCCCGACGGCACCCGCGGGCGTTACGTCATCATCCGCAATACCGCGGCGCGAAAAGACTCGTCGTGGACGATTAGCGAACTGCTCGTGGATTGAGTGCGCTCGAACATTTCAGCCCCAACCGCAAAAGCGTTTTGCTGCGGAGAGGAAGAAACGTCGGGCTTTGTAGCAGGGGCCTCCAGCCTCCCGCCGCTCACGCGGCGGGCTACAACGGAGCCGTTTCTTATGGCTGCCTGTCCCGGCCACCTGCGGAGCTTGTCGCGTCCGTCTGACGGTGCCGCCTGCGCGTTTCTTTGGCAATGGTGCTCGTTTTTTGGCCAAGACAGCGCTTGGGCTGGACCAGCCCGAAATTTTCCTCAACCGTGACGCTTCCATTTTCCGATGTCCGAACTGATCAATCGCCGCCCGCTGCTGAATTCCGCGATTTTCGCGCCCGCGGCCACGCGGTTCCGATGCAACCCGGCTTGAAATTCACCACTCTTGCTTTCACCTTCGAGTCTGTCCCAAGTCAATAACGTCACCGCCTCGGCCTCCGAATCCAAAAAAAACGTCA
>JBIJCX010000591.1:0-3558 GCA_044344465.1 Opitutaceae bacterium
TACACTGCCCGTTGGGTTTGACTGTCTCGCTGGAAGTATGAGCTTCCGTTGCGTCGTTACGGCTAAGAGTGGAACGAAAAGGTTTCATCGTGATAGGGGAGCGGTGTTCACCGGCGCGGGACAAAGGCGAGGTTGAAGACGATGGCCTTCTCAAAGGCCGCGGCCCGCCAGGTGCGTCCCAGATCATCCGATACCTGCAGCGGCGCGAGATTCGGTGCGGCATAAATCCGGCCCGGAAAATCCGGGTCCAGCCGGGCACTCCAGATCTCCCGGTTCGGCAAGCCGGCGCTCCGGTCCGTCCAGGTGCGCCCGCCGTCCTCGGATACCAGCATGCCCGCGTTCCAGCCGCAGACCAGCAGGCGGCGTGGATCGCCCGGATCGAAATCGCAGTTGTGCAGCGTGGACGTGGCCGGAACGCCGGCGATGCGCTGCCAGGTGGCGCCGCCATCGTTCGACCGGAGCGCGCCATCGCTGGTCGTCGCCGCCAGGAAAACCAGCGGATCGTGCGGTGACTGGCGGAGGTCAGTCGTCACCTTGCCGGTGGCGTGCACCAGCCGCCAGGTGCGCGCCGCGTCCTCCGAGAGATAAAGGCCGAGCTCCGTGCCCGCGAGCAACCGGCCCGCCCGCGTGCGATCGACCGCGATCGCATGCGTGTAAGCACGGCGGATACCATCGTTCCGCCGTTCCCACGTCCGGCCGCGATCGCGCGAGACCGCGATGCCGTCGGGCAGCCCGGCATAGATATCGTCGGGCGCGTGCGGGTCGAGGGCGATGCCCTTGGGCTCGGTCATGGTCCAGCCGGTCAGGATGTGCCAGGTGCGCCCGCCATCCCGCGAACGCACCACGCCGTCGAGCGCGGTGATCAGCAGGCCGTCCGCCTCCTGCGGATCCCGCACCAGCGTCAGCACCCGGATATGATTCGGACCCAGATGTTCGAAATTCTGCCGGTCGATCGACCGATAGAGGCCGCTCCGCGCCGGCCCCCGACTCCCCATGACCTGCCCCTGCCCGCTCACGTTCACGGTGAGGTAGAGGTCGTGCCTGGGCTCCGCCGCCCCGGCGGCACCGAACCCCACCAGCGTGACGGCGAAGAGCGCCGGGAAGAATTTTGCGATCGTGATGTTCATAAAAAGTCGTCTCGCCACCGTCGGGCGCAGGCCCAGAGTTGCGGGATGAAACTGTTCCTCCACCCCCGCGCCGTCCTCGCCCTCGCCCTGGTGGCCCAGCTGTGCGCCGCCCCGGCCGCCACGCCCGAGGAAAAACTCGCCACCCTCGGGCACAAGCTCCCCGCCGCCAATGTGCCGATCGCCAATTACGTGCCCGCCGTGCGCTCGGGCAACCTCGTGTTTCTCGCCGGCCACGTGCCGCGGGACGCCGCCGGCAAGATCATCGCCGGCAAAGTCGGGCGCGACGCCACCGAGCAGGCCGCGGCGGATGCCGCCCGGATCACCGCGCTGGCGCTCCTCTCCACGCTCAAACGCGAGATTGGCGAACTCGCCAAAGTGAAGCGCATCGTGCGGGTGGGCGGCTTCGTCAACGCCACCGAGGATTTCAAAGGGCACCCGCAGGTACTGAACGGCTGTTCGGATTTGCTCGTCGCCGTGTTCGGCGATCGCGGCCGGCACGCGCGCGCCGCGGTCGGCATGGGCTCGCTGCCCCTCGGCGCCGTGGTCGAGATCGAGATGATCGTGGAGATCGAGTGATTTCAAATTGCCGCTCCGGCGCACATCGCCGGGCCGCAAATCGCCAGGACCATTGCCCACGGAACACACGGAAGACACGGAACCCGAGCAGTCTTTTTCCGTGTGTTCCGTGTGTTCCGTGGGCCACCGGTTTGATTGGCTTGGAAATGGCCGGATATGATCTCTGCCCCGCCCCATCCCCAATCTCCGACTACGCCCGGCGCATCCGTGTCCATCCGTGTTCATCCGTGGTCGCCCTCCGAATCTGGCTGATGGGCAACGGATATTTTTCATGCGGTGCGCAGGATTCTTTCAACATTGCCCACGAGCGCGGCGCACTCGGCGGGGGTGTTGAACAGGTGGGTGGAGACGCGCACCGCGTTGAGCTTCTGCTCCGACACCGGCCGGCAGCGCATCGCGTGATCCTTGAACAGGCGATCGAACAGGCGATCGAAGGGCAGCGCCCGCGCGCGAAACGTAATCATTGACGCACTGAGCGCCGGTGCCGCGGGCGTGAGAATCTCGATCCCCGGCAGTCGGGTCAACCCGGCGCGCACCTGCGCCGCGAGCGCCCGGCCGCGCGCCGCGATCCGATCGCGACCGATCTGTTCCTGCCAGCGCATCGCCGCCGCCAGCGCGAGAATCGCCGCGGCGTTGCGCGTGCCGTATTCGTAGCGCAGCGCGGTCGGCGCCAACCGGAGATCGCCCGGCAGAAAGTCCAGCTCGCCCGAATACGCGCCCACGAGCGTCGCCGCCACGTCGTCCAGCCGATCGCGCCGCACCCAAAGGACGCCCGTCTCATGCGGCCCGCCGATCCACTTGTGGCCGCTCGTCGCGAACGAATCGCCGCCCAGCTCGCGCAAGGAAAAAGGAAACATGCCCGCCGATTGCGCCCCATCGATATGGAACCAAACGCCCCGATCGCGACACAGGCGCGCGATCTCCGCCACCGGCATGACGATGCCGGTCGGGGCGGTCACGTGCGACACCTGCACGACCCGGGTGCGCGGGGTGAGCAAGGCCGCGATCCGCGCGACATTGCCGGCGGCCGATTGTACGTCGGGTTCGAACAGCTTCACCACCACGCCGCGCAGCCGCTCCTGGTTGAACCAGGGAAATGAGCCGCCGGGATGCGCATGCGACTCGAAAATCACCTCATCGCCCGGCACCAGCCGCAGGCCGGCGGCGACAATCGCGTTGCCCTCGGTGGCGTTGCGCACGAACGCAATCTCGGCCGGATCGGCGCCGAGAAACCGCGCGACGTCGGCGCGGGCGCCTTCGAACAACGCATGGCCATGCTCGCATTTTTCCTGCAGGCGGCGCGTGGTCTCCGCCGCGGTGGCCAGGGCCGCCTGCACCGCCGGTCCGAGCCCGCCGGTGTTGAAATAAATGAGATCCGGCGACAGCGGAAACTGCGCCCGCACCGCCCGCCAGAACGTCTCAGGATCGCGCTCGTCGAACCCCGGCAGCGCCGCCATCGCCGGCTCGCCGCGCATCGGCGCGCCGGCCGACAAGCCCACGGCACCCAGGGCCGCGTGACGCATGAACGATCGACGGTCGAGGTTCACGCGTTTGTAAACGTCAGCACATGCTCGAGCTGGAGCAATCCGCCCGAGGGCAGCGGCTGCGTCCGCTCGCGATGGAAGGCAAACGCGGTGAGCGGGTTCTTCGCCCGCACGAACCACGGCAGCGGGCCGCCGGGATTCTCGAACCGGATGCGCGTCCGCCGCAGCGAGCCATCGTGCTGGCACGACCACTCCATCCAGCGCGCCGCGGCCCCGTGCACGGCCGCCTCGCCCGCGAGCCCGCCGTCGGCCCGGATGCCGATCGTGGCGTCGCCGTGCTCGTCGAGCAGATCCCGCGCCCCGCGAAACTG
>JBIJCX010000256.1:0-12373 GCA_044344465.1 Opitutaceae bacterium
GAGTCCGCCCATCTTGAAGATGTCCTGCTCGTGGTGGCACCCATGGATGACCGAGCCGGAGCCGAGAAAGAGCAGCGCCTTGAAAAAGGCATGGGTGATGAGGTGGAACATCGCCGCACCCACCCCGGCGGCAATCACCACCGTGTGCGCCGTCCCGCCATGATCGTGGGTGGAACTTAGGGAGCCCAACCCGAACGCTGCGACCATGAAACCGAGCTGCGACAGCGTCGAATAGGCGAGGACTTTCTTGATGTCGCTCTGCGTGATCGCGCAAAGCGCCGCGTAAAGCGCGGTGGCGGTGCCCGTCCACATGATGACCGTGAGCGCGTCCGGCACCATGAGCACGTTGATCCGACAGAGCATGTAGACGCCGGCCGCCACCATCGTGGCCGCGTGGATTAACGCGGAGACGGGTGTCGGACCCTCCATCGCATCGGGCAACCAGACTTGGAGCGGCATCTGCGCGGACTTGCCGACCGCGCCGCAGAACAGGAGCAGCGGGATCAGCGTGCTGAACACAAGACCGTGCTTGTCGCTGAGTGCGGCCAGTTCGCTGAGGTTGACCGTGTGGTTGGCCCAGTAGCACATCACGATGCCGAGCAGAAAGCCAAAGTCGCCGACCCGGTTCACGATGAACGCCTTCTTCGCGGCGTCGCTCGCAGACTGTTTCTCGTGCCAATGGCCGATCAGCAGCCAGGAACTGAATCCGACCAGCTCCCAGAAGATGAACATCATGAAAAGATTGTCGGCCAGAACGATGCCGATCATCGAAAACATGAAAATCGAGAGTCCGCCGAAGTATCGCGCCCGGGCCGCGTCCTCGCGCATGTAACCCAGCGAAAAGACATGAATGCACAGGCCGACGACGCCGACCATCGAGAGCATGAGCGCGGCGAGATCGTCAAACTTGATGCCGAGCGAGAGCGAGAAGCTCCCGAGCCGCAGCCATTCGACCGAAGCTTCAAAGCGCTCGCCATGCCCCGCAAGGATCACGGCGATGCCCGCGATCGCGACGGCCGTGAGCACTGAGGTGGCCGCCGCAAGCCCGCCCGCCCGCCGGAGAAACAGCGCGATGATCGCGGCCGAAGCAAGCGGGAGAACCAGAACCAAGATCGCGTACTGGAGCATGGTCATGGATGGCGTCCTTCTGCCCCTGTCATTCTGAGCGCAGCGAAGAATCCAGCAGGAGACTCGAGTCCACATCCCGCGGCGGAAGTCCAACTGGATTCTTCGCTGCGCTCAGAATGACAAACTGTTTGGTCTGTGAACATGAAAGGTGATGCGAGCCGGCGCATCAGTTCTTCAGCGAATTGAGCTGGTCGATTTGGATCGTCTCACGCTTGCGGAACAGCGCGACGATGATGGCGAGGCCCACGGCGACCTCGGCCGCGGCGACGGTGAGAATGAAGAACACGAAGACGTTGCCATCCATCGTGCCGTTGAAGCGGGAGAATGCGACCAGCGCCAGGGTCGAGGCCACGAGCATCAACTCGAGACACATGAACACGACCAGCGTGTTGCGCCGGATCAGCACGCCCAGCAGTCCGATCGCGAAGAGCAGCACGCTGATGAACAGGTAGGCATTGAGCGTTGGCTGGATCACTTGATGTCCTCCATGCCCTCGAACTTCTTGCTCAGCACGATGACGCCGAGCATCGCGATCAGCAGGAGGAAGCCCAAAATCTGCACGGGCAGCAGATAGGTCGTGAAAAGCTGGTAGGCGTAGAGCTTGAGCGAGGCGCCGAGCGCCGGCACCGTGGCCGGATCGGGCGATTCCAGACGGCCAAAGGAAGCAACCCCGATCGCCACGAGGGCGAAGGCCAGCCCGCGCGCAACCAGAGGAATTTTCGTCAGCTGCGGCCGCTGGTCTCCCTTGGTGTCGAGCAGCATGACTATAAAGAGAAACAACGCGGCGATCGCGCCCGCGTAAACCAGCAGGAGCACGAAAGCCAGCAGGTAGGCGTTGAGCGCGATGAAGAGTCCGGCGACACCGACGAGCGCGAGCAGCAGGCACATCGCGGCGTTGACGGCATTCTTGTTCACCACGACGCCGGCGGCCGCGACGACGGTGAAGACAGCGAAAAGATTGAAGAGGAAGTTGCCCATCGGGATTAGTAGCGAGTGGGAATTTTGCTGAACGTGGGTGGTTTGATCGGGTGTTTGGTTTTCATGCTCACTACTCGCGACCGGGCAATCAGTGCCCCGCATTGCCGGCCACCTCGGCGGCCTTCTTCTTGTCCCACTTGAAATGCTGGTCAGGCAGCGTACCGCCGAGTTCGTAAAGCCGATCCTTGTGATTGACCATCTCTTCGCGCGTGTAACCGGTCATCGAATATTGGTTCTGCAGGAAAATCGCCTCCTCGGGACAAACCTCCTGGCACAGCCCGCAGTAGATGCAGCGCAGCATGTCGATGTCGAAGGCCTTGGGCGCCTTCTCGACGTGGCCGGTGGGCGCGTCGGCGGCAATTTCACCCGGCGTGATGCGGATGGCCTTGGGCGGACAGACGAATTCGCAGAGCTGGCACGAGACGCACTTCTCGCGGCCGTGCGGATCCTTGACCAAGGTCGGGACGCCACGATAGCCGGGCGGGATCGCCGGTCGTTGCTCCGGGTATTCCATCGTCTGCTTCGGGGTGACGAAGTGCCGCAAGGTCGTCACCAGCCCGCCGATGATTTGCGGCAGGTACGTGCGCTCGGCCAGGGTGAGCGGTTTGCGTTCGACGGGAATGACGGCCATGGGACGAGTGGGTGCGGTTCAGCGGTTCATTTCTGGATGATCGCGATGCCGATCGCATAGGCGAGAAGGTTGGCGATGGCCAGCGGCAGCAGTTTCTTCCAACCGATCTCCATCACCTGATCGTAGCGGAAGCGCGGTACCGTCCAGCGCACCCACATGAAGACGAAGATCATGACGATGACCTTCGCGAGAAAGATGAGAATCGAGATCAAACCGACAACAAACGGGTTCACCCAGAACGCCCATCCGGAGGTGTGGTGCAACCCGCCGACCAAATCGGCGATCGAGACCCACGGCAACGGATTCCAGCCGCCGAAAAACAGCAGGATGAACACCCCGGAGCCGATGATCATGTTGGCGTATTCGGCCACGAAAAAGAGGCCCCATTTGAACGCGCCGTATTCGGTGTGAAAGCCGCCGACAAGATCCGCTTCCGACTCCGGCATGTCGAACGGCTGGCGGTTCGTCTCGGCGAACAGCGAGGTCAGGAAGATAAACGCCGACACCGGCATGAGGAAGATGAACCACATGCCGCCCCAGAAACCGGGCTGGCTCTGAAACTCGACCGCCGTGCCCAGCCCCATCGTGCCCTCGGCCCCCGGCGCGTTGATCCAGAGGAAAACGGGAATCACCGACAGCGTCATTGAGAGCTCATACGAGATCAGCTGGGCCGACGCGCGCACGCTGCCGAGGAAGGGATACTTCGAGTTCGAGGCCCAGCCGGCGAGGATCAGCGAATAGACGCCCAGCGAGGCCACCGCGAACACGGCGAGCAGTCCGACATCGACGTTGGCCAGCACCAGCGGGATCACTTTGCCGGCCGGGTCGAGATACGCGCCGAACGGCACCACCGTGACGGTCGTGAGTGCGGGAATCATCGCGACGATCGGCGCGAGCACGAAGTAGAACTTGTTCACGTGATCCGGCAGTGAATCCTCCTTGAAGAGCATCTTGCCCCCGTCGGCCATCACGTGGAAAAGCCCGAGCCGCTGGAGGAACTTGCCGAAAAACGGGATCCACGCGAGCCACGGCACGATCGCGCGATTCGGGCCGGGGCGATCCTGTATCCAGGCCGAAACCTTGCGCTCGGCCATCGAACACACGCCGCCCAGCGGGAATATCACGAGAATCACCGCAAGCCCCTTGAGGAGGCCCTGCACGAACGGATGAAGCTGGAGATAGAAATCGACCATTTCAGGAATTCGGCGTCGCGGCGGCAGGCCCGGTCGCGGGTTTGTAGTGCAGCGTCTCGCCCTCCGCAAACGGCAGCGCCGACCAGGGCGCCCCGTCAAGGAGCAAGCCGGTTTCGGGCAGGTCCGCGAATCGCACCGATCCGAGCGCCGGCACCTCCGTCGCCAGCACGGGCCAGAGCGCGTTGCTCTCCGCCGGGATCTTCGTGCCCGTGACCGCGGCGACCAACTGCGCCAGCACGACGAGATCGTCGGTGGCACCGACGGGACCCGGAACGGCCTGGGCGAATTTCTGGATCCGGAACTGCTGGTTCACGAACGTGCCGCTCTTTTCGAACACGGTCAGCGTCGGGACGATCACTTTCGCGGCGGCGCTCGTGGCGTTGGCGTGGGTGCCGAGATAGACCAGCGCAACCTTGGCGAGCTGCGCCGCACCGAGCCCGGCAGCGGCGAGATCCTCGCCCACGGACACGATGGCCTTGATCGTTCCCGCGTCGATCTGCCGGCCGAGGTCAGTCAGCCGCGCGGACGGCAGCGACTTGATCAGGCCCGTGACGAGCGCGCCGCGGACGTTGGGATTGCGATCGGCGGAGATCAGGATCCCGTCGCCCTGCCCCACCCGGCTGACGAGATGCGCCGGTGCCTTGAGGGCGTCGGCCAGTTTCCGGGTGAGAAACTGTTCCTCGACCGAACTGCGACCCGAGCCGACCACGGCAATCGCGCCCGCATTGGCCTTGGAGAGATCGACCACCGCCGCGACCGCGAACTCGAGCGCACTGTCGGCGCCGTTCACCTTTGCCGTCGTGAGCCGGTCGGGAGCGCGGACCGCCTTGTAGAGATCGCGCGCGCTGTCGGAAAGCCACGTGTCGTTGACCTCGTCGTTGCGTCGCGGCGTGAGGCGGTAAATGGCGCCTTCGCGCGACCAGACGACGGTGTTGGCGCCGACGCTCGACTCGGGGTCGATGCTGTTCGTCTGCTTGAGGAACCAGACCCGCATCTTGAACCGGAAATCGGTCGAGGTGAGGGCGCCGACCGGGCAAATATCGACGGTATTGAGCGAGTAGTTGTTCGCGAGGGCCCGGCCCGGGAAGCAACTGAGCGTCGAATAGCTGCCGCGGTCGGTGAAGCCGAGCACGTCGTCCTTCACGATCTCCTTGCAGAAGCGAATGCAGCGCGAACACAGGATGCAGCGCTCGTCATCGAGCATGACCCGCGGCCCGAGCTGGGTGCGCTTGGGCTTCACATTCTTCTGCTCGATGAAGCGCGAATAGCCGCGGCCGTAGCCAGTCGACTGTTCCTGCAGCTTGCACTCGCCGGCCTGATCGCAAATCGGGCAATCGAGCGGATGGTTGATGAGCAGGAACTCCATCACGCCCTCGCGGCAGTCCTTGATCTGCGGCGTGTTGGTGCGGATGTGCAGGCCGGGCATGGCCAAGGTCGCGCAGCCAATCTGCGGACGCGGGATCCAGTTGATCTGCGGCTTGCCCGACACGGAATCCAGCATCGGCGCGCGCGTCGTCGGATCGAGCACCGGCAGGCCCATTTCGATCAGGCACATGCGGCAGTTGCCCACGACGGACAGCTTCGGGTGGTAGCAGTAATGCGGCACGTCCACGCCCACGAGCCGGGCGGCCTCGATGACATTGGTCCCTTTCGGCACGGCGATCGCCTGGCCATCAATGACGATGGTGACGAGGTCGGGTTTGGGCGGAGCGATCATGACCGTAGATTCAGGATTGGCCCACGGAACACACCGAAAACACGGAAGAATTGGTCCGAATGGTTTTCATTTCTGTGTATTCCGTGTGTTCCGTGGGCAAAGGCTCAGATCAATGCAAGGGCGCCGGCCGGCTGCGCGGCTTTCTTCGTTTCCGGGTAGGCCTTGAACTCGTCGCCAAATTTCTGGACGAAACTTTGCGTCGGCCAGGCACAGGCCTCGCCAAAGGCGCAGATCGTACGGCCCGCGATTTGATCGGCGACGCTCTTCAGCAGGGCGCCATCCTCGGCCCGCGCCGCGCCATGCACCATTCGCGCCGTGATCTTCTTCATCCACAGCGAGCCTTCGCGGCACGGGGTGCACTGGCCGCAGCTTTCGTGGGCGTAGAATGCGTTGATGTTGGCGAGCGCCTCGACCATGTTGGCCGAATCGTCCATCACGATGACGCCGCCAGAGCCGCCCATCGTCCCGCAGGCGGCCAAGGTGTCGAAGTCCATCGGGATCTCCTCGACCGTCAGGGTGCGCGTCGAGCCGTCCTTGTTCTTCAAGGTGAACGTCTCGCCGAATTTCAGGACCTTGGCGGACGAGCCGCCGGGGATGACCGCCTTGAATTTCCGGCCGGGCAGCGGGCCGCCGCAGACCTCGTTCAGGAGCTGGCCCATCGTGATCTTGCCGACCTCGAATTCGTAGTACCCGGGCTTTTGCACGTGGCCGCTCACGCAGAGGATGCGCGTGCCGGTGTTGTTGGGCGTGCCGATCCGGGCAAACGCATCGCCACCGATTTCCAGGATGTGCTTCACGTGGCAGAGCGTCTCGACGTTGTTGACGATCGTCGGGCACTGGTAGAGCCCGAGCACCGCCGGAAAATAGGGGGGCTTGATCCGCGGATAGGGCCGCTTGCCCTCGAGCGATTCGATCAGGCCGGTTTCCTCCCCGCAGATGTACGCGCCGGCGCCGCGATGAACGTAGATCTCGCACCCGTAATTCGTGCCCAGGATGTTGGGTCCACAGAAATTCGCCGCCCGCGCCTCCGCAATGGCCTGCTCCAGAATCCGCGCCCCCTGCGGGAATTCGCCGCGAATGTAGATGTAGGCCTGCTTCACGTTGTTCGCCCAGGCGGAAATCATCATGCCTTCGATCAGCTGGTGCGGATCCTGGTGGATGATGTAACGGTCCTTGAACGTGCCGGGCTCGGATTCGTCGGCGTTGACGACGAGGTAAATCGGCTTGCCGCTCTTCCGGTCCAGGAGCGTCCATTTCACGCCGCACGGGAAGCCGGCGCCGCCGCGCCCGCGCAGACCGGATCGCTTCACCTCGTCGACGATCGCCGGCGGCGGCAGGGTGACGGCTTTTTTCAACATCTCGTAGCCGCCGTGGCGCAGGTAACACGCCAGATCGTTGGTGTAGCCGGGCTCGTCGATGTGCCGGAAGATGATGCGACGTTGTTCGGGAGCGGGCATGCGGTAATTGCGGGATCGCGTGGGTCGATGGTGGATCGCCGATCAGCGCCGCTGTGCGGCTTCCTGCTTGATCTGATCGCTCAGGACCTTCGCCCTGGCCGCATCGACCTTTTCGTGGAGTTCGTCATCGATCATGATGACGGGCGCGGTGCCACAGCTGGCGAGACACTCGACAAACTCGATCGTGACCTCGCCGTCGGGCGAAATTGCGCCGCGATGGGTGCTGAACTCTTTCTCGAACGTCTCGCACGTCTTGTAGCCGCCCATCAGGGCGCATGACAACGTACGACAAACCTTCACATGCCGCCGGCCGATCGGCTGCTGCCGGAACATCGGGTAGAACGTCACGATCTCGTGCACATTGATCGGCTGCAGTTCCAGCTTCTGCGCGATCCACTCCGTCGCCTCCGGTGAGATGTAGCCGACATCCTCCTGCACGAGATGCAACAACGGGAGCACCGCACTCCGTTTCACGGGGTAGTGCGGAATGACCTCGTCGATGCGACGGAGAGTTTCAGGCTTCAGGTTCATCAAAAAATTGCCCCGCAATTTTTACCGGTCGCATTCGCCCATGACGAAGTCGAGCGAGCCAAGGATCGCGACCACATCCGAGATCAGGCAGCCGACGCAGATTTTCGGCAGGATCGAGAGGTTGCAGAATGACGGGGAGCGAATCTTGAGCCGCCAGGGCACGCCGCCGCCCTTGCTCACGATGAAGAACCCGAGAATGCCCTTCGGATTCTCTGCCTCGAAATAGACCTCGCCGGCCGGCATCTGCGGGCCCTCGGTCACGAGCATGAAGTTTTGGATGAGCTCCTCCATCGAGGAGAGAACCTTGTCCTTCGGCGGAGCGAAGATTTTTCTCGCGTCGGTTGCATACCACGCGCCGCCGGGAAACTTCGCGGCCACCTGCCGGATGATCCGCACCGCCTGGCGCATCTCCTCCCCGCGCACCAAATAACGATCGTAGCAGTCCCCCTTGGTCCCGACCGGCACGTCGAACTCGTAGTTGTCATAGCCCGAGTAAGGCCGGTCTTTGCGCAGATCGAGCGGGACCCCGGAACCGCGCAGATTCGGGCCGGTCAGGCCATATGCGAGCGCATCCTCCCTCGCAATGACGCCCACGCCAACGGTCCGATCCATGAAGATCTTGTTGCGCGTGAGGAGCGAAAGGGTCTCTTCGAGAATCGGCAGGAACTGGTCGCAGAAGGCGTTGACCCGGCCGAGCCAGCCTTCAGGCACATCGCGCGACACCCCGCCGATGCGCGTGTAGCTGGTCGTGAACCGCGCCCCGGTCAGTTCCTCGAAAAGTTTGTAGAGCTTTTCGCGCTCGTTGAGCGTGTAGAGCAGCACCGACCACGCCCCGACATCGAGAGCGAAGGCCCCAAGCCCCATCAAGTGCGACGAGATCCGCGCCATCTCCGCCGTGATGACCCGGATAGCCTGGCAACGCGGCGGCACCTCGAGTTTGACCAGTCGCTCAACGGCGATGGCGTAAGCCATGTTGTTGGCGAGGGGGGCGAGATAATCCAACCGATCCGTGTAGGGCACGAACTGGTTGTAGGTCATGTTCTCGGCAATCTTTTCGTCGCCGCGGTGCAGGTAGCCGATGACGGGATCCGCCTTCGTCAGGATTTCGCCGTCGAGCTCCATCTGCAGTCGCAGCACCCCATGCGTCGAGGGATGCGACGGTCCCATCGAGAGTGACATCTTCTCGGTCTTGAACTCCGGCTCGGCCCGATCGGCAAGCCCGGCACGGGCGTCCGCAGTTTTCGCGGCGTTGTCGGGGAAGGAAAATTCGGCGGCCATGGTCGGGCTATTCTTTCACCTGCCGCAATTCGCTCTGGCCCGGTTGGGCGTGGCGCTCGTTCCAGCTCTCGTCCTTCGCGCGCGGTTCGGCCTCGGTCAGGTTGATCTCGCCCGGTGCGGCCACGAACGGCCCACCCGCCATCGGTGCGGCAATCACTTTGGTGCCGGTCTCGGCGCCAATCTCAGGATCGTGGAGCGGCGCCTCGATGCCAGCGAGGGGAAATTCCTTGCGCAGCGGATGATACGGATACCCGTCCCACATGAGAATCCGGCGCAGGTCGGGATGACCGGTGAACTTGATGCCGAACATGTCGTAGCACTCGCGTTCGTGCCAGTTGGCTCCGTGCCAGAGCGTGACGATGCTGGGCGCCGCCGGCTCGGTGTCATCCGGACAGTTGGCCGCCACGCGAACGTAGGTGGCGCGCGTGGTCGAGTACAGGTGGTAAACCATCGTGAATCGCGGCGACGTGCCCTCCGCCCAATCGATCGCCGTGAGGTCCATCAGCAGGTCGAACGCCAATTCATCGCGCAGGCAAGTGAGCACGCCCACGAGATCCCCGATCGGCACGTTTACCGCAGGATGGTCGGCGCTTGGCCGAACAGAAACCTGCGGAAACTTCTCCCGGAGAGCAGTGGTGGCGTCAGCGGACATGCGGTTAATTCGGAGCGAGGAGCAGCATTCAGGCCGAAAGCAGCCGCTTGGTCGCCGGCTCGCGTTTCACCTTCGCTTGGAGCTTCATCAGCGCGTCGAGCAGTGCCTCCGGCCGCGGGGGACAGCCGCTGACGTAGACATCGACGGGCAGGATTCGGTCGACTCCCTGCAACGTCGCGTAGCTGCGATACATCCCGCCCGAGCTGGCACACGCGCCCATCGCGATCACCCATTTGGGCGCCATCATCTGATCGTAAATGCGACGGACATGCGGGGCCATCTTGTAGGTCACCGTTCCCGCGACAATCATACAGTCGGACTGACGGGGAGAAAAGCGCATCACTTCCGCGCCAAAGCGCGCGATGTCGAACCGGGCCGAGCCCACCGCCATCAGTTCGATGGCGCAGCAGGCAAGTCCCATGGGCATCGGCCACATGGAATTGGTCCGAATCCAGTTGATGACGGCATCGGCGCGGGAAACGACCAAGTCGCCCTCAATCTTGCTATTGAAGCCCAGTTCGGTGTTGGCGGTGACCATGGTTGGCAGTGCGGGTTGAAGGAAAAACCTCCGCAGGGTTGGCGCGCACACCCGACCGCGCAAGTCGCTTTTCCCAAAACCCCTAAAAGGTTGGCGCTTAGAAGAGCGGCCTCAAACCGCTGACAGCGGCGCTTGAAGACAATCCCATCGACGGTCAAGGAGCGTCAGGGTCATGCCGGCCAGCCTCCCGAGCGTACACCCCAGGTTTCGACCCACCGCGGGTTTACCGTTGACCGCAGGTGGGGCGTCACCCTTCTATGACCACTCGTCCGGTAACTGGTGACTTCACCCGGTGCCGGGCAGACACCCGGAGAGGTGGCAGAGTGGTCGAATGTGCGTGATTGGAAATCACGTGTAGTCGAAAGGCTACCGAGGGTTCGAATCCCTCCCTCTCCGCCAGTTTTTACCTCTGAGAGGCCAGACCCGACAGCCGATTTGCCAGTTGACGTGGCAAATCAGGCATGAATCACGCCGCTTCGTTCACCATCTCAGAATTCACGAATCCCTCCGGGGATGTCGTTTTCCGCGTCTCCGGCTGGCTCGACGGCAAGCGCATCCGGAAGAACTTTGCCACCCACGCCGAGGCCAAGGTCGAAGTCGACACCCTCGAAATCCAGCGCCTCCAAGGCGCGACCGGCGTCCGCCCCACCGTCACGCGGTTGACGGAAGACCAATTGCACGAGGCGGAGGCGGTCTTCAAGCGGCTGTCCGGCAAGCCGCACTCGCTCTCCTTCTGGGTCGACTACGCCCTGGCCAATTACCGCGAGCCTGCACGGCAGAAATCGATCACCGAGGCGATCGCGGACTACGTCGCGCTCAAAGAGCACGAACTCGCTCAGGACCTGATTTCGGAACCGTACCTTGTGCGGCTGCGTCGTGAGATGAACCGGCTGCCCAAGCGCTGCCCAGTCGTCACGGTGTCGGATCTCACGCCCGCCCGGCTGGTGGCGTACTTCGAATTCGGCCGGGCCTCACGCAAGACCTACAATAACCGCCGCGGCGTGATTTCGGGATTTCTCAAATTCGCCCAGCAGCGCGATTGGATCGCTGAGAATCCGCTCGTCAAAATTCCCGCCCATCGCATTCGCCGCCGCCGCGGCGGCGCGCAAACACTCACCGCGACTCAGGCGCAGGAGCTGATGGAGTTCGTCGAAACCAGCCATCCCGCGGCAGTGCCATTCTTTGCGCTGTGCTTGTTCGCGGGCATCCGTCCGTGCCTCCGCACCGGTGAAATCGCCCGGCTCCAGCCCAAGCACGTCCGGTTGGCGGAGGGCTTCATTCGGATCGACGGCGAGGTCTCAAAGATCCGCGAGCCGCGCACGATTACAATCCAGCCGAACCTGGCGGCATGGTTGCGCGCCTACCCCTTGGAGAAGAATCCGATCATTCCCGCCAACCTCCAGCACCTCCGCGAAAAGGCCGTCGAGAAGTTCGACCTGACCCATGACGTGATGCGCCACACCTATATTTCTATGTTCGTCGCGAAGTTTCGCTCCATCGGTGAAGCCGCGCTGCAAGCCGGCAATTCCGAGAGCATCATCCGCAAGCACTACCTCGACTTGAAGGATCCCGCCGAGGCGGAGCTGTTCTTCGGCATCATGCCCAAACGTCGGGCCAATCCCGTGCCAGTTGACGAGTGCGCAGAGAGCACGGCGCCTTTGCCATTCCCGACGCCGGAAAAGGCAGAGCGGAGGGCGAGTTGACGTGTGTCACCAGGTGCATGGAAACACCAACCACTTCACCAACTGTCTCCTCCACGCTCACTGACATCAACGGCCTCCGGCACTGCGGGATCTTCCCCACTGGTCGCGAGCCGTCGATTCGCACCCTCCGCTCATGGACAAAGCTGCGGCGGATTCCCTACCACAAGGTCGGTCACTTTGTGTTGTTTGATGTCCAGGAGGTGACCCTTCACATTCGCACCAAGCTCAAGGTGCCGGCCCGCGGGTGACCGCAGTCCCACTCGCCCTCGGCGATTCGCACGTGCTCAATCTCGCGCTGGACACCTCATGCCCCATCCGTTGCCGTGGTGGCTTCGCACATGAAATCCGCCTCCGCCCCTCTGACCATCGACCTTCCTGCTTCCCTCACTGAGAAGATCGAAGCCATCCGCGCAGCCCACGGGTTCAATTCCGCCAGCGAGGCGATCCGGATGGCTCTGGCGGAATTCGACATGAGCGGCTTCCGCAGTGACGAAGAACCGCGGATACAGATTTCCGTCCGAATCGATTCCGAGACACGGAAGCGCCTGAAGCGTATCTCCAAATCCA
>JBIJCX010000255.1:0-12373 GCA_044344465.1 Opitutaceae bacterium
TGCCTGCCAGCAAAAATCATTTTCTTCCCCATGTCCCGCAAAATCGGAGCCGCCCTTCCTTATCAGGTATTTAGATCAATTTAGGAATGCGCGTTGCGCCCGCCCTGTCGCGGTCAAGCCAGGCCGCGTTCATCAGCTGAGCGTCAAGTGTCGGGCGTTACGCCCTTCGCCCCAGCCTGCGGTCACCCGTCACAGCAGCGGCGCGTTGTTCTTCGGGTCGTTGACCAGCGCCTGGAAGCGTGGATCGCCGCGCAGCGGAAACCACGCCGGGCCGGACTTGGCGGAGTGGATATTCTCCCCCCAGGGGGTGCGCAGCAACCGGGCGAATTCGGTCAGGGCCTGGTCCTTGTCGCCGAGCCAGGCCAGGCAAGTGGCGTAGGTCAAACTGTAGCCGGGCCCGGCAAGCGCGTCCTTCGTCTCGGGCACCAGATCCTTCGCGCGTTGCGCGCAGCGCAGCGACTCTGCGCGATCGCCGAGCAACGCGTGCATGAAGCCGAGCAGGGACCAGAAGCCCGCATTGGCCGGCTGTCCTTCCAACGCGGACTTGAGTCCCGCCGCCGCCTCGGCTGCGCGAGCCCGGGCGGCGTCACGATTCCCGAGCGCGGCGAACACCAGCGCCGCCTCCGCGTCCTCGCTGCCCCGCGCCAATCCCAATTGGTCCGTGTACCGCATCTCCCGGTCGAGCGCGATGAATCCACTGAAATCACCCGTGTCGCGCAGCCAGCTCTTGCGCAGCCGGTGCAGCGTCGGATCGCGCTTCTGCTCCGGTGTCAACTGCGCGATCCAGGCGTTGCCTTCCCGGGTCGAGCCGCGGGCGGCAAACGGAATCGCCACCAGCTGGGCCCGCTCGCCAAGGTCACCGGGGACCAGTTCCACGACCTGCTGCTGGGCCGCCGCGGCCTCGTCGTAAAGGCGCAGGCTCAGGGCCAGCGAATACACCGAGCGCAGGTAGCGCAGGTTGCGCGGCTCGAGTTGGACCGCGCGCCGCAGCGCGGCCAGCGCCTCCGGCCACCGCCCCTGTCGCCGGCGGATCAGACCGAGCGAGCCGGCGACCACCCCGTCGTTGGGCCGCAGGATGGCCAGCCGCTGATACTGCTCGATCGCCCGATCATAGTCGCGAAATCCGTAGTAGTGGTAGTCACCGAGTTTCTCGATCACCTCGGGCGCATCGGGGGCGAGCCGCACCGCCGTGTCGATGGCCGCCTTGGCCCGCTCCAGCCGGGCCGGCGACTGATCGACCTCGGAGAAAAAGGTCTGCGCGTGGAGTGCGCCCAGTTCGGCCCACGCCCCGGCAAACTTCGGGTCGAGCTGCACGGCCTGTTCCAGCAGCTGGCCAGCCTGCACCTGCGTCGGGCGTGTGCCCCGCTGCCGGAGCTCCCGCGCCTTCACGTAGGCGTCGTAGGCGGCGAGGTTTTCCGTCGGCCGGCGCCCGAGCAGTTGTTTCTCCTGGGGTGAAAGCGCGGCTGAAAGCGCCCCGGCAATCTCGGTCGCGAGCGCGCTCTGGATCGAAAACACGTCCGTCAGGTCACGGTCATAACTTTTCGCCCACACGTGTTCGTCGGTCGCCGCGCGGATCAGCTGACCGGTTACGCGCACCTTGTTGCCCGCCCGGCGCACGCTGCCCTCGAGGATGTAAGCCACGCCCAGCTCCTCGGCGATCTGTCGCACGGTTTTCGTCGTCACCCGATACTGCATGACCGAAGTGCGCGACACGACGCGCAATTCGCGGATGAGCGCGAGGTTGGTGAGAATGTCCTCGTGCATGCCGTCGGAGAAGAAGCCGCTTTCCTTTTCCTCGCTCATGTTCGTGAACGGCAGCACGGCAATGGATTTGGCGGCCACCACCTCCAAAGGCGGCTTCGCCGCGACCGAAGCCGGGAGCGGGGCCGCGGAAGCGACCGTGGGCCTGGCTGCCGGGCGCAGCGCAAAATAGGCGCCGAGCCCAATCGTCACGACGGCGCCTGCGGCGACCATCCATCCGCCCCTGCCGATGCCCCGGGTCCCCGTCCGCCGCGACTCTTCTCCGGCCTCCGACTTCTGTCGTCCGCCTTCTGCCGCCTGTCTTCCGGCCTCTGCCATTTGGCCTCTGACCTCCGCCTTCTGCCTCGGGGCCTCCAGCAGGCGCTTGACCTGCATGACGAACTCCGGCGCCGGCTCGCCGTTGGCAAACCGCGTCCACTGGTAGCGCATGAACTCTTCCGGCACGGCCGCTTCGGACTCGAGCGTGTGATCGATCACGACGGGCACGATGAACGCGCGGTTTCCAGCCATGTCGTGCGAACGATCGACCGCCAGCTTCCACTCACGGCGAAAATAACCCTCGGTGCGTGCCTCCGTTCGCTGCGAGATGATGGGCACGAACAGCGCGCAGGTCTTGATCTGCGTGCGGATCTTCGTGTCCCAGGAGTCACCGCCGCGCAGCTCGTTTTGATCAAACCACACCTCGACGCCGAATGCCCGCAACGCGTCGGCGATGCGCCGGGCAACTTCCCCGTCCTCACGGGCGTAACTCAGAAAGACGGCTTTGCCCGGATCGCTCATGACTGCCCGGCCAATTGGGCCAGCTCCTCCTCAAAGGTTGCCCGCAGTTCACGAATATACCGGAGCTGCTGCGGCTCCGGAGGCATGGCCCCGATTTCCGCCAGCCCGGCGGTGAAGGCGGCGCGCTTTTCCGCCGGCCCGCTCGCCAGCAGGCCGCGGCCCAGCGCGATGAGTGCAGACTGGTGCCGGATGCCGTGGTCGCTGGCGCCGGCCGCGCGTCGCGTGCGGTTGAAATCGTCCGCTTGATCAAGCAGGGCGCGGGCTCCGGCGGCATCGCCAGCCCGCGCAAACGCGATCGCCGCCTGGGCGCGGTCCCACGCCAGCCCGTCGAGCGCCTCCACCGAGGTGTCGTCCAAGCCGGGACGTCCCTGGAGGAGGTCGCGCGCCGCGGCCACGGCCTCCGACCACTGCCGCAAGGCCAGGTGCGACAACATCCGGGTCCGGGCATTGCCCCGAACCAGGTTGTCATGGGTGGACTTTTCGAATCCGGAGCCCGGGTTGAGCCGGGTAAGGCCCTGCGCCGCCGCTTTAGCCGCCTGCAGCGCTTCCGCTGGCCGGCCCAGGCGGGCGAGGAAGCCGGCGCGAACGTTTTCGTCCCAAACCGGGCCGGCGCTCCGGAAGTAGCTCTCCGCATCAACCTGCGCAATCGCGAGCTGGCGCATGCGCTTGCCGCCGGCGAGCGCCGCTTCCACATCCGTGACACGGCCGAGTTCCGCTTCGAGGTTGTCGACCCGCGCAATGTTGAACGCCGCCCCGCGCACCGTACTGGGCGAACCGCCTGCGTCGATGACTTCCTGCACATTGGCCCGGGAAACTTCGACCGCCGCCGTCAGCCGGCCCTGCCGCCAGAGCGCCTCGGCGACGAAACCCGAGGCCACCCGCCGGTTGTTGCGCGCGGTGTCGTTGGCCGCGTCGAAGCGCAGGAACTCCGTCCAGTCGGCGACGGTGGAGCGTGCGACCTTTTCGGCGGCGAAATAGTCGTGGCGGTCGAGCGCGTTTTGGCTCTTTCGACTTCGCAGCAGCGCCCGCGACCGCAGGGCGCCGAGACTGCCGGCCTCCCGCTCGATTGCCTCGTCAGCGACCCGGAGGGCGTCGTCGAGCAGCGCCTCGAACTCGGCGGCCCGGCCCATGAGCCGGCCGATCTCGTTGATCCAGGCGCAGGTCTCGGCATACAGGATGCTCCCCCGCTGCCGCTCCGCCGGTTCGTTCATCAGCTGGAGAAACATCGCGCGCGCCTGCTCGAGCGTGGTCATCGCCACGCCGTTCTGACGGTCCCGCATGAAGACAAAACCCAGGTTCATCAGGTTGCGGGCATGTTCCGTCCGGACCGCGGCGGGCGCTCCCGGCGCCGCCGCCAGGGGTCCAATCAACACCGTGCCGCGCCGCGCAAGCTCGACCGATGGGCCGGGCCGGTTCTGCAGGTAGGCATTGCGGCTCTGCTGCCGCAGCACGGCCGCGAGCCCAAGCACGACTTCGGGGCTGTTCTCGCCGCGCGCCCGCAGCCCGTTGAAGAGCTCCTCTGCCTCGCGCAGCGGATCCTCCGCCGCCAAGGTCTTGCCCTCGAGTGACAGCGCCCCGCCCAGGCGGCCGAGGGCGATCGCGCGATAGCGATCGCGTCGCGCGTCGCGCAGCTCCTTCGGCAGTGCGTCGAAGTAAGTTAGCGCCCGTCGCGCCAGCCCGCTGACAATTTCAAGCCGGCCCGTGGGCTCCAACTGAGTGTAGAGGTCGTCGACGAGAAACGTGACGAGCTTCTCGGCCTCCGCGCGGGCCTGCTGCGCCCGATCGCGCTCGAGCGCGACCCGATCCTCGGCCGCCTCGGCCCGGCGCAGGTTGACGTACCCCCAAACCGCCATGCCAACCGCCACCAGCGCCAGCACGGTGCAACCGGCGGCGATCATTCGCGCCCACAGGGCGGAACGCACCGCCTCCGCTTCGCGCGCCCGCGCGGTGGCGAGCTCCGCCTCAGTCTCGTGCCGCCGCCGCTCCTCGGCCGCGCGCGCCTCGCGCTCCTGCCGCACATCGCGGCTCGCCTTGACCACGCCGCACAGCACGTCGTGCGTGAGTTCCACCCGCCGCACGTCGAGCCGCTCCTCCACGCGGAGCAGCCGCCGATCAACCAGCACCGCCAACGCGTCGGGCGGCGCGCCGGCCGCGGCGAAACCCTTTTTCACCCGCTCCTCCGCGATGCTCTCGCGATAACCGGAATCGGTGAGTAACTCGTCCTCGACGAACGCCCGCACGCCCGCCGGTTGATCCGCCAACGCCCGTTCGTAGAATTCGGAGAGAATGGTGTCGCGCGACCCCGCGAGGAGATCGGCCGAAATTTCCGCCCGTCCCTGCGCGAGGCGGGTGTGGTTGAGTTCGCGGCACACCAGGCTGAGCAGCGACGGCTCCACTTCGGCGCGCTCCAGTTCCGCGCCGCCCGCGATGAACCGGACGATCGCGCGCGCCACGTCGTCGCTCACCAGAGCGCGGCCGGGACCGGTCACGGCCGCGAGCGCCTGGGCGCCGGTCATGCGGGCGAGCCGCATCCGGTTTTGGGTGACGGACGGCATCTGGCCTTTCAGGCCCTCGAGGTGGGCGAGGTAGTCCTCGCGCAACGCGAGCAGGATGCGGTAGTCGGCGCGGGCGAAATCGAATCGCTCCATGCTTGCCTCGTCGCGTTCGAGCCGGGCCTCAAGCGCCCTGGGCGCGCGGTTTTCCACCAGATCCGCCAGATCCTCGATGAATTGCGCGGCGCGCTGCCGGCCGAAATCGTCGCCCTGCGCGAGCGTGAAGATCTCTTCGAACTGATCGAAGATCAGCAGCGGAATCAGGGTCCGGCCCGATTGATCACGCAGCACGTCGTCGCGGTGATGCAGAAATTCCCAGAGGGTTTCTCCCTGCTGGGAAACGCCGGGCTGGGTCCAATGGCCCGCGGCCTGGGTCGCCCGAAAAATGGCCTGCTTGATCTGCTCCGAGGGCGGCGGCGACTCGCGACCGTAGTCGAGCCGGACGTAGACCGGGCAGTAACCCTCCGGCTTCAGGCGCGGCACGATGCCGGCGCGCAGGATCGAGGTCTTGCCCAAACCGGACTGGCCGAAGAGCACGGTCAGCAGCTTGCGCTGCACGCGCCGGCCGAGCTCGCCGACCTCCTCGTCGCGACCGTGGAAGAAGCCGCGCGTCTCCTCGGTGAACGAGGCGAGGCCCAGCCAGGGATGCGCCGCATCGACCGCGGCAGTCGATGCGGAACGCTCAACTTTTAACGCTGAACGCTTAACGCTTAAGTCGGAGAATGCGGTGCTCACGGGGCTTCCTCTTCTGGCGATGGTTGTGACGCCCGGGCCGGTGCAGCTCTCGGTTTTCCACTTGGGCGTTGAGCGTTAAACGTTAAGCGTTGAGCGTTCCCCCTGTTCCCCCTGTTGGCTTCGGCCGTGCGAATGCTCGCAGCGAAGATGCGGACCAGTTCCTCCGCCTCCGTCAACAAGCTGTCGAGCAACTCCGGCTTTGCGACGAGCGGCGTGCGCTGCACCAGCCGCAACCATCGCCGTGCCTCGCGCAACTCTTTGTAACACACCTTCAGCTTGTGGATGAAGTCATCCCGCGACTCCGCGCCCTCCGCCTCGCCGTGATGGCCGTAGGGAGAGGTCCCCGAACGCAGCAGTTGATCCGCGATGTTGATTCCAGCGGGCGATCGCTTTATCGACTCCGTCACCCGAATGATCCGCACCGCGAATTCAAGGAGCCGCTCCTCCAAGTCATATTTGGTCCCAGCCATTGAGCGTTAAGCGTTAAAAGTTAAGCGTTGAGCGTTCGCGCGGCGCCGCTCGTTAGCGCGACCGAACAGAAAACAATTCACCCAGGCGCCGCGCAAACTCCGGCGTCACGTCCCCGCCTGGCAATCGCGTGAAATGCAGCGCCTTGAATCTTTCCGGAACCAGCGCCTCGGCCTCGGACGTGCCGTCGATGCAAACCGGCAGGATGAAGACCGCGCCCTCGGCGATGTTGCGCGCGCGGTCGACCGCGTAGCTCCACTCCCGGCGGAAATAGGCCTCCTGCCGGCGCTGCGTGCTCGCCGAGACGACCGGCACGAAGAAGGAACACCGCCCGATGTTCTGGTGAATCTTGCGGTCGTAGTCATCGCCGCTTTCGAGCCGCTCCAAATCGAACCATGTCGTGATCCCGGCGGCGTCGAGGCCCGCCTTCAGCCGCTGCACCGCCGCCAGATCCTCGCGCGAATAGCTGATGAAGATCGCGTGGTCCGGCATTTCGCGCTGCGGCGAGAGGAAGCGCTGCGGGGCCAGGCTCGTCGCCGGCGCGACCACCGGTCCGCGCCGGCGCATCCAGCGCTCGTGCAGCTCGGCGACAAACTTTTCCGCGCCGGAGAATATCCGGGTGCGCACACTGACCTGCTGCAGGAACGCCATCAGCCGCCGGTCCTGCGGCGACTGGCTGTCCGCCACCACTTCGCCGACGTCGCGGGGATCGGAGAGCCGGCGGCGTTTCGCCATCCGCAGGAACAGCCGCGCGAGCCAGTTCGAGAAATTGCTGCCGATCAGGAGCAGGTGATTGTGCTCCAGCGCGTGGAAAAGCTTCTCCGGCGTGAGATGCTCGCTTTGCAGCGCGCAGATGAACTCGAGCGTGTCCTCGTCGGAAATCACGTACGTCGGGGAGGCGGACAGCCGGCCGAGCAGGTGATACACGACCGGGCGTTGCTGCTGGTCGCGTTCGACCGACAGGTCGGCCACGCGATTCGGCGAGTAGGCGATTACCTCGGTGGAGGAAGCCCCGCCGAAGCGCTCGGCGTTGATTGCCTGCTCGAGGAGCGGATCGAAGGTGGTGGTGATGAACAAATCGAAGTCCGCGATCTGTGCGAGTTGCCGCAGCGCGGGCGGCGTGCCGAAGGTGGTCTCGCGGAGGATGGTGCGCAGGCGGGTGTAGGCTTCCTCGCGGCGGCCGCGCGAGGCCAGAAACCAGCACACGACATCATTGAGCGTGTACGGCTGCGGCAGGGCGCGGGGGTCGACGTTGAGCCGGGCGGCGAGCTTTTCCGCCAGCCAGTCATAGAGCAGCCGCGGTCCGGTGTCGGTCTCCACGCGGAGCAGTTCGGGCCCGACGATCGGGATGACGCGTTTCTCCTCGATGTAGTTGAGCAGATCTTCCCAAGCGTCCTCGTCGAAGGGCGGCGGGGAAACGGGCGCGCTGCCGAGCGCGTCGGGTTGGGGCTGAATCATGGGTGGGTGGGAGGAATGGGGAACGCTCAACGTTTAACGTTCAACGCTTAACGCTCAAGTTTCGGAGCCTTTCGCCTTCCTCACTGATGCGTTAAAATTTAGGTGTTAAATGTTGAGCGTTTTCCCGTTCATTTCCCCGGCTCTTTCAGCAGGGCCTCGAATTCCGGCTGGCCGCGGAGCTTGTCCCACCACGGGTCGAGGCGCACCACTTTGCGCGACATGAATACGCCGCGGTCGATGGACGCCGCGAGATACGGCGCGGCCTTCGCTGCGTCGCCGGCGGCCCCGTAGTAGAGCGCCAGCAGCCGCAAGCGACCGCGGTTGCTTTCCTCCCGCCAAACCGGCTCGACCGGATCCACCAACCGCGCGGCTTCCTCGCGTTGCCCGAGTTGGGCGAGCGTGGCGGCCAATTCCACCTGGTAGGCCGCGCTGGAGGGATCGTCTTTCAGGCGCTGGCGCATCACGCCTTCGGCGGCCTGCCAGTCCTGGCGCGCGAGGTTTTCCTTGCCCGCGAGCCGGTGGGCAAGCGCGAGCGACCATGCCTTGGGATGCAGGGGCAGGATGAGGTCCTCAAAGTAGGTGCGTGCCGTCAGGGCCGCGGCGGCTTCGACCCGCTCAGGTCGCCGCTCCAGCAATCCCGCCCACATCGCCACGCACACCGAACGATCCTCAGAACGGTCGGAGAGCGACAGCTTGTCCAGTTGCTCCAACATGGCGCGCATCGCGGGCAAATCGCCGCGCCAGCCGCCGATCAGCACGGCCTTCGCGATCAGCGCGGAGGCAAACGGCTGGATGCCGATCGCCGTGTCGAGCTGCTCCAGCGAGGACACCAGATTTTTCGGATCGGCTCCGCCCGGGCCGAAATCCGCATAGCTCATCGCCAGTTCGTAACGCACCAGTGGATCGCGAGGCGCACGCTGGGCAATCTCGAGCAAGACCGTCCGCGCTTCGGCCGTCCGGCCCGACATCGCGAGCATGGAGCCGAGCGCCCGCGCCAGTCGGATGTGCGACGGATTCGCCGCCAGCGAGCGTCGCACGTGCGCCTCAGCCTGATCGGCAGCGCCTTGCGCGCGCAGCACGTGGGCCAGGGCGAGGAGCGCTTCGGGCTCGTTGGGATCGAGGGAAAGGGCTCGGTTTGCAAATGTCTGTGCGTCCTGCCGGCGTTTCTCGCTGAAGTCCCAGTTGCGAAAAATCCACGCCGACTGCACCCCGGCGCGCACTCCCCATGCCGCGGCGTTGTCGGGCTCCTTGTCCGTCGCGCGCCGCGCGAAATCCTCCGCTGGCGCGAGATCGTCGCGCGTGAAGCCGATTTTCGTGAACAGCGCGAGCGCCCGCGCCGCGAGCTGGCCGGCCTCGCTCGGCGGCGCAATCATCGTGTCCTTTTTCGGCTCGGCGAGCAGCGCGGCAATCTCCGGATCGTAACGGAAAGGCGCCATGCGGGTGTCCTGCCTCATCGCCATCCGCACCGCGGCGCGGCCGCTGACGCGGGATTCCCCGGTTGGGATGCGACCGCTGGGGCTCGCGGTCGCGCCGCCGGCGGCCTCCCGCAGCAACTCGATCGCCGTCTCGCGATCGCCAAGCAGCAGGCAGCGCGGGATCGAGCTGAACCACCAGGTGTCAAACGGGTCGTAGCGATAAGGGCGGCGCACGGACTCCATCACGACGCGGTTAGCCGCGCGGGCTTCATCGATGCGGCCGAGACCGAGCAACGCGCAGGTCTCGATGTTGCGCAGCGACAGGTTGGCCGGGGCCCGCGCCTGGCGGTCCCGGGTTTCCGTGAGCGCCGCCTCAAAATGCAACCGGGCTGACTCGCGCTTGCCGGACGCCTCCAGCAACGCGGCCATGAGGAGGCTTTTGGGGCCGACGTAATAGAAATCCTCGATCCAGGGGTTGGTGAGACTCTGCAACGCCTCGATCCCGTCTTCGCGGTCGGTCCCGGCCATCGAGTAGATCCAGCGACTGATAACGACCCGCTCAATCGAGCGCATGCGCGGCGGAATGCGTTCGAGCAACGCCTTCATTTCTGCAAAATCGCCGCGCACATTGAGCGCGATGCGGGCTTTCCAGCCGATGGCGTTGGCGATGGGCTCGATGGCGAGCGTGCGGTCGATGGCGCGCTCGCAATCGTCGATCCGGCCGAGATTGCGGTAGTGGCGGGCAAGTTCGTATTGGGCGAGGGCGTCGCGCGGGAAGCGTTCGGCGGTTTTCTCGGCCGAGGCGATCGCCTCCGCCGCCGACACGCGCGGATCGATAAACAGCGCGTTGTCGCGGTGGCGGTAGTAGTAGGGCTCGTCCGGCCGGAGCCGGATCGCCTTGTTCAGCAGTTCGCGGGCGAGATCGGCGTTGCCGCCCCGCTGGAAGTGAAACACGCCGAGCGCGGCGAGCGCCTCGGGCTCATTGGGCGCGAGCTGCACCGCGCGCTCGGCGTAGCGGCGGGCGGTGGCCCGGCGCTCGTCACTGCGGTCGAAGCCGCGGAAGAGGTAGGAGACCTGTACGCGCGCCATCACGGTCACGGCCTCGGGATCGGTGGAGTTTTTCACGAGCGTCTTTTTCACGATCTCCTCGGCGAGGGCGAAATCCTCGGAATTGGCCTCGGTGGCGCTGAGCATCGTCACGGCCCGGCGCAACTCCAGATCGCTTGGCCACAACGCAGCCTTCTCCGTGGTGTTGGGCGGGCTATAAGCCTGCCCTGAGCGAAGCGAATGGATCCCCGCGCCCGCATTCGCCGCTGGCGCCGGCTTCGTCCACCGTTGCCAGGCAATGCCCAGCGCGATGGCGAGCACGACCGTCGCAGCGACCCATGCCGCCGCGGGGACGCGCCGGCCCACCCGCCGATTTGTTGGAGACGCGGCGCCCTCGCCGCGTTCAGCGGGGCGAGAGCGCCCCGGCTCCAGAGCAGGCGCTCCCGCCAGCAGCGATCTCACGCGTTCGCAGAACGCATTTGGCGTTTCGCCCCCGGCGAAACGCGTCCATTGCACCGCCATGAACGAGTCCGGGACAATCGCGTCCCAGTCCTTCGTGTCGTCCACGCACACCGGCACGAGGAACGGCGTGCCCTTCGCCATCAGATGCGTGCGATCGTCGGCGAGCTTCCATTCGAGGCGAAAGTAGCCCTCGCGCCGCGCCTGCGTGCTGGCCGAGATGACGGGCAGAAACAGCGCGCACTCCTTGATCTGCCGGCGGATTTTCTGATCCCACGAGTCGCCTCCGCGCAGTTCGTTCTGATCGAACCACACCTCCACCTCCGCGGCCCTCAGCGCTGCGCAGATGCGCTGCGCGGCCTCCGCGTCCTGCGACGCGTATGATAGGAAAACGGCTTTGCTGGCGTTGCTCATCCGGGGTAGGTCAGGTCTTTGACCTGTCCAAGAGCCGCTGATTCCGGCCGAGCGGCGATCGGCGCGACGATGATCCAGCCACCGCCCGCCCCAGAGGTCAGGTCACAGACCTGACCTACGCGACCGCCGCGGGGCGCAAAACGCTCAACGTCCAACGCTGAACGCTCAACGCTCAAGTGGTCACACTCCGTGATTTGAGGCGCGGTTTGGTCATTGAGCGTTAAGAGTTAAATGTTGAGCGTTGAGCGTTTCTCCGGCCGTTCAGATTTTCGGCTCAGGTTCCTTCAGCAGCGCCTCGAACTCCGGCTGGCCGCGGAGTTTGTCCCACCACGGATCGAGCCGGAGGGCGTAAGCCGTCGTAAAGACCGACGAGACGATCGCCCGCCGCAGATACGGTGCCGCCTTGGCCGCATCGCCGACGGCGCCATAAAAAAGCGCCAGCGTGCGGGCTCGCGGCGGGGTGAGTTCCTCGCGCCACGCCGCCTCGATGGGCGCGACTTCGCGGGCCGCCTCGTCCTTGCGGCCCAGCCAGGCCAGCGTGGCGGCCAGTTCAACCGGATAGGTTTGGTTGTTGGAATCCTCCCGCTGGCGCTGCCGCAGCACGGACTCGGCTTTCTGCCAGTCGAGCCGGGCCAGGTTTTCCTTCCCGTCGAGACGATGCGCGAGCGCGAGCGCCCAGTCCTTGGACCGGCGCGGCACGACGGTGTCTTCGAAATAATTCTTCGCCGTCAACGTGCCCGCCGCCACGACACGCCTGGAATTTCGTTCGAGCAGGCCGCCCCACATCGCGATGAAAACCGCCCGGTCCTCCGTGCGTTCCGCCAGCGGCAGTTTTTCCAACTGGTCGAGCTGGGCGCGCATCGCCGGAAGATCGCCGCGGCAGCCCGCCACCAGCGCCGCCTTCAAGAGCAGCAGGCTGCCCAGGGGCTGGGCGGCAATGCCCGCGTCGAGCTGTTCGATTGCCGCCGTGACATCGGCCGGAGTCACGGCGGTGGTACCGTAGTTCGCAAACGTCATCGCCAGGTCGTAGTGCAACAGCGGATCCTGCGGATTGCGTTTCAGGGCGTCGCGGAGAATGACGCGCTCCTCCTCGACCCGTCCGGTCCGGCCGAGGAAAATGCCCAACGCCCGCGCGATCCGGTTGTCCTCGGGCAAAGCGGCCAGCGCACGACGCAGTGCCGCCTCCGCCTGCGGTCGCGCGCCCTGCAGGGTGAGCAGATGGCCGAGCGCCAGCAGCGCCTCGGCCTCGTCAGGGTTCAGCCCGAGGGCCCGGGACGCCGCATT
>JBIJCX010000466.1:0-5776 GCA_044344465.1 Opitutaceae bacterium
GCCTTCGATGTTCAGCACCCGTCGACCGCGGCCTATCTGGTGATGATCGGCTTCATCCTCAACGCCGCCGTGCCGCCGCTGCACGCGTGGCTGCCCGATGCCTACGGCGAGGCCACCTTCAACGGCTCGGTCTTCCTCTGCGCCTTCACGACGAAGACCGCGGTCTACGCGCTCTGCCGCGGTTTTGCCGGGATGGAGATCCTCGTGGTGCTCGGCGTCATCATGGCGCTCTATGGCGTCGTCTATGCGGTGCTGGAAAACGACTGCCGCCGCCTGCTCGCCTACCACATCGTGAGCCAGGTTGGCTACATGGTGGCCGCGGTCGGTCTCGGCACCCAGCTCGCGATCAATGGCGCCGTGGCCCACGCCTTCGCGCACATTCTGTACAAGGGCCTCCTCTTCATGGGCTGCGGCTCCGTGCTGTTCATGACCGGCCGCAGCAAGTTCACGGATCTGGGCGGACTATATCAAAAGATGCCGTGGACGTTTGTCTTCACCCTTGTCGGAGGGCTCTCCATCTCGGCCTTTCCCCTTTTCAGCGGTTTCGTGAGCAAGTCCATGATCGTCCAGGCCGGGTTCGAGGAGCACAAGCTGTGGGCTGCCTTCCTACTGATGCTCGCGTCCGCCGGTACGTTCCTGCACACCGGTTTGAAGGTGCCGTATTTCATCTGGTTCGGGAAGAACCACTGCACCAAGGAAACGTGGGAGCGCGCCGCCGAGCCACCGTGGAACATGATGGCCGCCATGGCGATCACCTCCGCGCTTTGCATCTTCATCGGCTGCTACACGCCGTATCTCTACCGGATGCTACCCTTCCCGGTGGACTACCATCCCTACACGTCCTACCACGTCTCGGAGACGCTTCAGATCCTGCTCTTCACGGCCCTCGGGTTCTTCCTGTTGATTAAGAAACTCGAGCCCGAAGCCAAGATCAGCCTCGACCTCGACTGGCCCTATCGCGTCGGCGGCCGCGCCTTCCTCTGGCTGGCCCGCAAGCCAATCCAGTTCATCGATACGTGCGTGGGTGAAGTCTACCGCGTCGGCGGGCTGGTGCCCCTGATGGCGGCCTCCCGGTTCTCGGCCGTATTCGACAACCGCATCATTGATGGGGCCGTCGACGGTTTTGCGGCCGGCATCCGCCATGTCGGCACCCGGCTGCGCGCCGCCCAGCGCGGCTCGCTGCAGGAGAACCTCACGGCCGTGTTTGCGGTCGGGGCGGTGCTCGTACTTGTCCTGCTGTTTCTCGCCAAATCCGTCCTGCGATGACTCTTTCCCGCATCACCGAGGGCCTGCCCTTTCTCAGCGTGCTGATCTTCAGTCCGCTGGTGGCCGCCGCCGGCCTGGCGTTGATCCCCGGCGAACGCCTCCAACGCTGGTGGACGCTCGCCGCGACCACGGTCATCGCCGTGCTGTCGCTGCCGCTGTTCTGGCGGTTCAACCCCGATACGGCCGCCTTCCAGTTCGTGGAACATCGGGCGTGGATTCCGGGCTTGAAGATCGAGTACTCGCTCGGCGTCGATGGGATCAGCCTACTGCTCGTGCTGCTGACCACCCTGATCATGCCGCTGTGCGTGCTGGCTTCCTGGCGCTATATCACGACCCGGGTCAGGGAATTCATGATCTGCCTGCTGGTCATGGAAACGGCGATGATCGGTGTTTTTTGTGCCCTGGATGCCATCCTCTTCTTCGTTTTCTGGGAGGCCATGTTGATCCCCATGGCGCTGCTCATCGGGGTGTGGGGCGGCCCGCGCAAGGTCTACGCGGCGATCAAGTTCTTCGTCTATACGATGGCGGGCTCGGTCTTCCTGCTCGTCGCGCTCATCGCGCTGCGCCTCCAGACGGGCAGTTTCAGCATTCCCGGGATGATGGGCCACCCCTATACCGCCGTCTTTCAACTCTGGGTCTTCGCCGCCTTCTTCATTTCCTTCGCCATCAAGGTGCCGATGTTTCCCTTCCACACGTGGCTGCCCGCCGCCCACGTCGAAGCGCCGACCGCCGGCAGTGTGCTGCTCGCCAGTGTGCTCCTCAAGATGGGCACCTACGGCTTCCTCCGCTTCTGCCTGCCCATCACGCCTTACGCCACGCAGGTGTTCGCCCCCTATATTCTCTGGCTCTCCGTCATCGCCATCCTTTACGGCGGATTCACCGCCCTCGCCCAGAGCGACCTGAAAAAACTCGTCGCCTATTCCAGCGTCGGCCACATGGGGTTCGCCACGCTCGGCATCTTTGTGCTCAACGCCAACGGCATTGACGGCGCCATCCTCGTCATGATCAACCACGGCGTGACGACGGGCGCGTTGTTCATCGCGGTCGGCCTGGTGTACGAACGGCTGCACAGCCGCGAACTCGGGGCGGCGGCGGGCCTCGGGAAGTTCATGCCGGTCTTCGCCGGATTCCTCGGCGTATTCTGCCTGTCCTCCCTCGCCTTTCCCGGCACCAACAGCTTCATCGGTGAATTTCTCGTCCTCGCCGGCGGTTTCGCCTATTCGAAAATCCTCATCGTCTGCGCCATTCCGGGCGTGGTGCTCGCCGCGGCCTATATGCTCAGGATGCTGCAGCGCGTGGCCTGGGGCGGAACCGCCAACCCCGCGCATGCCGGGATCAAGGACCTGGAACTCCGGGAAATCATCACTCTCACGCCGCTCCTCGTCTTCGTTTTCTGGATCGGGCTTCACCCGCAGCCGTTCGTCCGCGTGATGCACGCCAGCGTGCTGCACCTCGTCGAACAGGCCAGCCGGGTTGCCGCCATGCAATGAAACAAACCCGATGAACCACCATCAAATCAACGTGTCGGATTTCTTGTTCCGACCGGTGTGGAGTGGCGCAACCGCCACCGAAACAACCGGCAGATTAGTGCCCACGGAACACACGGAATACACGGAAGCTCAATCGTTGGTCGCCTTCGGTGCCGTTAAAGACGGCCAGGCTTCTTCCGTGTGTTCTGTGTGTTCCGTGGGCAAAGAGATTGGATTTCTTCAACTTCCAATGGTGGCAGCGTGCGCGGCATCCGTAAACGTACGGGCTAGACCATGATCATTTCCTCCCTCATGGCTTTTCTTCCTGAGCTGGTCCTGCTCACCGGTGCCTTGGCTCTCTTCGTCATCACCCTCGGAGAGTCGCGGGGCGCCCAGGCCCGGACCGTGGCCTTGGTCACCGCGCTGGCGACCGTGGCGTGCTGCGCCTTTTGCCTCGGCCAACGCGCGGTACTGTTCAGCGGCGCCTATCGGGTGGATGCCTTTTCCCAGCTCCTGAAACTGGTCTTTGCGTGCGGCTTCACGTTCGTGCTGCTGCTCAGCAGCGATCTCCCGGACATCCGACCCCGCATCAAGCCGGAGTACTTCTTCTTCCTCACGCTCAGCGTCTCCGGACTCATCATGCTCGTGAGCTGCATCGACGTCATCACGCTCGTCATCGCGCTCGAGCTGTCGTCGTTCCCCCTATATTTCCTGGTGCCCATGCGCCGCGAGCGGGAGGGGCAGCGCAGCCAGATGGAGTCCGCCGTCAAGTACATCATGTTCGGGGTCGCGGCCAACGGCCTGATGCTCTTTGGCCTGAGTTATCTTTTCGGGCTGACCGGCACGACGTCGCTGCCGCTGATGCTGATCAAGCTTCAACCCGTGATCCACACACCGCTCGCGGTGGCCGGCCTCGCCCTCGCGTTTTGCGGGCTCTTCTACAAGCTCGCGGTTTTCCCCTTTCACTTCTGGACACCCGACGTCTACCAGGGTGCGTCCAACGAAACCGCCAGCCTCATCGCGTCGTTGCCGAAGATTGGCGCCGTCGCCGTGCTGATTCGCTTCACCTCGCTGGCATCGGCGGACAACCATACGATTGCAAACCTGCTCACCGGCCTCGCGATCGCGTCGATGTTCTACGGTAACCTGATTGCCCTGGTGCAAAAGGATTTGAAACGGCTGCTCGGTTTCTCCGGCATCGCCCATGCCGGCTATGCGGTCATCGGATTTGTCGCGCTGAGCGAAGCGGGCTTTACCGCCGCGCTTTACTATATTGTCGGGTACATGCTCATGGTCCTCGCCTGCTTTGTCGTAATCTGCAAAGTCTCGCGCGACGGCACGAATGTGGCGATTGCCGAGCTCGCCGGCCTGCATCGCCGCTCGCCACTGCTCGCGCTCACCTTAATCACCGGACTGTTCGCCCTCGCCGGCATTCCGCCTTTCGTTGGCTTCATGGGTAAACTCAGCCTCCTCACCGCGGCTCTGTCCCAAGGCCACCTCGCGCTCGTGATCGTCGCAGTCGTCAATGCCGCCATCGCGGTTTACTATTATCTCCGTGTTATCCGGGAGGCCGTGTTCGGCGAGACGCCCAACGACCTGCCCCGCATTGTCCTCGACTGGCCCACCCGCATTGTCTGCGTGCTGCTGATTGCCGGCATTCTCGTGCTCGGGGTCGCCCCGGCGCCGGTCCTCGATGCCATCACCGATTCGCTCGCATTCGTGCGCCCGACGTTGGCGGGCGCAGTGTTGCGCTGACCCGCGGGGACTCGCCCCGCTGTGATAGTCCATGGCGGAACATCAAGCCTGCTTCGCCTCCGGGGTTCGTCTCCGTGGTGGGCCGTGCGCTCCGCGCGCGGCCGGGACGGTCGGCGCATCCCCACAATTTCCCAAGTAGCCGCGCGCGGAGCGCCCGGCCCACCTTTCGAGCCAACCCAACCGAACCGGGCCTCGACGGGCCAAACCCCTTGCGCATGAAAAGCACTTTCCTCCTGAGCTGGCTCCTGAGCTTCCTGACCGTCACCGCCGCGGCCGTCGATGTTGTACTATCAGTCGATGAGCCCAGCGGCGTCTCCCGCACGAATTGGCCCGTGACATCCGGGGTCCCCTTCGCCCGAGGGGAATTGCCCGACGCGAAGGGTGTGCGGCTGCTTGCCCGCGACGGCGGGGCCGTACCCCTGCAGACCGATGTCCTCGCCCGCTGGCCGGACGGATCGGTTCGGTGGCTGCTGGTCGATTTCCAGGTGGACCTGAACCCCAGCCAGAAGAAATCGTTCACGCTGCGCCACGAACCAAACGCCGCCAGCGTGTCCCTTGCGAATCCGCTAAAGGTGGTGTCACAGGGAAACAGGACGACCATCGAATCGGGTCCCCTCCGGCTGGAACTAAACCGCGATGCATTCGATCCGTTGGGTGCCGTGTGGCTGGACCAGAACCACGATGGCCGCTTCGCCGCCGATGAACGGGTCACCGGCGCCGGCGGCGGACTGTTCGTGCGCGATGCGAATTCGAAACGATACGAGGCCAACCAGTCCCCGGCGGAGATTGTGATCGAGGAGTCCGGCCCACTCCGGGCGTGCGTGCGCGTATCCGGCCGGCACGCATCGGACAGCGGGGCGATGTTTCGCTATGTGGTCCGCCTGCATGCCTTCCGGGGACAGCCCTTCGTCCGGTGTTCCTATACGTTTATCAACGACCAGCAGGAAGCCGTGATGACAAGCATTGAGGAACTCGGCGTGACGCTGCGCCTGGCTCCGGAGGCGGGATCTCCCTCTGCCGGCACCTTGGGCGGCCACGCTCGCGGCCCGGGACGCATCCTGCAAGTGGACGAGAACCATTATGAATTGGACAACCGGCCCGCGGGGACACGCGCCCGCGGCTGGGCCGTTGCGAACGGAGCGAAGGCGGGATTTGCCGTCGGGCTGCGGGAGTACTGGCAGCAGTGGCCGAAGTCCGTCGAGACACGCGCGGGCACGGTCACACTGGGTCTTTGCCCCGACTTTCCCCCCGGGCTTTACGACGGCAAGCCACTGGCGGAGGAAAAC
>JBIJCX010000427.1:0-6581 GCA_044344465.1 Opitutaceae bacterium
CAAGGTCGGCCTGGGCAAGACGCACGAGTTTTCGGCCCGCTTTTTCGCCGGCGACGTGCCACTGGATTCACTCGCGCAATTTTTTCAGGCCGCGGAAGAACCCCTGTTGGCCACGTGCGAACCCGGCTACGTGAGCACCACGGGGGCCGCCGGGGAGTTTCCCGCCGCCGAACCGGCAAGATTCGGCGGTTACGATGCCTGGATGGATCGCGCGTTGGCCGCCCACCTGCAGCGCCGCGACGAGGTCCGCGAATATGGCATGCTCAACTACGGCGACTGGTTCGGCGAACGGCAGGTAAATTGGGGCAACCTGGAATACGATTTGGCGCATGGGATGTTCATCCAGTATCTGCGCACGGGCGACCGGCGTTTCTTCGAGCGCGGCGCCCAGGCCGCACGGCATCACATCGATGTGGATGTGGTTCACGCCACCAATCCGCACCTCAAGAATCCATGGGGCCTGCCGCCCAAGGTGGGTGAAATCTGGCTGCACAGCCTCAATCACACCGGGGGTTACTATATAAATGCGCCACTCCCGGTCGATCGGACGTACCAAATGGGCCACAGCGCCAACTACGGCCACGTGTGGATCTCCGGCGACCTCGATTATTATTATCTGACCGGCGATCGGCGCGCCCGCGACGTCGCGCTGATGACGGCCGACATGATGACCTCCGCCATGACGGCCAAGTTGGGCACCCATATCCGAACCTTGGGCTGGCCAACCATTCTCGTGCTGGCCGCCTACGAAGCCACCGGCGACGCCAAATACCTCCGGGCTGCCACCCAGAACTGGCAGGTATTGAAACAAAGCATGGATCCGCAACGTGGCTGGGTGGTGCCGTTGGCCGGCGACCATTGCCTGCATCCGGCCGGGAGCACCATCAAGGAGCGAGAGACGATATATCGCGACCAGCGTTGCCAGGGCAACGTGCCCTTCATGGAAGGGCTCACGCTCTGCGCCCTCTCCCGCTATCACCGGCACACCGGTGACCCGGAGGTGCTGAAGGCCATCACGGTCGGCATCGATCAAATGATCCGCGAATGCTGGCAGGAAGACGTGAAGACGTTTCGCTACACCGCTTGTACTCTCTCGCCGAAGACTTACTATGGCTTGTTCATGCTCAGCGTGGAAGCCATAGCCTACGAGGCGCAGCTCACCGGCAATCGCGAACACCAGCGCATCCTCGGGCTGGGATTCCGCGCGGCCATCCCGAAAGGCAGCGGCGAGAGCTTCGGCAAGGGCCTGGGCCAGATGACCTTTTTCGCCCCGCACGCGTTGAACATGATCGAATGACGCTGCCTGCGACGGAGGCGCCGCAATCGCTCGCGGCGGGCCGTGCCAGATTGTCGCGCGCGGTCACCGCACCCGTTGGCGGGCAAGTCGGATCAGGCCCGCCTCGCGTTCCGGCGGCAGGCCGCAGTCGAGGATCTGCCCCGGACACCATGCCTTCATGTCGCGCATCGTGACCTCGGGGTCTGTCCAGGTCATGCCCGCGGATCGTGTGCGCTCGAGGCTCACCTCCATCAGGCCGCTGCGCGGTCCGCGCTCGGGTCGGTAAAGGGGCAGCTCATTGAAGGTCAGGCCGTCCTGCGCGAGAATTTCCGCCGGCACCCAGACAAGATTCGGCGCGCCGAGCATCGTCATGAACGCCGACCAAGTCAGCCGCGGTCCCGCCAGGTTGAAGCAACCGCCCAACGCGTTCTCGATCACCGTGCGCGCGAATCGGGCGAGGTCGCGCACGTCGATGACCTGGAGATGATCCGAGCCGTCGCCGGGCGCGAGCATCTCGCCACCGCGCCAGGCGCGCTGCACCCAATAGGCGTAACGACCGCTCGGGTCATGCGGTCCCACCACGATCTGCGGGCGCAGCAGCGTGCACCGCCCGGCATAGATCGTTTGCACGACGTTCTCGCAGGCCACCTTGAGCGGGCCATAGGTCTCGCCGTTGATTTCGAGCACGTCTTCGGTCGCAGGCGGCAGGCGCGGCTGCGTTTCGACGACGGGGCGCTGGTCGGGGTCGCCGTAGACGCTGACCGCGCTGACGAACACATACCGCCCCACGCGGTCGCGCAGGACCTCCGCGCTGGCCCGCACCTGCCGCGGCGTGTAGCCGCTCACGTCGACGCACACATCCCAGGATTGGCCCGCCAAGGCCGCCAGATCCGCGCTCCCGGCATCACGGTCGCCGCGCAGCCGCTCGACCTGGGTCGAAAACGGATCCGGCGTGAGGCCGCGATTGAAAATGCTCAGCCGGTGCCCTGCGGCCAGCAGCGCCTCCACGATATGGCGGCCGAGAAACTGGGTGCCACCGAGAACCAAGATCTTCATGCCAGGGAGTCGAACACGGTGGTATGCCAGAAAACGAAGCGGAGGGAGAAACGGATAAGACAGCACCCATGAAATCAGCTCCCGCGACTGGCGAGCGAATTGTGCCGGCAACCAGAAGACCTCTGGCCTCACTCTTCACGATTTTCTCCTGGATCGGCGCGCCCCCAGTAAAGACATGATGGCCGACAGAGAGCGCCGACGTCCCCTTGCGTGCTATGGCTTCTCGAAATCCGGCCGCAGCCGGCGGCGCAGGATGTCCGCGGCGTAGGCGGTGTAAATCCAGGCCCGGTCCGGGCTGAGGCGCACGTAATTGTTGCGCGCCCTGCCTTGCGGCGACGGAATGACCAGGTGCGGCACGGCACCAACGGCCGTGATCGCTGGAACGATTTGGGTGCCGAGGGCGGTGCCGATGAGCAGGCGTCCGTCCGCCAGCGTCACCATGCCGTCCAGCCGGCCGACGCCATCCGACGGCACACTCAACTTATACGCCGCGCGATCGGCGCCGTTGACCGTGGCGTCACCGCCAAGTGCAAACCCGTGGGTCGTGTCGGCATTGAATTCGGCCACGAGCAGCGTTTTCTCGTCGCGCGAGAGTGCGATGCCGTTGGGCTCCCAGGTCAATTTGACCCCGACCTCACGGGCGAACGTCCGGGCGGCGAGCCGCCAGACCAGTCTGGTGCCGGGCTCCGTATAGAAAATCGTGCCGTCGCGGAGAATTGCGATGTCGTTCGACGCGGTGCCCTCCGTGACCTTCACCTTCTGCCACGATTTCGGATCCCACGCATAGATACAGCGGTCGCCGCTCGCGCAGCCATAAAGCCTGCCGTCGGGACCAAACGCGATGCCGTTGGCGCGACCCGTGGCACCATCGAGGAGCGTCTTGCTGCCGGAATTCGGCTCGACTTTGAAGAGCTGACCCGCGGGCACATCGGTGAAATAGAAATATCCGTCGGTGTCCCACGCCATGCCCTCGGCGAACCGGTGCCCGCTGGAGACCACTTCCCACTCCGAAGCCTCGGCAAAGATCCGATCCGGTGGAGGCGCGGCCGCGGCCGTGGCGAACAGAGCCGACGCGAGGTGCAGAAGACAGCTGCGAAGTAACATGCCCCGAGCGAAGCGATGCGCGGAAGAAAGGAAACGGAATTTTCGGGCATGGTCATCGGCCCCCAACCGCTTAGAGTGCGCGGGACTTCAGCCCGGGGTTGGAGACCGAAAACACCAAGGCAACAGCCCCCGGCGCCACCTCGGCTTCGAGATTGAACCAGTGGCTGAGGCCACCGAACCAAGCCGAAGCCAGCTTTGGGAGAGCAGAGCCAAAGCGAATGCACCTCCGAACCGGAGATTTGTTTTGCACGAGATCGGCCGGCCGGAGAAGATCACAACCATGAAAATCCCAAGGCTGGGAGCCTGGGTACAGGGCAGGTGCTCGAGGGCGCAACGAAGCCTCCGGCTCGTTGGGTCGGGCACCTCGCCGCTGCGCCCGATCGCAACGCAGTCCGCGCTCATCTGCATGGCGGGACTCATCACCGCCGCCGCGCGGGCGGATTGGCCGCAACTTCAAGGTGACGCGCTCCGCTCCGGCAATGTCCCCGCGGTGTCCTTAGCCACACCGTTGGGCCTCGTCGCGGCGATTCCGCTGACCGATGCCATCTTCACGTCCCCGGTGGTCAAGGACGGCATGGTGTACGTGATCGATGGCTCGGGCGTGGTGGTCGCCCTCGACACGGCAACCCAGCGGGAGCGGTGGCGCTTTGCCACCCGCGGCGGTTTGGGCAATTGCAACAACGTCGCCACCCCGGCCCTCATCGGGAATTTCCTCCATGTCGGAACCACCGCTGGCTACTACTATGTTCTCGATGCCAAGACGGGTGCGCTCGTCAAGGAGATCGACTGCCACGAGCCAATCTTTTCCGCGCCCGCCGCCGGCACGGACCGCGTTTATTTCGCCACACTCGGAGCGCGGGTCTATGCGGTCGAGCCCAACGGCGACGTGGCCTGGACCTGGGATTTTGTCAAAGAGGTGGTGAAGTTCGAAGGCGATCGCTGGAACGGCGCGGACTGGCTGGCGAGCCGCAAGGATCGGGTGACCTGGCGCGATCACTTCGTGTGTTCGCGCGACCTTTCGCTGATCGGCAAGACCGTGATCATTCCCGCCGGCGGCCGAACGGTGTTCCTGGACGACGACGGAAAGAGTCCGCGCCTGCGCGTGGTCGGCGAGATTCCGGCGTACGCCGGCAAAGAATACCCCGCCACGTTTGGCCAGAGCGCCGATGCGGCGGGCAACGTGTATGTACAATGGCATCGGCGCGACAACTCGGGCCGGGTCGAAGTCATGCGGCTCGCCGGCGACAAGCTGGAAATCGATTATGTGAAGGGCACGGAAACGTTGATCCGCCTGCCGGGACTGCTGAGCTTCGCCTCCGTCAGCGTTCGGGACGGCGAGGTCTATCGCGTTCGCCCGGAGCAAGGGCTGGGCCTGGCCCGCCACACCCCGGGCAGAAATGAACCCGAACCGTTGCACGCGGCGGGATCGATCTGCCCGCCGGTGTTGACCCGAGATCACGCCGTTTATGGCGGGCTGGACGGCAAACTCTACGTGGTGCCCTTGAAGGGCGGCGCCCCCTGGTCGTTCGCCACGGCCTTCGGCGCGCCCATCACCGCGCCGATCGCGGTCACGGCTGACCGGCTCTACGTGGCCGGTGAAGACGGTTATCTCTATATCCTGGGTCCGAACGGAAAAGCCGCGCTCCCGACGAAGGATTTGCAGGTATCGAAGATTCGCAGCCCGCTCAGTGGGCCGATGGCCGGCGCCGAGTTTGATTGGTACACCAATTACGGGGATTTCCAGGGCAGCAACGCCAACAACCAGGGCTTGAAGCCGCCGTTGCGCATGCGCTGGGCCCGGCGGTTGGAAGGCACCGTCAAGCACCTGCCCGTCTGCGGTGGCGGTCGGATGTACACCCACACGGCCGAAGGCCAGGTCATCGCTGTCGAGCAGGACACGGGGCGGTTGTTGTGGCGGCGATATTGGCCCGATGTGTACCTGTCATTCACGTCACCCCTCTATGTCGCCGGCAAACTTCTGGTGCCCCAGGCGGGTATGAAGCGCTCGCTCGTCCGTTGCCTGGATGCAGCCACGGGCAAGCTGCTGTGGGAGGCGCCCTTCACCGGGTCGCCCAGTTGGAGCCGGCAATTCCCGCCCCTGGTGCAGGGCAAGAGGGTGATTTACGCGTCCGGTTCCGGTGAATACGCCGCGCAGGGCACGGAAAAGCCCTTTGTCTTCAGCGGCGATCCGGTCGATGCTGGCGGGCGCGAGTTGATGAGTTGGATCTACTCGAACGACAACCCGTACTATCCCAAAGACCATCGCCCCCGGATCTGGGCGTGGGACCTCGACACCGGCAAGCTCGTCTGGGAAAAGGATTTTTCATCCCACGGCCGGGGCGGCAACGACTGCGGCATCTGCCTGCTGGACGGCAAACTCTATTACTCGACCTTTTTTGGCTACTCGGCGAGCGCCCGCGCCCGGCGCGGTTTGCCGCCGGAGAACAACGGCCTGACCGCCTGCCTCGATCCGCAGACCGGCGAGGTCCTTTGGCTCACGAACAAATATTTCGTCACGGCGAAATGCACGCTCAGCGCCCGGGATGGCCGCCTGTATCTTGGCGGTCAGAATCAGGCGCACGAAGGCACCAAGGACCGCTTCGTCTGGTGCCTTGACGCCAAGGATGGCTCGCTGGTGTGGCAATCCGATCCGGTCACGTCCGCCTTGAACGTCGTCACGGTGGGCGAAAAATTCATCTTCTCGAATGCGCTGCGCGGCAAGGGCAACGTCTTCGATCGGCAGACCGGCAAGATCGTCGCCAGCATCGGGCACAACTACGCCTGCTGCCGCTTCACCCTGTCCGAGCCGTACGTGCTCGGGGCGAACATGGACATGATTGATCTCTCGGAGAACGGCAAACTGGTCTCGACGGGCCCGGCGGTGGACTCGCGGGAATGCCTGGGCGCGGTGGTCTCGAACGGACGAATCTTTTATGTCTCCCAAGCCAGTGGCTTTGTCGTCTCGCAAACCTACGGGGCCGGATCCGGGACGCTGCCCGCCGTTTGGGAGCGGCGGTGAAGGTGAGGCAAACGATCAGCCCTGCTGCCCGGATTGATTCGGACAATCTCGCCTGATGTAGGAGCCTGCTTGCAGGCGATTCCGAAGGGCCAGAACCCAAGACATCGCCTGCAAGCAGGCTCCTAC
>JBIJCX010000592.1:0-3551 GCA_044344465.1 Opitutaceae bacterium
TGAGGAACTCTGCCAGGCGTCCCCGGTTGCCCAGCAGCGGCACGATCCACCGCAGGTGGTCCATTGTGCAAAACAGATTCGATTCAAAGAAATAGATTCCATCCACATGCGCATCGATCAAGCCCATGGCTCGTTTCATGATCACCGGGTAATTACTGAAGGTGTTGGCGTTGATTCCGCCCCAGACCAGAATCTGGTGGCGATGCCCCAACTCAACATAGGGCCGAACATCGTGGCTTCCCTTTCCGTTGAGGTCTTCAAGCGGCTCGAGTTGAATGACGTCCACCAGCCGCTCCCGACACCACGTTTCCACGTCAAAGCCCTGGGCCAGGTTGTGAAATATTCCGGCGGATGGAATGCGCACAACGACAGGAATATCCCTCTTCCGGCGCTCGCGGATCGGTGCCAGGCGGGACTTCAGCTCGCGCAGGGTTTCGGTGAAAAACCCGGCCCGCCAGCGAATCCAATCCTCATATACCTTGCCCGATGAGCCATCGATTGTCTGCGCATCAATGCCAGTCATCGCCTGGTATGCCGCCACCATCGTCGGGTGGTAACCCAGCATCGGCGGCTGCCGGACCGCGTCCGCCATGACCCCCTCGGAGTTTCGTTCCGCGACTTCGCACAAGATGTCGACGCGCTCTTTGCGCACCTCGGGAAAAAAGAAGCACGCCTCCGTGCCCCGCGGTTTCGTCGCGTGCTTCCGCCATTCGTGCCACTCCGGATGCGAGGCGAACCATTTCGATCGGAATATTCCGCCGCCACCGGCCCCATAGTGGCGCTGCATGGCCAACCACGGCCAGACGCGCACGCCCAAGCGCTCGGCCTGCTGCTCGGCTTCCCGCAACGGGCAGTATTCGTTGGTCATATAAGCCCAAGTCGGCCAATGGGGAGATTGCTCGATCACGGCGGAGCCAATTTGGGCCAGGGGCACGCCGGGGAATCGGCTGACGCCGGGAACCTTGCTGTCGTACAGGAGCACGCTCCGCCCGATGGCCCATTGGAGGTCGCGCAGGCCCAATTCGGCATGCCCCTTGACGAGCACTTCGAACTGGTCCACCGCCCGACGGGGTTCAGCCCCACGCAGAAAGTAGTCCAGCCAGTCGGCGAGCCCGATCAGGCGGGTAGGAGGCGCGGAAGTCTCCTTCGCCAGCGCCACCACCGACTCCTTGGCGACTGGCACCATCCGCAGCCCGGTGAGACCATGGCCCTTCGCCCCCGACTGGTAGATTGCGACGTCGCCGTCGGTCATTTCCGTCGCCACCACGAACTGCTCCCCTTCCTGCGGCACCTGCACGGTGTAGGCCCCAAGCCGACGAACAGCCGCGTCCCGGCCCGCCTTTATGAAACAAGTGCCGGCCACACGCGCGAAAATTGCGTAGTGCCCTCTGAGCCCTGGACGCAGCACGACCGGGTTGGCCGAGATATCACCCTCCCCCAGCAACTGCCGGCCAATCGACCATTTCCCCGCAACCGGTGCGTTGCCCCATCGCGCCACTGCTTCCCCAAAATCAACCACACTCAATTCGGCTCGCGCCGGGTCGCGGCGCAGCGTCCAAGGCGCCAGCGGCGAAACCCGGACGTCCGCGGGATCGCACAGCTTGCGTCGATAAACGAGCCGCGGGCCTTCCCGTCGGACCGTATCGGTCACGGCGGGCTGCAGTTCGATGCGATAGTCGCCGTCGGCGAAGCCGGAAACATCCACCTTTTCAGTCACGAGGACCGGTCCCGTCACGACCTCCCGCTCCACCACCGTCTTGCCGTCGCGCATCCGCACGACCAGGAGCTTCGCCGGCAACGGCCCCACTGCCAGGCCGTCGCGGTGCCGAAACTGGATCCGCACGTCATTCGGGTCCGAAAGCACGGCCCAGTCTAACTGGAGGAGAAAGGGCGGGTCCATCGGACGCCCGCTCTCCTTGTTGGGCTGCCAGCCTTTTCCGGCGTCGTAACCACTGTTGTACACCTGGCGGGCAACATCGCCGATCCAGAGCGCCTCAGAATCCACCGCCCGCGCCGGTCCCTGGAAAAAGTTGAACACGGTGGCCGGCTTGCCCGCTGCGGCGTCCGCCACGGTGAGTCTGAAGCGATACCCGCGGCGGTAGACCACGCCGTGCTCGTAATCGTATTCCGCCGGCACGGCAAAGGCCCCGAGGTCGAAGACGCCTTCGGAGGCCTTCCCGGAAAGTGTAACCGTCGTTTCATCGGCAACGCCGTCTGGACATGTTCTTAGGAGCGTCGCCGTCACCGCCTGCCCGCCGATCGCTGCAGGGTTCGCCCGCAAGGTCAGAGTATTGGCCCGGCCTGGAAAGATCGCGAAGTAAGGCGCGACCGCGGAACTCGGGCGGCCATTGACCGTAACCTGATAGGATTCGCGCGCCTGCCCCATCGACTCGCTGTCGGCCCGCGCTCCGACGGGCAGAATACCGACGGCGAACGCGGCCACCCCAAGCCGAAGCGCGTCGCGACCCAGAGCATCCAATCGAATTACAAGCGTCACGGTAGGTGTATCCGGCTGCACTCAAAACTCCGACCGTACCCCGAACGTGACGATGGAGCCGAAGTTCTGGATCCGAATGGGACGCGCATGCGCCGGGACGCCGGGGCCGCTGCGATACTGGCGCTTCGCGTGACCACTGAGATTCCGTGCGCTGCCGTACAGTGAAACGCGCTTCATGATCCGGTATTCGAAAGAGGCGTCAGCGGTGATCTGCGGCGCCACATACGTAAAGGTTCCCGGCGGCACGGTCGCACTCGCCGCGACCGCGGCCCCCGTGACCTTGTAGGCATAAGCCACGTTGAATTTGATCGAAAACCGCGGCCGCAGGAAACTCGCGCCCCAGTTCAGGGTCTTGTGCGCGAAGGGAATGAAGTCGGCGGCGTTTGTTCCACTGAGACGCGTGATGGTCGCATTGCCGAAAACCTGCAAACCCCGTGCCCAATTCGGCAGGAAAAACAGCGACTGCCGCCAGCTCAGCTCGTAGCCCTCGATCGTCGCTTTGCCGTAGTTGGCCTTGGTGACGATGTCGTAGTCGAGGTAGTCGTCCGAGAGGCCGTAGCCGGCGAGCAACTCCGGCGTCGCGTCCATCTGAGTCGCACCAAAAAAGTTGTTGATGTCCTTGCGGAACAGGCCGACCGACGCGACCGCCCCCTTGAGATTGTAGGTCTCGAACGAGAGATCGAAGTTGTTCGCGGTCCACGGCTGCAAGCCGGTGTTTGTCACCGTGATGGTGCGCGCGACTGACGTCGATTCGGGGTCGGTGATCGTCATGCTCGGAATAATCTCCGTTAGCTTTGGCCGGCCGATCGTCTTGGCGTAAGCCGCGCGCGCGACCAGCGTATCCGTCAGGTAATAGGTCGAGTTGAAGCTGGGGTAGTAGCCATCATAGCTTTTGCGCGCCTCGGCGCCGCGCACCTTGTAGCGGAGCCGGGCGGACTCGAGCGAGTCGTTCGTCACCCGAATCACCCGGCCCGCGGCGTCGCGGATCAGGTTGCCATTCGCATCCTGGCGGTACGTTGCCCGGATGTCATCGAGCACCCCAAAACCGTGATCC
>JBIJCX010000594.1:0-3536 GCA_044344465.1 Opitutaceae bacterium
CGCCCGGAGGCGATCGCACCCGAACGCGTTCTCCGCCGCATCGATTACGAGCATCCGCTCTTCAGCCTAGGCGCGGTCCAGGCCCAGGCGGAGATTCCGGCGCTCAACGCCGCGGCGCAGGGCACACCGAACACCTACTTTGCCGGTGCGTGGCAGCGCTACGGTTTCCACGAAGACGGCCTCCTTAGCGCCGTGCGGCTCAGCGAACAGCTGCTCGGCCGCGACCCGTGGGCAGGGTGAATTGGTCGGCTGCTCATATTCGTGACCACGCAGTCGGAGCGTTGCTTCCGCGGTCGTGCGGAAACAAGAGGTGGGCCGTGCACTCAGTGCGCGGCCGCGGCCTCGGCCCCGTCCTTCGATCTGGCCGCGCGCGGAGCGCACGGCCCACCATCCGCCGGAGCCTGCTCGCAGGCGATTGTACTCGGTTCGTGAAGTAATTATCGCCTGCAAGCAGGCGCCGGCAAGATTCTCGCATCCGGGCCGTCGCACTGCCCGTATCAGCCTGTCTCCACCCATCGCTGAACGAATGAAATCCAGTCTCTATGAGTGCAATGTGATGCACGCGCGGTTTTCGCCGCGCTCGCATCGCTTTGCCTACCGGATCTTTTATTTCGCGATCGATCTGGACGAACTCGCGGCGCTCGATCGGATGACGTTTTTTTCCGTCAACCGGTGGAATGTCTATTCCTTCCGCGAGGGCGATTACCTGCCAACGCACGAGGCCATCCACAACGCCGGCGGCGCGGACATGCCTTCCCCCGCCAGCGCCACCCAGCCCATCCAGCCGACCCGGCCCGGGGCGCTCAAAGCCCGCGTCGTCGCCTATCTCGGCTCGCACGGCGTCGATCTCGCCGGTGGCCGGGTCGTCCTCGTCACGCTGCCGCGGGTGTTTGGCTACGGCTTCAATCCGGTTTCCTTCTACTTCTGTTACGACCGCGCCGGCGCGCCGGTCGCGGCAATTGCCGAAGTCGCCAACACGTTCAAGGAAATGAAGCCCTTTTTTCTCGGGTCTCCGTCCCTTGCCCCCGGTTCTTCGTCTGGCGCCGCCGCGTCCGGCGTTGTCTTCCGGCGGCGCGCCCCGAAGCACTTCTACGTCTCACCCTTCTCCGACGTTGATGTCGCGTTTGATTTCAACCTGCGGTTGCCCGACGAGCGCCTCGCGGTGGAGATTGACGATTACATTGGCGCCGAGCGCACGCTCGCGACGGCGCTCACCGGCGCGCGGCGTGATTTGGCGAATGCGCGGCTCGCCTGGTTCACCCTCAAATATCCCTTGGTCACGGTGCAGGTCATCGCGCTGATTCACTGGCATGCGTTCAAACTCTGGCTGAAGCGGGTGCCGTGGTTCGCCAAGGCCGCCCGCCCGGCCGATCAACGCGCCCTTTACCGGCCGCACCGCTCCCTCCTCCAGCCCTCCGACTCCGCATGAGTTCGTCATCCAGCGTCTCTTCTCCTCCCGCCACACTCGCCGCAGACCGTGAATCCACCCGGGCGGCCGCCCCGTCCGGCGCGTTTCGCTCCCTCGTGCTCGGCTCGTTTGCCGACATGCAGCGCGGGCACCTGCGCATGGAGCTGCCCGACGGCACGGTGCACGAGCTCGGCACGGCCGCCGATGCCGCCGCCCGACGGCTGCCAGCCGGCGGGTCCGCCACCGCGCACATTCACGTGCGACGCGAGGCGTTCTTTGCCCGGTGCTTCTGGTCGGGCGACGTCGGGTTCGCGGAGTCCTACATCGCCGGAGACTGGGAAACACCCGATATCACCGCGGTCATCGCCTGGTTCATCCTCAACCACGACACTGCCCCGACCCTCTCCGGTTCGCGGCGCGCGCGATCGTTCGCCCTCAACCTCCTGCGGGCCGCCAACCGTCTCCAGCATGCGCTCCGGCCCAACACCCGCGACATCGCGCGGCGCAACATCAGCGAGCACTACGATCTCTCCAACGACTTCTTTGCTCTCATCCTCGATCCATCGATGATGTATTCCGCCGCCATGTGGCCGGCCGCCGCGCCGCACCTCTCGCTGGCCGAAGCGCAACGCGAGAAGAACGACGCCCTCTGCCGCAAGCTCCGGCTCGCCCCGACCGATCGCGTGCTGGAAATCGGCACGGGCTGGGGCGGCTGGTCTCTGCATGCGGCGAAATTTTACGGCTGCCGGATCACGACCGTCACCATCTCCCAACAGCAGTTCGATTTCGCGCGCCAGCGGATCGCCGCGGCCGGACTGGCGGACCGGGTGGACGTCCAGCTCCGCGACTACCGCGACATTCCAGGCCGCTTCGACAAAATCGTCTCGATCGAGATGATGGAGGCGATCGGGCACCGCTATCTGCCGGACTTTGCCGACGTGCTGCAGCAACGGCTGAAGCCCGATGGCCTGCTGGCGCTCCAATTCATCACCTGCCCCGACGCCCGCTATGACGAGTTTCGGCACGGCGTGGACTTCATCCAGAAGCACATCTTCCCGGGCTCGCTGTTGCTGTCGCTCAATCGCGTGAACGATCTGCTGTCGCGGGCCGGCGGCTTCGTGGTGCACGGCGTCGAGGATTTCGGCCAGGATTACGCGCGCACGCTGCGGCTGTGGCACGATAACTTCCACGCCCGGCTCGAGGACGTGCGGGCCCTCGGCTTCGACGAACGGTTCATCCGCAAGTGGAGCTACTATTTGTGCTACTGCGAAGCGGCCTTCGCCCTGCGCAACATCTCGGTGGTGCAGACCGTGCACACGCGGCCGAACAACCTGTCGCTGTAGCAGGAAGTAGCGGGTAGTGAGTAGCGGGTAGCGAACATCTCGCATCGCCCGCTCTACTCGCTACCCGCTACCCGCTACTCGCTACCCGCTACTCGCTACTCGCTACCAAGATGATCCTCTTCCTCCGCGCCCTCTTCGTCATCGTCCTCGCCTCGATGCTCTGGGTCACAACGTGGGCGAGCCTGCAATGCCCGCTCTTCGCCGTGCCCCGCGAGGTGTTCGGCCACCCGTGGTTCATCGCCACGCTCTTCGATGCCTACTGGGGCTTCCTCACGTTTTTCGTCTGGGTGGCCTACAAGCAGACTTCGTGGCTCGCACGCGGGTCGTGGTTCATCGCCATCATGCTCCTGGGCAACATCGCGATGGCCGCCTACTGTCTCCGCGAACTGTTCAACCTCCCGCGTGACGGCCGGCTCGCCGACGTGCTGACGGTCCGCCGCGATGGCACCGGGATCCTCGGCCCGATCCTTGCAGTTCTCGGCATCGCGGTTATTCTGATCGCGCTGCCGCGGAACTGAACTCCGGCGCGACGTTGCGGCGCGGCCGCACCAAGATAACCAGCCACCGTTTTTTCCGTGCCCGATCCCATCGCCAACGCCGCCGCGCCCGCGCGCAACCTTTGGCAGCGGCTCGTGCGCGATCCCATCCTCGCGCAGCTAACCCAAGGCGTCACGCCGGACAAGATCGCGTCCACCCTCGCGATCGGGGCGGCGTGCTCGTTGTTTCCCCTCTTCGGCTTTACCACGGTGCTCAACCTCGGCGCCGGGATCTGGCTGCGCCTGAAC
>JBIJCX010000593.1:0-3536 GCA_044344465.1 Opitutaceae bacterium
CATGGGATGTAAACTCGGCCAGCTAGGCAAGCGGCCTGTTTCCCGTTCGCATCAAAAATTGTGGCCGGGCCCACAACGGCCCGGCCACAACCCACAACTGAGAACGACGAACGAGAGGGAGGAAAGCGTGCGCCGGCCGGAGGAAAACACGTTTGCGACCAACCCCGGCGGATTCGCGCCGAAAGGCGAGCCGGGAGAGGTCAAAACGTGGTCAATCCGGACATCGGACATGAAACCACAACACGCCCAGACGGGAAAAGTTACAGGCTTAGAACTCTTTCTTTAACTCGAGGAAGCCGAAGCGGCCGATGATGTCGTAGGCGTATTTCGCCGTGTTGGCCTCGGTGCCACCGCTGCTGCCGCCACCGGGCACAAAGGGCGCGGCCCGGTCGAAGACGTTGTTCACCCCCGCCGTAACGGAGAAGCCCTTGGCCCACGCGCGGCCAAAGCTCGGCAGCAGGTAGGTGAGCGTGAGATTCGCCGTGGTGTAGTCCGGAATCGTGTAGGCTTTGCCGTCGGCGCGTTGGGCGTTCACCGTGCCGGCCGGTTCGCCGAAGGCCGTGCCGGGCGCATTCAGCTCCGGCAGATGGCTGAGCTGGAGCGAGGCGCGCAAATCGCGGAAGGCGTAGTTTAGGTGCGCCCTGACGGCGTACTTCGGCAGCACGCCTTGCTGGTTGGCCTTGCCATTGGCGCTGTCGGTGAAGTTGCGGGCGTATTGATAGTACTGCCCCGTCGGGCTCGTGCGCGCCTTGAAATTGAAGATCACCGTCGCGTCAGCCCCCAGCTCGAAGAACCCATAGCGCTCCGTGCGGAACTGGTAGCTCGTCGCCAAATCGAGCCCGTCCGTCCACTGGTCGCCAACGGGATTGTAGACGACACTCAGGATTCCAAAATTGGTCGAGGTCACCTGGTTGGGGGTGTTGGCGGTGAGCCGCGTGCCGTCGGTGAAGCGGAAATTCGCCGCATAGGGTGAGCCGGCGCCCCGGGCATTCAAGTCCGCCGCGATGTAGGTGTAGTCGAAGCCGCCGACCTTGTCCTGCTTGATGTGGTAGTAATCGACCGAGAAATTCAGGCCCTTGATCTGCTTCGGCGAATAGACGAAACCTGCCGTGTAGGACTCCGACTTCGCCGGGGCCAGGCCCGGGTTGCTGAGCTCGTTGTCCTGGCTGATGAACTGGCCCGTGACGAAGCGGCCGGTGCTGCCGCCCGTGCCGGTCTGGCCGTTGCCCTCGAGCACGCTGAGCGTCGGCGCGTTCTGGTTGGGCGGTCCGAACAGGGCAAAGATGGAGGGGGCGATGAAGCCCTTCGCGTAGGTGGCCCGCACGACCAGTTGCTGGTCGAACGGCAACAGGCGGAGCCCGAACTTCGGCGTCGTGGCGTTGCCGCCGGGCTGGATGCGTTCGTGGCGCACCGCCGCGGTCAGGTCGGCGCGGTACATCATGGGCACGGCATTCTTCGGCGCCGTGAGCGGGAGGTTGGTTTCGAGGAACGCCGCCCGGGTGCTGCGCTTGCCGCTTTCAAAGCTGTTGGAGGCGTTGTAGCCGAGCGCCAGGCCCGTGGTGAAGTTGCTGTCCGCCTGGCTGCTGAGGCGCTCGCGGCGCGATTCGCCCCCGATCGCCATCGCGACATCGCCCGCCGGCAACTCGAACGGCCGGCCGGTGACGCGGAAGTCCACCCCTCGCTGATCGATTTGCGCCGCCTTGAAGAGCGTGGTCCGCAGGGCGTCGATCGTCGATGGCGCGTTGGTGCCGCCGATGCCGAACCAGTCGTACACCGGCACGTTGTTGCCGTTCTTGTCGATGTAAACGGACAGCGGTCGGCCGCTCGTGTCGTAGACGTAACCGCCCTGGGCGTTGAGCAGCGGAATGAGTTCCTGGTTCATGACGGCGCCGTTCGCGCCGCCGAAGATGTGCTGCTCGCCGGTGGCGCGGGCGTAGTTGAGGGCCGTTTCCCAGCTCCAGCGCTCGTTGATGTCGCCGCGGAAGCCCACCACGAAGCGATAGGTGTCGACGGTGTTTTCGCTCGAACGATTGCCGATGTCGACGAGCCGGGTGCGGACGCCGGGCGCCCCGGGCGCCCCGCCGACGCCGAGACGAATCCCGAAGAGATTGTAGGGGTTGTTGGCGGGGATCGTGAGATTAACCCCGGCGACACTCGAGAGCGGCGAAGGGGCGAGACCGCTGCCTCCGTTGACGGTCTTCGAGTACAGAAAATCGCCGAAGACCCGGAAGGATTTGCCGAGCAGCTCCTTTTCCCCGATCGCGAAAACCTGGTGGCGCTGATTCGGAAGGATGAGCGGGTTGTCGTAGAGCGCGGTGTTGAGGATCGTCGCCGAGTTGCCGGCGGCCTGGGACAACGGTGTCGCGGTGATGGGGATATAATAGCCGAGCGCCTGGAGCTGCGCGGTGGTGAGCGGTGCCGCGTTGGGGTTGGTCTTCGGCGGCAGGGTCTTGATGGCAGCGTTGTAGCCGGGCGCGCCGACTGCGAGGGGCGAACCGGCGATGATGAAATTGCCGTTCCGGCCCGCGAACGAGCTGCTCATGTAGCTGGGCAGGGTGGACGGATTCTGGCCCATCGCCGCGAGCTCGGCGGGATTGAGGATCGAGAGCTTGCGCTGGGTCGTCAGCAGCGGCGTGGTCTCGGCATACTGCGCGCCGATCGTGAGCGACACCCCGGGGTGCGCGGCGCCGGCGACCATCCACGCCTCCTTGGTGGTGTAGTCGCCGTTGCGATCCGAGCCGTAACGCGCGCCGAATTCGGCGCCATTGTAGTTCTTGCGCAGGATGACGTTGATGACGCCGCCGATCGCATCGGAGCCATAGATGGTCGACGCGCTGTCTTTCAGGATTTCGATCCGCTCGATCATGCCCATCGGAATCGTGTTGAGATCGACTCCGGGCGTGGTCGCGGCGGAGGTGTTCGAACTGAACGGGGAATTCGCCAGCCGGCGGCCATTGAGGAGCACGAGGGTCGAGAGATTGCGCAGCGCGACGTAGGATTCGCCAAAGCCGCCGTTGTCGACTTCGTTGCCCGTGTTGCCATTGCCGGTGAACACCGGGGTCAGCGCCTTCAACAGCCGCAGCGGATCGGTCGTGCCGCTCTGGCCGACCTCGGCGCGCTCGATCGTGACGATCGGGCTGGCGTTCACCTCGGCGGAGACCGGCAGGTAGGAGCCGGTGACGACAAAGGCCTCGAGTTTCTGGGGCGAGTCGGCCGCAGCCGCGCCCGGGGTTTGGCCGAAGACGGCGGTGCCGCCCGACAGCGATAGCGCCGCGGTCAGCACCGGGGCAAGGCACAGCAATTTTCCTTTCCGGAACAATGACAGGTTTTTCATGGTGGCTTGGATTTCGGAAAGCAGCCGGCCGCAGTGCGGCGCAGTTCTGTTTCTTTGCTGCGACACCAACCGCCGGGAGCAACCTGCGCTCAACGCGATTGCGACCAGCCACCGGGAATGCGCGCCGGGCCCGCGGCGGTGCGCGACGAAAATTTCCGCGGGACGGACGACCATTTGCGACCGGCCCGCGATGAGTCGCACG
>JBIJCX010000595.1:0-3535 GCA_044344465.1 Opitutaceae bacterium
TTCGAGCCTCACCGTCCTCGGCATCGCGGTGGGCGTGTTTTCGGTCATCGGCGTGATGACGCTGATCAACGGCATGCGGTCGTCGATCGAGAGCGGCTTGAACGTGCTCGGGGCGAACAGCTTTCAAATCAGCAAGTTTCCGCCGATAAATTTCTCCGATCCGTGGACGCGTTTCCGCAACCGCCGCGACATCTCCTTCGCCCACGCCAACCGTTTCAAGGAGCTGATGGGCGACTCCGCCCGCGTGAATCTCCAGATCAGCCGGCGCGGCCAGACGGTCATCCTCCGGGATCGCCGCACCAACCCCAATGTGAACCTCATTGGCACGGACGAGAACTACGTCACGGCGTTCAATTACGATGTGGCCGTGGGCCGCAACCTGGGCCCCGAGGATGTCGAGTTTGGCCGCCCGGTCTGCATCATCGGGGCCGACGTCGAGCAGAAGCTTTTTCCCGACGAGGACGGTCTCGGCAAGATGGTCCGGATCAACAGCCAGAATTACACGGTGGTTGGACTGCTCGCGGCGAAGGGATCTTCGTTCGGAGGCAACCGGGACAACCTCGTAATCACGCCCATCACGCGTTTCCTCGCGGTCTACGGCCGCTCCTGGCGTTCGATCAGCATGAATGTGCAGGCCCCGAGCCAGGCCGAGTTGACGGCCACGCAGGAAAAGGCGGTCGGCATGATGCGTCTCGTGCGCGGGTTGCATCCGGAGGATGGCAACGACTTCGAGGTCTTCTCGAACGAGTCGCTGATCGAGGCCTTCAACAAGATCGCCGATGTCGTCGCGGCGGGTGCGCTCATCGTGAGCGCGATTGCGCTGCTCGCCTCGGGCGTCGGCGTGATGAACATCATGCTCGTCAGCGTGACCGAGCGCACGAAGGAGATCGGCATTCGCAAGAGCATCGGCGCCAAGAAGCGGAACATCCTCCTGCAATTTCTGGCCGAGGCGGTGGCGCTTTCGCTGATCGGCGGCGTGGCGGGGGTGGCGATCGGGGTCGGGGGCGGCAACGCGGCCGCCTACCTCATGAACACCGCCATCACCTTTCCGTGGCTCTGGGCCTGCATCGGCCTGGTGGTGTGCGGCGGAATCGGGATTGTGTTCGGCCTCTACCCGGCGTGGAAGGCCGCCTCGCTCGACCCCATCGAGGCGTTGCGCTACGAGTGAGGACGGGCGCGCTTGGCTGCCCGTCGACTGGCGATCGGACCTCCTGGTCCGTTCCTGGGTTGCGCCGGGGCATCGGCAACGAAATCCCTGAACGGACCGGGAGGTCCGTTCTCCGCGCGGCCAACTCCGGTGGGCGGGCACGTCCCCGTGCCTGCATTCGAAAGGGATGCGACGATCGAATCATGCGGGCGCAGGGACGCGCCCGCCCACCTTTCAGAACCTGCAACTCCGCCGCCTACGCCGGCCGGCGCCCGAGGAGGGGCGCGGACTCCAGCACCTTCGATGACTGGCCGTCGTGCACGGCGAAACGGCCACCCTGCCACAGGCACGAGGCGCCGTATTCGCCGCGCTTGTTCACCGCATAGAAGCTGAGGTTGAACTTCGCCAGCTCGACCTGGTCGTTGCCGTAGCGCGCGGCCACCCGCTTCATGGCCTCGAGCGCGGCTTCCGTCGGCGACAGGCCGCGCCGCATGGCCTCGACCACCGCATGGGCGCCGTTGATGTAGATGCACTCCTCGCCCCGTCCCGTCGAACCTGCCGCCCCCACCTCGTTGTCCACGTACAAACCGCACCCGATCAGCGGCGAGTCGCCCACGCGTCCGGGAATTTTCCAGGCCAGGCCGGAGGTCGTGGTCACGCCGGACAGGTCGCCCTTGGCATCCACGGCCAGGCAGTTGATCGTGCCCGTGGGCGGATGGTTGACGACGCTTTCGACCCACGCGTTGAAGGCGACCGCCTTGGCGGTGGCGTTCGTCTTCGCGTCCGCCGTCTTGAGGGACGGAATGGTGCGAATCGGACTCGGGCCCCAGGCATCGGTCGGGTTCAAGCGCTCCCTCCAACGCAGCCACGCCTGCCGCGCCTCCTCGGTCAGCAATTCCTCCCGCTTGAATCCGTGCTTGAGTGCGAAGCGCAGCGCGCCCTCGCCCACGATCAGGATGTGATCGGTGCGCTCGAGCACGACCTTCGCCACCTTCGACGGATTCTTGATGTGCCGCAGGCTCGCAACCGCACCGGCGCGGCGCGACGGGCCGTGCATGACGCACGAGTCGAGTTCCACGTCGCCCTCCTCGTTGGGCAGCCCGCCATAGCCGACGGAGTTGTCGTCAGGGTCGTCCTCGACAATGTTGACGCCCGCGATCACGGCATCGAGGGTGTCGCCCCCCGCCTGGAGGATTTCCATGGCACGAGAGACACAATTGATGCCGGCCGGCGTGACGCCGCGTTTCGGGATATTCGCGCCGTTGGCGCTCGAAATCACCACTGGCCGCGCCTGCGGCGACGCGGATCCGGGCCGCGCGCCTTGACCGGAGGCGCCCTGGGCCAGCGCATCCCGCCCGAGGAGCGGTGCACTCAAGCCCGCCAGCGCCGCACCTCTGAGAAAATCCCGCCGTCTGATGTCTTGTTGGCTCATACGGGAAGGGGAAACGGTGCGATGGTTTCCGGCAAGCTCTCAAACCCGGGATTTTCCCGCGTGGCTCCAGGATTCAGTGTGCGCCAGAGGTTCATCGTCCCTGTGCCATTAGCGATCCGGATCGTGCCTTTTCGCGACGGTTCTTCATGTGGTGTAGGGCCGCACCTTGGTGCGCGCCGGAAACTCACAACGAAGATCGGTGCGGGTTTGGAGGCACGGACCAAGGTCCGGCCCTACACTTCACGGGTTGGGTCGCCGATCAATTGGAACGTCTTTGGCTGCGGCCTCAGCCGCGGTGTGCCTCTTTGGGGCTATCGTTTCTCCGGCCAGTTGAGGTGCCGGTGCAGGAATCGATACGTGCCCTGCGCGTTGATCGTGTGCGGGCCGTTGAAGAACTCGAGCTCGGTCCGGTCGCCCAGCCCGAGCTTGTCGTAATGCCGGCGGACCTTCGCGAACTCCCAGCCGACCCACTCGTCCAGCGCCACACCGTCGTTGTGGCCGCGCTCCACCATGAAGGGACGCGGCGTCATCAGGTTCGCCAGCTCGGCATAGTTGGCGACATGGCCCATGTTCCACTCGAAGATCTCGTACTCGCCGGTGAAGACATAACTCGGGCGTTCCTCGGTGGTCGTGATTTTCTTGATCCACTCGTTGAAATCGCCGGAGCAGATCGACAGGCAGTACTGCTTGACGAAGGGCGGCACGCGGACCGCCGTCTTGCCGCCGTAGGACAACCCGTAGAACGCGATGCGGCTGGCATCCACGTGGGGCAGCGTCGCCAGCCACTCGAGCGTCCGTTCGTGCTGCGGGATGATATAGCTGTAGAGGGATCGCCGCAGCACGTTGGACTTGCGCTGCAGCGTGCGGAACCGGTCCGCACCGCGATACGGATTCTGGGGCGAGTAAACGATGAAGCCGCGCCGGCAGAGTTCCGCGCTGAAGGCCTTGTAGTACCG
>JBIJCX010000596.1:0-3531 GCA_044344465.1 Opitutaceae bacterium
AACTATGAACTCTATGTGTTAGATCGTTATGTTAGAGACCGGCGGGTTGTTTCTTCGCTGCGTTTCGGATTTAGTGCTTAGGATTTAGTGCTTTGGCTTGGGATTTCGTGCTTGAATTCAGGGGTTGGGGCAGGGTTTGGGGCGGCGGGAAAAGCGGTGTCCTGAGTCGATCAGTGGCAATCTGCCCTGGCCGGCGCAGGCTGCAAAGAAAATTCTTCTCGCCATTCCATACCTTGTACCGGATGGTTTCGCCCGCATGCAAGGCCTGCGCATCCTCACCGCCTCCGAACAGGTTGCCGCACACCTGCGGGAAGCACTCGGCCGCGGGTTCTGGAATGCCCAAGTGCCGGGCGTGAACGGTCTGGCGCGGGACCTTGGGGTGGCGAATGAAACGGTGGAAACGGCGCTGCGGCAGCTCGAGCGGGAGGGGCTGCTGGTGGGCCAGGGGCCGGGGCGGTAGGAACCAAGGATGGCTGGGGTGTTTAGGTGGCCCTCGGTTCCAGTCCACATCACGCCGGGATCCCGGAACCGGGATTTACGATTTCAGTTCGCCCTCGGAGGTCCTGGCGCCGTCGGCGCTGGTGGCGGGCGGGCGATTTGGAGGCCAAGGGCCTCCCACATACTAGCCCGGGGCAACGCCCTGATCCTGATACACATCTCAGGGTCTTTTTTGTGTTAGATTCCGGGGTGGCGAAAGTTTTTGAAGAATTGGCTTTCCCTGTTAGAGATGCTTTGAGAAATTCCGTCCGCCGGCTGGCCGACACCGCATGGCCGGAGACATTACAGACGAATTTGCCGCCGTTGAGCCCGTGGACGAGCGTTGGGTCGGCGCAAACCCGATTGCCCACGGTCCGGCGGGGAAACGCGGGAAAGCCTGCTGAACCCAGCGCACCACTGAAATTGAAAATCTCATGACCTCACGCGAACGAGTTTTGGCTGCCTTGGCGCACCGGCCGGCGGACCGGGTGCCGCGCTTGCTCTATGAGGAAGCCATCGGCTACACGCCGCCGATCGAGCGGATGCTAGGCGAACATTGCGCGCCGAAGTCGCCGCGCGATTTCTTTGGCATGGACATCACCAGCGCCACGTTCCAGCCGACGACGCTGCCGCGCTCCCGGTTCACCGAATGGTTCGGCTCGGAGGCCGAGGCCGGGGCGGCGCTGGCGAACGGCCAGGTGGACGAATGGGGCGTGTGGTGGCGCGCCGGCGGGTTCTATCACTTTGCCCACGTCGAGTCGCCGTTGCGCGGCGTGCAGGACTTTGCGCGGCTGAAGGAGTTTCCCTGGCCGGACCTCGACCAGCCGTATCGCTACGCCAGCCTGCGGGAGCGCGTCGAGGAACTGCACCGGGGAGGTTTCGCGGTGGCGGCGTTCGCGGGATCAGTCTTCGAACAGTCGTGGTATATCCGCGGCATGGAAGACCTGATGATGGACATGGCAGGCGAGCCGGAGATTGCGCACTACTTCTTCGAGCGGACGGCGGCGATTCAGCAGCACGCGGCAGCAGAATTCGCACGGGCGGGCGTGGACATCATCATCACCGGCGACGACATCGCGGGGCAGAACGGCCTGTTGATGAGCCTCCCGACGTGGCGCGAGTTCCTGAAACCGCGGCTGGCCGCGACGGTGCGCGCGGTAAAGGCGGCGAACCCGGGCTCGTTCGTTTTCTATCACTCCGACGGCAACGTCGAACTGGCCGTCCCGGAGCTCATCGAAGCCGGCATCGACATCCTCAACCCTGTGCAACCGGAGTGCATGGAGCCGGCGGCGATCAAGCGAAAGTATGGCGACCGCCTGTCGTTCTGGGGCACGGTGAGCGTGCAACGGACCATGCCATTCGGCACGCCGGACGAGGTGCGTGCGGAAGTCCGCGCGCGCATCCGCGACGTGGGCTGCGGGGGCGGGCTGATCCTCGCGCCGGCGCATGTGCTCGGCCCGGAGACGCCGTGGGAAAATGTCGTCGCGTTCTTCGAAGCGGCGGATGAGACCTCAACCTGAATAGGACTGACATGAACAAACCACTCAAACTCGCCTGTATCGGGTGCGGTGCGCGCGCCCAGACATACGCCACCCTCGCCATGCGTCGGCCGGACCGCTTCGAGATCGTTGCGGGTGCCGACCCAGTGCCGGCGCGCGTCGAGAAGCTCCGGCAGATCTCCGGCCGGCCGGATTTCCGCGGCTTTGGCAGTGCAGAGGCGCTCCTGGCGGCGGGCAAGCTCGCGGACGTCATGATCGTGGCGACGCAGGACAACGATCACTTTGCTCACTGCACAGGCGCGCTCCAACTCGGCTACGACGTGCTCCTGGAGAAACCCATCGCGACGCGCGTCGATCAAGTGCTGGCGATCGAGCGGCTGGCGCGGCAGGTGAACCGGCGCGTAATGGTCTGTTTCGTCCTGCGGTTCGCCACGTTTTACCGGAAGGTGAAGGAGATCATCGACTCCGGTGTGCTCGGTGAGATCGTGTCCGTGCAGGCCAATGAAGGCGTTATGCCCTGGCACCAGGCGCATTCGTTTGTCCGCGGCCAATGGTCAGTGGTCGGGAAAAGCTCGCCGATGATCGTCTCCAAATGCTGTCACGACACGGACATCATCCACTGGCTCGTGGGGCGACGCTGCCTGCGCGTCGCAAGCTTCGGCTCGCTGGAGTTCTTCCGGCCCGAACGCGCGCCCGCGGGCGCCCCGGCCCGGTGCACGGACGGCTGCCCGGTTGGCGATGCCTGCCCGTACAACGCGCTGCGTTACACCACCGACATGCGGGAGGTGTGGCTGCCGATGGCCTTTGACCGAGCCAAGGACGCAAGCACGGAGGAAATCGTTGCGTGGCTGCGGACCAGCCCGTGGGGGCGGTGCGTCTATCTTTGCGACAACGATGCGGTGGACCGGCAGGTGTTGGCGATGGAGTTCGAGGGGGGCCTGACCGGAACGTTCACGATGACGGCGTTCGAGAGCGGCCGGCACATCGAGATCTACGGCACGCGCGGCGTGCTCAAGGGCGGCGAGACGTATCAAAAGCATTTCGGCGCGCACCTGATCTTCTTCCCGCACGAGGGCGAGCCGGTGCGCTACACGGTGCAGGCCGAGGACGGGGGCTACGAATTGCACGGCGGCGGCGATTCGGGCCTGGTCAACGCGTTCTATGGGGAGCTCACCAAGCCTCCCGGCGCGCCGATCGAGGCGGGACTGGACTCGACGGTCCACAGCCATCTCATCGGCTTCGCGGCGGAGGAGGCGCGCGTCACGGGGCGGACGGTGGATTTGGAAGAGTTTCAGCGCCGGAACAGTTCCATGCATTCGATCCCGGCAGCATCCAAAGGCCGATGACGAACGTCCACAGCCTCCTCACCGCCCTGCTTCTGGCCCCGCTGGCAGGCATCCAAGCGACCGAGCCGGTTTTACACTTCATCACGCGCCAAGGCGACAAGCTCTATGATGGTGACCAGGAGTTTCGCTGCATCGGCGCGAACATGCCGGGACTGTGGCTGCCCTCAGGGTGCCAGTATCAAGTGGCGCTGGATCGCGTCCGCCGGTGG
>JBIJCX010000597.1:0-3528 GCA_044344465.1 Opitutaceae bacterium
AATCGCGTTCTCGCTATAGCGAACGTTTGCCTGCACGCCGAGATTCTGTTGGTCCCCCAAGACGCTGAAGACTTCCTGATAGGAGACCGTGAACAGCGGATGATAACGATGTTCCGCCCGGAGCGGAATCTGCTCCGTAAAGGGAGGTGCGCCGCGAACCGTCGAGCTGAAGTTCAGGCGCCGCTTCTCCTTCATGTTCAGGGTCGAGCGAGTCCTCATATTGACGTTGCCGCCCAGCGAATCGGCGCTCGCATCGGGGGTCAGCCCCTTGACCAATTCCATCTGCTCGTACAGGGTGGCCGAAACAGTGTGCAGTTCCAGCGCGCGATTCGTGCCGATGCTGGGCATGCGCTGGCCATCCATCGTCACCGTGTTCAGGTTGCCGGGCATGCCCCGGACCTGGATCGCATAGTTGAGACCCTCGTCCTGGGTCAGCGGGGCCACGCCGGGCAGCCGCATCACGACTTCACCCACGCTCAGGTTCGGCAGGTTGCCGTAGGAATCCATCGCCACGACGTTTTTGACGTTGACCGCGTTGCGCTGCATCGTGAGCGCCAGGGCGTTGCCCTCGCGCTCGCCGGTCACCTTGAACGCATCCAGTTTGTAGATATTCGTGGTGAGCTCGACGTCGCGGACCGCGCGCTGCCCGTCGGCGACCGCGACCTGGGTTTTCACGTTGTCGAGGCCGATGTAGCTGATGATCACCTCGTGATTTCCCGCGGGCAAGCCCGACAGCACAAAGCGGCCGGAATTGTCCGTCTGCGTCGTCACCCCGAGTTGGGGAATTTCGACGACTGCGCCCTCCAGTCCCGTCTTGGTCGCGGCATTGCTCACAAAACCAACGACGCTTCCGTTTCCTCTGGTCCCGGACTGGGCCGGGGCAGTTGTCTGGGCGATCGAGGCGGACGGCGGCAGAAGGCAGGTCGAAGCGGTTAATCCGACGATGAGGCGTAACGATTTCATGGTTTTACTAGGTGTTCGAATAGATGCGGGCTCTCGGAGCTAAGAGCACCCGCGGGGTAAGGGACGAGGATCACGAAGATACAGTCGCCAGCGGTGTCAAATCCAAAGCCGTCGGAAAGCGTGAACGCCCGTCACTCCTCCTCGGGTGAAAGTGGGCCGGCGAGGATCGTGTTGGAGCTGAAGCCGCGAGCGGAACCCGCGGACTTCGTGGCTACGCTTTTGGCGGCGTTTGCCTCATCGCCTGGTTTTTAGGAGCCCTCGCCCCAAAACAAGGTTTGGTCCCGCAGGAAAGAAACACGTTTGCTGGCATGGCCAAGGTGGGCCGGGCGCTCCGCGCGCGGCCTTTGTCCCGGCAGGTCGCTCGTCCCCCTCGGAAGGCCGCGCAACGGAGCACCCGGCCCACCCTCCACGCAGCTGCAATTTTTCTCAAGGAGTGCTTATCATTGAATCGCCTTGAGGTAGTGGGCCTCGATTCGAGCCAGCTCGCCCGAGACGGCCGGGTTCAGCAACGGTGGGCGGGAGGCCGCGAGCAACTCCCCCGCCCGCTCGGCCGCGCGGCGGGCGAAGGAACGACTGCCTTCGGACTTCCAGCGATCACGCGGCACGCGGCAGAGCAGTCGCGGCTGGTGCAGTTCGCCGCGGAACCGATCCAGCGTGTGCTCACTGTCGAGGAACTGCCCAGCGATGCCGACCTGGCGGACCAGTTCCTCCGCCAGCGTTTCGTCGTTCACCTCGACGCCGCGGACAAATCGCCGGGCAATGGCGACAATCTCGTCGTCCATCACCGCCTTGGCTGGCGAGATTGTCTTCTCGGACTCCAGTTGGCCGACGCCCCAGATCACGTTGACGCCCGCGGCCGCGTGGGTGACGGCGGCGAGCATCGACTCGGCGGCCGCCTGCTCGTCTGGGATCATCGCGTCGGTACACATCCACGACGCCGAGGGCAGTCCGTGCCGCCTCGCCAGGGCCGCTCCGACCGCCGCCAGCAAGCAGGTCTCCGCTCCGCCTGTGACCGCGATCGCCGTCCGCATGTCCATGATGTGCGAAAAGCCGAGGTTGTGGATAACCGGCCGGCCCGGCTCAAGTACCTCGTTGACCACGATGCCGGCGAGGATTTCAGCGTGGCCGACGGCCGCCTCGCCCGCGAGCGTGACCGGCGCCGACGCGCCAGCCATCGGCTCGCCGTTGACCATGACCGGGATTCCCGCCCCGGCGCTGCGAACGAAAATATCCAGGGCCAGGTGCGTCCAGCGCAGGGGACCGTGGGCGGTAAAGCCCATGCTGAAGAGCGGTCGGTTTCGCAACGATCCGCCCGCCAGCACCGTCACCATCTCCTTCATCGCCTCGGCCCCCAGGGGCGAAAACGACAACGCCCGCAGGTGCTTCCGGCAGTTCTCAGCCATGATCCGCAACCCGACAAAATCCCGCCCCCGCGGTGGCACATCCTCCAGCGCCGTGCCCACGATTCCGTGTACACTGCCGAGCGTGTCGACCAGCCGGGCCCAGTCGGCCAGCAAATCCGAGGTGATCGGCGAACACCGGCCGGCCAGGTCAGCCCAGTTCAGGGCCGCTCCGGTCCAGAACAGGCTGGGGCCACCGGCCGCAACCTCGGTGATCTGCCCGTTCATGTCCGCCAGTTGAATCACCCGCGGAGCCAGCGCGATGCGTTCGTGAACCATCGCCCGGGGCAGGCGAACGACTTGGGCGTCGTGCCCGGGTTGGGCCCCTGCCGCCAGCAGCCGGGCAATCACGCCGTCGTGCTCCAGCCGCACGCCGGGATCGGACAACAGTCGCAAGGCGGTCTCGTCGATCCGCTCGATGTCGGTGGCGGAAAACATGCCGCGAAATCTCCACGATTCGTTTCGCGCTGGCGAGCGAAAGTTGGTCTCGCGGGCGGCCCGAGGGGCCGGTCTCGTTTTTAGCACGGCGGAAGTGGGGATGCCGTCGAGTGTCGGCGCGCGGCTGCTTCGCTTTCGGCGTTCGGGCGGCGGCGACACCCGGACGTTCCGGTCAATCCGGTCACAATTCACCACATGACCCTATGGCAATCCCGCAGACACTGGTGATGGTCGGCAAGTTTGAAGAAGCCGAGAAACTGGCGCGCGCCAGTCTGGCGCTGCGCGAGAAGGATAGCGCGCCAGATTCGTATCGCGTTCAGAGCGCTCGCGCCACGGTGGGCTCCGCCCTCGTCGGGCAAAAACGCTTTGCTGAGGCGGAACCGCTGCTGGAGGAGGGTTGCGCGCACTTCAAAAAACTGGACGCCGCGGCCGTGCAAACCGAGCTGGTCAAACTGCAGATGAGGAATCGCGTCGCCTCGCTCGTGCAACTCTACGAAGCGACCGGCCGTCCAGAAAAAGCCGCCGAGTGGAGGCAGTGGTCCCACGAGCCGCTCCCCCGACCGCCACCGCGCCCCCCCGCACCACGACCCCCGCCCTACCACCGCCCGCAGCCACGCCTCCCACCCTCACGCCGAAGCAGTGAGCGCGCTCACCCCGGATGGCCCTTTCAATCCGTCCCACCGCCGTCGCCCTGCAACCCTCGCGTCCGCCCAATTCATGGGGCGAC
>JBIJCX010000257.1:0-12289 GCA_044344465.1 Opitutaceae bacterium
CACCCGCGGACTCGATCACGGCGACTATGTGATGATGCGCGCCCCGCGACCCACGTTGGTCATGGCGGCGACCAAGGACTACTTCGACATCATCGGCGCGTGGCATCTTTTCCGGCAATCGAAACGCTTCTACACCCGGCTCGGTTTCTCGGAGCGCGTCGACTTGATCGAGCCGGACACGACGCACGGCTTCCCGACCGAGATGCGCGTCGGCGCCACGCGCTGGATGCGCCGGTGGTTTCTCGGCAGCGACGCCCCGGTGACCGAGGCGGATTTCCCCGTGCTCAACGACGAACAGCTCCGCTGCACGCCCGACGGCCAGGTGCTCCGCCTGCCCGGCGCGCGCTCGCTGATCGACTTCAACCGCGATTGGGAGCCGCGCCTCACCGCGGGGCGCAAACAACTCTGGCAGGACAAGAGCGCGGGGCTGCAGGAAGTGCGCAAAGTCACGGGCATCCGGCCGGCCGCGGCGCTTGGGAGCGCCAAGGTCGAAACGGGCCGCAAGCTGACGCGCCAAGGCGTCTCGATCCAACACGTGGTGCTGCAACCGGAGCCGGGGATCTGGCTGCCGGCGCTGCGCTTCGAACCGGACGCCGCGGCGCGCACCGGCGATCCCGTGCTCTACTTGCACGGTGACGGGAAACAGGTCGACGCGGGGCCAGGCGGTCCGATCGAGAAGCTGGCACTCTCCGGCCGTACCGTGCTCGCGGTGGACGTTCGCGGGCTGGGCGAAACGGCCCGGCCGCGGGGCAAGGACGCCATGGCGCCGATTCTCGGCTACAACTCCCGCGATGCCAATCTGGCCTACCTGCTCGGCAAGTCCTTCGTCGCGATGCGCGCCGAGGACGTATTGTCCTGCGCGCGCTATCTCGCGGCTTCGCCGTCCGGTTCGAGTCCGACAACACAGGTGGCGGTCGTGACCATGGGCGAGCCGGGCGTCCCGGCGCTCCACGCAGTTGCGCTGGAGCCGCAGATATTTTCCTCGCTGAAGCTTCAGCGCTCGCTCGCGTCATGGGTGGACGTGGTGCGGACGCCCGCGAGTCGCAACCAGAAGATCAATACGGTCTTCGGCGCGCTTCGGGCCTACGACCTGCCCGATCTGGTCGCGTCGTTGCCGAAGGAAAAAATCGCCGTCGTCGAGCCGTTGGACGCCACGGGGCAACCGGTCAAAGCCGGGCGGTGAAGCTGCGCCTCCGTCCGGGGACTTTTCTTCGTCAGGTTGTCGTGCGCCGCCGTTAGTCAATAGTGGGCGGGCGCCCACTATTGGCGCATCGGGCGCGAAATGGGTGCAAACGCGAGCATCGTCACACCGTTTCAGGACCCATCGCCCCGCGCACCAGCACCGGCGGAGAAGGTTGATGCGCTCCTGCCCTGGATTGGGAAATCTTCCTGCCAACAGAATCTTCCTACCCAAAATTCCGGGGGCTTGGGGTAGGAATATTTTATTGGTAGGAAAATTTTCGAGCCACAATAAACCCACCGCGATTCCAATTCGCTTTCAAGAGGAGACGATTTTTGTAGGGGCGTCGCTTGACGACGCCCGCGGGCGCCGACGAGCAGCGCCCCTACAAGGCGAATCCTCCGGCATGGTTAAGCTCAACTTGAACGCGAATTGGAATGAGCCTTGAAGATCAGGCTTGAGCCGCGGCATCCGCGGCCAAGATTGCGGGCGTGAACTCGCCCCAGACCGATGCCGCTCGCTGGTTCACCGAGCACGTGCAGCCCCACGAGTCCGCCCTGCGCGCCTACCTTCACGGCCTCGTCGGCGCCTCCGAGATCGACGATCTCGTGCAGGAGACCTATGCGCGACTGCTGCGCGCGCAGGAGCGCGGGCCGATCGAGTCGCCGCGGGGGCTGCTGTTCGCCACGGCGCGCAATGCCGCCCGGGATCTCTTTCGCCGCCGGGCCACGGCGAACACGTTTCCGATAACGGAAACCGATGCCTCGCGCGTCTTCGACGATGCACCCGGTGTCGCCGAAACCGTGAGCCGCCGGCAGGAAGCCGACCTGCTGACCGCCGCGATCACGTCGTTGCCGCCGCGCTGCCGTGAAATCCTTGTCCTCCGCAAATTCGAAAACCTCTCCCATCGCGAGATCGCGCAAAAACTCGGCATCGCCGAGCACACGGTGGAGGCGCAGCTCACCAAGGCCCTCCACCGCTGCGAAGAATTTTTCGTCAAAGCCCGCGCGTTGCCGCCGTACTGATCGTGAATTCGCCGCAGCCATCATGAGACTCAACCAAATCGATCATCCCTGCGCTCACGCGCAGGGCTACGGCGTGGCCCGGATATTTCGCACCGCGGCTGCCGCAACCAAACCCAAGCCCACCAAACACCAAACCATTTGCCACAAAGAGGCACAAAGATCGGAGGGCGAGGGTGGCTCGCAAGGCGCCTATAGGCGCACGGTCGAGTCTCGTCGGCCGGACGGGCGTTTTTCGTGCCTTTTTGTGGCCATCAATATCGTCGCAGACGTGAACGATGTAGATCGATATCAGCACAGTTACGATGAACCTACGGCACACACTGTATACTGGAGCCGCGGCGCCCCCGTCGCGGGGGTCGGACGCAACGTGGCGAGGGCGCCGCGTCCCCATGAAATATCCGCGGTAGCCCGCCGCGTGAGCGGCGGGATTCGTTCCGCTTTGTACGCAATTCAGACCGTACGATGACCTCGCCGCAGCCAGAGTCCTCGGACCCTTCCCTCCGCGCCGAAGCCGCGCGCTGGACGGTGCGGCGCGATCGCGGTCTGTCCGCCACGGAATCGATCGAGTACGAACTCTGGCTCGCCGCCGATCCGCGCCATGCCGCAGCCATGGAACGTTCCACGGGTGCGTGGTCGATGCTCGATCGGATTCCCGATCCGATCGTCCAACAGACGCTCCAGGAGGCCACCCGCCGCCGTTCTTTCTGGCGACGCTCCCTCGTGATCGGTTCCCTCGCGGCGGCCGCAGCGATCGCCGTGGTCGCCCTTCGCCCCGGGCATAGCCCCGTTACCATCGCTGAGACCGTTGCCAGCGAAGCGGTTCCGGCCGCGGCGGGCCCGCGCCAGCTCACGCTTTCTGACGGCACCATCGTCCAACTCAACACGGCGAGCGAACTGATCGAACAGTTCACCCTGAATGAGCGGCGGGTGTGGCTGGCGCAGGGCGAGGCGCATTTCAGCGTCGCGAAAAACCCCGCGCGACCGTTCGTCGTGCGCGCGGGCAACGTCGAGGTGCGGGCGGTCGGCACCGCGTTCAACGTCAGCCTCCAATCCGCCGCGGTCGAGGTGCTCGTGACCGAAGGCGTGGTGAAACTGAATCCGGTCGCAGCCACCGCCCGGGCAGAAGCCGCCGCCGATACGATCCCCCTTCTCAATCCCGGCCAGCGTGCCGTGGTCGCACTGGCGCCGGTTTCGCCCGACGTCGCGGTGGTCGTGACCACGGTGAGCGCGGAGGAAATCTCGCGGGCGCTCGCGTGGCAGGAGCCGTTGCTCCGCCTCAGTGGCGCCACCCTCGCCGAGATCGCGGCGAGCTTCGAGCGCCGCACGGGCCGGCGCGTGATTCTCGCCGATCCCGCGCTCGCCCGCCTGCGGCTGGGCGGCCGCTTCCGGGCCGACGACATCGAGGGATTCACGAACCTCCTGGCGACCACGCTCGAGATCGACGTGGAACGCGCCGCCGACGGCGCGCTGGTGCTGCGGAAGAAAAAGTAAGTTCGCGATAGCGGGATTCCATGGGTGCTGCGTCTTCCTCGCGCCGGCGACCTCACGGTCGTTGGAAACTCCCATCCATGCTTACCCTTGTTCGCCGGTGGGCCGGACCGACGGGTCTCCTGCTGGCGCTCCGGCTGATCCTCGGCCTGGGCAGCTTCAGTCCACCGCTCGCGGCGGCGGAAGCGGTCCGCAAACCGTTTGCCCTCGCGGCGGCGGCGGCCGAGGTGGCGCTGGAGACGTTCTCCGATCAGGCCGACGTGCAACTCGTCTACCTGATCGACGACGTGCGCGGTGTGGCGACCAATCCCGTTAACGGCGAGTTCGCAATTCGCGACGCGCTGGAGCGGCTGGTCACCGCCACCGGGCTGAGGGTGGAGCAGGATGGGACAACCGGTGCCTTCGTGATCAGACGCGAACGCAGTTTGCGGCCGCCGGCGGAGGAACCGAAACCCGAACCATCCCGCTCCATCCAAACCATGAAGAAGAAAAGCCCTCTAGCCCTCCTCGGTATCTGGCTGGGCCTCACCATCACCGCCGGACCCTCGGCGAACGCCGCCGACAGTTCCGTCTCGACCGGTACCATCACGGGTCGCGTGCAAAACATCGTGACCGGGCAATACCTCAACAACGCCCGCGTCTCCATCAAGGGCACCGCCCAAACTGTCTTCACCGACAATTTTGGCGGGTACACCCTGGTCGGAGTACGCAGCGGTCCGGCCGTCCTGGAGGTTTTCTACACCGACCTCGATCTGGCGCAGATCCCACTCAATGTCGGGGCCGGCAGCACCGTGACCCGCGACGTCGGACTCACGAGCGTGGCGCGCTACGGCAAGGACGCTGACGCCGTAAAACTCGACCCGTTTGTGGTCACATCGGATCGCGAGACGGACGCCCAAGCCATCGCCACCAACGAGCAGCGCTTCGCACCCAACATTAAGAACGTCATGGCGACCGACTCGCTCGGCGACGTGTATGGCAGCAGCGTGGGCGAGTTCCTGAAATTCATGCCCGGCGTCATAGGTGAAATGGACGATTCACAAGTCGTGGGCGTTTCCGTCCGCGGCATCGGCGGCGGAATGACGGCCGTCACCGTCGACGGCGTCCCTTCGTCGAACATGTGGGTTGGCCCGACCCGCAACGTCGACCTCCGCTCGATGGCGCTCAACGACGTCTCACGCATCGAGGTGACGAAGGTGCCAACGCCGTCGAGTCCCGCGGACTCTCTCGGCGGTTCCGTCAACATGGTCGGCAAGAGTGCGTTTGAGCGCAGCGCCATGGAATTCCGATATAGCGTAAACCTGGTCGGTATTCACGAGAACCTGACCCTCAAGAAGACCCCCCACTCCTATCTCGATCGGAAGGACTACAATGTCCATCCGGGTTTCAATTTCGATTTCACGTGGCCGATCACGAAGACCTTCGGCATCGTGCTCACCGGCATGACCACGCGCTTCTACAACGAGAAGCATTTCTCGCGCAACACCTGGGCCAACACCGGCACGGGCACGAACCTCTCCAGTGCGTCGATCAGCAATCCGTACTTGCAACAGTATCTGTTGCAAGGCGGCCCGCAATTCCTCACGCGCAACACCCTCAGCTTGAAAGCGGACTGGAAGGTCACGGCCCACTCCGTGCTCTCGCTCGGGCAGACGATCAACCGCTCCACCTCGTGGGTTGGCACATACCAGATGGTCTGGAACGCGAGCACCAACGGTACGCCCACTGCCGCAACCGGCGTGGCCGCGACGTTCGCTCCGACGTTTACGCGCGGCGCCACTGGCCGCGGCGCGATGACGACACAGGGTGCTGACCAGCGTCTCGATCAAACCACCGACAACACCAATCTCACCTATCGCTACGACGATGGCTGGTGGAAGCTCGAGGCCGGTCTCAGCCGTTCGGCTTCGGGCTTCAAGCGCCGCTACGCAGATGCCGGTTTCTTCCTCCGCGCGCTCGCCACGAATAATCGCCCGATCCGGATTAACTTTCTGAATATCGGCCCTGACAAGCCGGGCACCATTGAGGTCTTCGACGACAACAACCAACCCTTCGTTTGGGGCGAACTCTCGAACTACATTGGAACCACCGCCCTAAGCCAGCCCGCCGCCAATCGCGCCCAATACAACACAGGTTATCTCAACCTCCGACGCCGGTTCGATTTTCTCCCGTTTCCCACCGCCCTCCAAGTGGGCGGCTCGAAGCGCGTGCAGACCTCGGATACAACGCAGAGAACCGAGAGCGTTACGTTTAGCGGCCCCGACGGCCGTTCGGGCGCGACCGCGTCGATGGCACCCTACGCCATGCAGGTCTACAAGGATATGGACGACCATTTTGGATTCCATGGGATCCAGTGGTTGTCGACGCGACGTGCCTGGGAGGCTTATCAGAGCAACCCGCTGCTCTACACGAAGACGTTGGCGCAGCAATTCGCCGATTTGAACGCTGCCATCGACGGCTACGAGTTCATCGAGGAGACGGTCAATGCGGCCTATCTCCAGGCCGAGGCCGGGCTCTTTAGGAACCGCCTGCATGTGCTGGGTGGCGTGCGTTTCGAGCAGACGGTCGACGATGGGCAGGGCGGGTTTACCGATGCCGATGCCGTCTGGCAGCGCGACGCCCGGGGCAACTACATCCGCAACGCCGCCGGCGCGCGCATCCGCAAGCCCGAAGCCGGGGCGGTGAACTCGCCGGAGCAGATCGCGGTCACCCGGAGATGGCGTGGCGCCCTGGCGCACCGGACATATGACGGCTACTACCCGAGTCTGCACCTCACGTTCGACGCCACGGAAGACGTCCTAGTCCGAGCCGCCTATGCCAGGACCTACGGCCGCCCGGCCTTCTCCGATATCATTCCGCGCGTCGTCGCCACGCCGGCCGATCTTGAACCGAACGATCCCACTCCGATCACCGGCCGCGGCACGCTTTCGATCCGCAATACAGCGCTCATTCCCTGGACCGCGGACAACTTCGATCTGTCGGCAGAGTATTACACCCCACAAGGCGGTCTGTTCAGCGCGGGCGTCTTTCGGAAAGACATAACGAATTTCTTCGGCAGTTCCTCGCGCATCGCCAAGGAAGCGGACATCGCTGCGCTCGGTCTCGACCCCGACTACCTAGATTGGAATATCGTGACGAAGTTCAACGCCGGCGACGCCCGGATCACGGGTGCGGAAATCAATTTCAAGCACTCGCTGCGCGCGCTCGGTCGTTGGGGCAGCTACTTCACGGTGTTCGCCAACTTCACCAAGCTCAATCTCTCCGGCAATCCCAGTGCATCGTTCACCAGCTTTATTCCCAAGAGTGGTAACTGGGGCGGGACGTTTAGTAGCAAGCGGTTTACGATGACCGCACGCTGGAATTACCGCGGGCTGGAAAAACTCAGCCAGGCGGCGGCCTTCGGATCCGATGGCTACCAGTACTTCAAAGCTCGCACCAAGATCGACCTGAACGCCTCCTATCAGCTGACCCGCAAGCTGTCGCTTGTCGCGAACGTCAACAACCTCCTCAACGAGCCGAACACGAACCTGATCTATGGTTCCCAGACACCGGCCTACGCCCGCCAGTTTCAGACGGGGGACTTTGGTGTCGGGCTCGCGGTCGGACTGCGCGGCTCATTCTAACGCCGGATCCATGACCTCCACTTTCAGAGGTAACCGACGTTCACCAATAGGTGTTTCGGCGACCTCTGGGTGCCAACGAGCCACGTCCGCTGGAGAAACGCGTCCGAATGCGCACAAGGGCTTATGTGCCCTCTGGCGAATCGCGTTGCCACCTCAATCCAACTGAATTCCGACGGCTGACGCGCGGCCGCAAGGACCAAGGGAAACGCCAAAAAAATGAAACTATCGATTGCAAATACGATCTGGAGTCTCGCGTTCGCGGCCGCATTTCTCCTCCTGGACGGAATGCCGCTTGGCGCCCAACCCGCTCGTGAAAAGCGAGCCGGCAGCAGGAGCGCGCCGACACCCGCCGCGTCGCCCAAAGTGTACAGCCCGCTGGAGTTTGGGGCCCGCCCCGATGGCGCAACTCTGGCAACGGCGGCGATTCAGCGGGCCATCGATCAGTGCGCCGGGAAGGGAGGGGGCATCGTACAACTGTCGCGTGGAGTGTATCTCTCGGGTACGATTTTCCTCCGGACCGGAGTCACGCTGCAAATCGACGAGGGCGCGACGCTGCTTGGCAGCACCAGACTCGCCGATTATCCGGAAGTGACGCCTACGTTCCAATCGCTCATGACGGAGCGAGAGTTGGTCAAGCAGAGCATCATCTATGCGGAGCGGGTGGAGCGGATTGGCATTCGGGGAAAAGGAGTGATCGACGGACAGGGGGCGAAGTTCACGGTTCAGCCCAAGGTCAGGCCCCTGGTAGCCCGGCCCTTCATCATCCGCATGGTGGAATGTCGCGAGGTCCTGGTGGAGGATATTACCCTGCTTAACTCCGCGTCCTGGACGGAAAGTTATCTGGCCTGCGACAACCTGACGATCCGGAACATCCGGATCAACGGGCATGCGATCCGAAACAATGACGGGATTGATATCGACGGGTGCCAGAATGTCCTGATCGAAGGGGTGGAGAGCAGTTCGGATGACGACGGCATGTGTTTCAAGGGAACCAGTGATCGCCCGACCAGAAACGTGGTGGTCAGGAACAGCCGTTTTTACTCTTACTGCAACGCGCTGAAGATCGGCACCGACTCCCAAGGGGCCTTCGAGAATCTGCGCCTGGAAAACCTCGAGCTAGGTCGACCGCCGCCCGGCACCCCGCCATTGCATCTCGGGCGCCCGGAAGGAGTCAGTGGCGTTTCCCTCGAGATTGTCGACGGGGGAACAATTGACGGAGTCGTGATCGACAATGTGAAAGTCGTGGGGACCATGGCGCCGATTTACATCGTGCTGGGTGATCGAGGTCGGCATCTGAAGGACAAACCGCGTCCGCCACCGGGCGTGGTGAAGAACATTACGATTAGCAATCTGACGGCCGAAACGGCCAGCCCGATGGGTTGCCCGATCATCGGCCTGAGCAATCACCGGATCGAGAAGTTGCTCCTGCGCAATATCAAGATCTCGTTTCCCGGTGGCGGAACGACGGAAGACCGGGCGAGAAAGTTCACCGAAAAGGCCGACACCTATCCCGAGGCGATCAAGTATGCGAAGCATCTGCCGGCCTTTGGGTTGTTCTTCTGGCATGCGGCAAATGTGAGGCTTGAGAATGTCAGTCTTACGACCCGGGCGACGGATCAGCGTGAGGCGATCGTGCTGGAAGATGTAGATAATTTCACAATTGATGGCCGGATGATGCGCGGCAATTGAGTCCCTCGGCCGTGGCATCGCGGCGGGCGTTTGCCTGCCAACCTTGAAGGCAGTGCGGGCAGGTTACGCGACCGGGCCCGCGACGCATTCCCCCATGAAAACGCTCACCAGCCGCGAACGAGTACGGATGGCTTTGAATCACGAGGCACCCGACCGCGTGCCAGTGGATTTCGGCGCCAGCCGGATCACGGGCATTGGGGCCATCGCGTATCGAAACCTGGTGCACCACTTGGGGCGGACGGAGACCATCCGCATCTACGACGTGAAACAGCAGTTGGCGCAGCCTTCTCTCGACGTGATCAACCGCCTTGGCGGCGACGTGGTGCAACTGCACCGGCTGGGCCCCACCAGCGGCATGCCCTTCCTTGCGATCGACAAATGGAAGGCTGGAGCCATGACCGACGGTGCGCCGTGCCTGCTGCCGGAGGCTTGCGATGAAACCGTTCGCACCGACGGCACACGCGAAATTCGCCGCGCGGGCCAGGTTTATGCCTGGCGCGCGCCGGAGTCGTTTTACTTCGACGTCTGTTATGCGCCGCTGGCCGGGGCCGAAACCCCGGCGAATGTTGATGCCTTCGCGTGGCCGGACCCCTGGAGCGAGCGCGAGCAACGCTGGCTCGAAGGCGAGATCCAGCGACTGTACCATGCGACCGACAAAGCTCTCTTTGCCGGCCTGCCCATTTTTGTATGCTCGTTCTTCGAGTTGAGTCTCGTGCTTTTCGGCTTCGAGAACTTCATGATGAAACTCGCGACGGACCGGGACTTGGTTGAATATTGGCTGGACAAAAAACTGGCGCATGACCTGGCGATTTTAGAGCCGTTTCTGGCGGTGACGGGGCGCTTTATCGAGGCCATCCAAATGAACGACGACTTCGGCACGCAGGATTCGCTGCAAATTTCGCCGAAGCTCTACCGTGAACTCTTCAAACCTCGCCAGCGGAAGTGGATCGAGTTCGTGAAGGCGCGCACCCCGGCGAAGATCTTTCTCCATTGCGACGGTGCGATCGAGCCGATCCTCCCGGACTTCATCGAGATTGGCATCGACGTATTGAACCCACTGCAAACCTCCGCCCGCGGCATGGACCCGGCGGTGATCAAGCGCCGCTACGGGCGCAATCTGTCGTTTTGGGGCGGTGGAGTGGAAACCCAGACCACGCTGCCGTTTGGCACCCTGGAAGAAATCCAACGGGAGGTTCGCGAGCGGGTGGAATTGCTTGGGCAAGGAGGCGGTTACGTATTCGCGCCTATTCACAACATTCAACCGGACATCCCGCCGGAAAAGGTTCTCGCCATCTTCGACACGGTGGCCGAATGCGCCCAGCGCGGCTGAAATCCCCAACGACCCGACGGGTCTGCCTGTTGCATGTTACAAACTTACCACCCCGCCGCGCCCGCCAGCTAATACGCAACAGGCGGACCTCACTTCGAAGCCGTCCCTGCCTCGGTTCGAAAATTTTCCTGCCAGCAAAATCTTCCCACCCAAACTTCCGACAGATTGGGGTAGGAATATTCCATTGGTAGGAAGATTTTCAGAAAAACGCCGGCTCCACCGGATCGGTCTCACACCGTCCCATCGTTGCGACCGAACGCTTGCGTGCGGGTCCGGTTCACCGCCCAGTCTTGCCGGTTGCGACCCGACCCCGTCTTCGTCTGTCGCGCGTGCGCTCGCTTGACACGACGACGCTGTCAGACACGGTGTCAGCCATGAAGATATCCACCCGGTCGCTGGTGCGCGAGTTTCCGAAGGCCCGGGCGGCAGCCCGCAAAGGTCAGGCCGTGGAGATCGTGGACGGCAACACGGGGGAGAGGTTCATGCTCACGGCGAAGCCGACCCGGACGTTCGGGGAACTCGCGGCGAGGGCGAAGGGGGTCTTCGCCGGTCCGCGCAACCTTTCCACCCGGGAAGGTTTCGGTGGCTGAGTTCATCGTCGATACCGGTCCGCTGGTTGGCTGGATCAACTCCCGCGACCAGTGGCACGCCTGGAGTGTGGCGGCCATGGAAGCCCTCGAGCCGCCGTTGCTGACCTGTGAAGCCGTGGTGGCGGAAGCCGTTTGGCAACTGAGTGCGTCGCGTGAGGCGGTGGACCGGCTTTACGGCTTGGTGGAAGCCGGAGCACTGCGCATCGTCGATTTGCTCCCGGAACACACGCCGCATATTCGTGCGCTTTCGGCCAAGTACCCGGAGATGGATTTCTGCGATGCCGCGGTGGTGCGACTGTCGGAGATCTTTCCCCGGGCGACGGTGATTACGACGGATTCCGCCCACTTTGCCGTTTATCGTCGCTTTCGCGACCGCCCGCTTGCGCTGATTCACCCGCGGGCATCCTGAGCCGTATCCATTCATCAGAGCGGAGCGGACGGGTCAGGGCGATCGATGTTCGCTATCCCGATCGAGTGACTTCCGAACGCCCTTCTCTGACCCCATTTTATGGTGTCCTGGGAACCAGACGCGTCCCTGCCTCGCCTCCGAAAATTTTCCTGCCGGCAAGATCTTCCTACCCAAACTTCCGGCAGATTGGGGTAGGAATATTTTGTTGGGAGGAAGATTTTCAAAAACGCCGGCTCCACCGGATCGGTCTCGTACCGAACCATCGTTGCGACCGAACACTTGCGCGCGGATCCTGGTTCGCAATGTTCGCCGTATGCTCACCGCTGAACTTTCGCGCGCCGCTCTGGATCTGCCCACCGCCGATCGGCTTGAGCTCGCCCGCCGTTTGGTCGAAAGTGTCGTCGAACCTGCGCCACTCAACGAGGCGGTAACTGAAGGGATCCGCCGGATCGAGGACGTTGTTGCCGGACGCGTGGTTGGGCTGTCCGAGGAGCAGTATCGCGCCGCGCTGCGATGAACCTAAATTCCGCAGTTGAAACGCGGAGAGCGCAGAGGACGCGGAGTAGAACGAGGGAGAAGCGGGTGCCCGAAGGACTCACCTGCAGGGTGAAGGGCCCCGCAGCGAAAAGATCGGGGTTTCTCCTCTGTGTTCTCCGCGTCCTCCGCGTTTCAACTTCGTTTTCTGGGATGAAGGTCGATCCGACGGGGTCTCGCGCCAGCAACCAGAACATGAGGAAACCAACGAAAGGAAGATGAAACATGTAATCGATGCCCAGTGGGTAAGCACTCCCACCCGAGAAAGGTTGGCAGCCGCTCGGAAGCGAACAGTGCACAGCATACCCGCAAGGGATGCGTGAAGCGTATGGAGCAAGTGTCAAAGCCGCGTGATTGAATCTCGAAAGCGGATACATCGTCTGGGACTTCCTGCTGACCCCAGGGGGGCCAACACCGCCAT
>JBIJCX010000258.1:0-12286 GCA_044344465.1 Opitutaceae bacterium
ACACCACGAAGACGAACAGCACGCGGAAAGTGACCGTCGGCACCGTGAAGAAGTCGACGGCGATGAGTTGCTTCGTGTGGTTGCGGAGAAACGCTCGCCACGATTGCGAGGGTGGCCCGCGCTCGCGCTTCGGGCGATACTTTCGGACCGTCGCGGCGGACACACGGAGCCCGAGTTTCCCCAGTTCCGCCCGAATCCGTGGACTGCCCCAGGTGGGATTGGCCTGCCACATCCGGCGAATCAGATCGATCAGCTCGCGGTCCTTCAGCGTGCGACCTGAGCGACGTCGCGATCTCCAGTGCCAGAAGAGTCGGAATCCGGCCTGATGCCAGCGGACAACCGTCTGCGGCTGGACGATCACCAACGCCTTCGTCCACCGCGACCACATCGCGCAGAGGGCTGCCCAGAAAAGCTGATCGGAATTCCGGAGAGCAGGGGCCTTGGCCGTGCGGTTCAGCACCAGCAGTTGGTGCCGCAATGCCAGGTTCTCCATGACGAGGTGACGACGGGAGTGAGATGCTGCAGTCAGGCTTCGCAGGAACGCAAAAACGAGTGAAAGCATGGCAATCCAGCCAGCACCGATTCAGTCAACCATCAACGATTTCCAAATCGGATGGAGTTCTTTTCTCACAGGTCCGCTGGAATAGCGTTTGATCCAAAGTGGCGGGCTGCTCCATCAGGAATCTTGGGCGAACCCGTCCGTATAGGCCTGCTCCACGCCGGCAATTTCCTCGTCGGTCAGTTCCGCAAACTGCTTCCGCTTATTATTGGACAATTTCCCGCCGCCCACATCAAGCCACTTCATCAGGGAATTAAGCCGTTGATCGGGGAGATCTACCACGCCGCGAATTTCCGCCCGCGCCCGGTCGTAGCGGCGCAGATAACCGAGTTCCTTCGGTAAGGCTTCGATCGCGCGCGACATGACGGTCATGAGGTATTCGACCTGACGCGTCAGGTCGGGGAACCGCCACAGGGGTTCGACCTCGGCGGGATTGGTCAACGTGACGGCCCCCGCGTCGTTCGTGGTATAGACCGACTTGCCCATGGTCCGGAGCGAGAAATCCTCCAACGCCTCGTCGTAGGCGTGCATGTTGTCCAGGATGGCGGCCGAGATCGGCAGCGCCGCACCCATGGGGGTCACGCCGCGCCGGGCCAGCACGTCCTGGAAGAGGAAGCGCTGAAGCCGGCCGTTCCCGTCTTCAAACGGATGGATGAAGACGAACTGGAACCCGGTGACGGCGGCCTGCACGACGGGGGAAACCGATTCCAGGCGGCTTGCCGCTCCGGCGAGACCGGACATGAGTGCGGGGAGCAGAGCCGGAGGGACGGTGATGTAATGAATCTGCTCCCTCACTCCCGGAAGGGTGGCGCCGACGTAGTTCTGGATTTGCCGGTAGGCCTTCTCGGCATAGCGCGGATCCACAATCGTGTTCTGCAAGGTAACCAGCCTTTCGGAGGTGAGGGCCTGCTCGATCGGAACCTTGCCCGCATCCCGCAGGACGGCGATGAAGCGCTCCTCGCGGGCCCGCCCCGGTTCCTCCCGCTCGATCAGAAATGAGGACCGCGTTTCCTTGGCATACAGGTAGGTCAGGGCCCGATAGAGAAGGGCGGGCGGCGTATCCGCCAGCACCGCCGCAATCTGGCCTTTCCAATCCCGGGCCAATCCCGCCTTGATCTCGTCGGTCAGCCGGACGGTCGGGCTGAAGGCCGGGGTCCCCAGAAGATTGTGGTCCACCCGCCAGCGGGCATTTTTGACCGTCTCGGCCGTCAGATACTCCTCGGGGTCGAGCGCCGGGACATAGTTGCCGGCCAGTCCGCCCATGGGCAATTCGGCCCCGGTCAGGAACTCATAGAAGAACCCGATCTGCTTCGCGTATTTTCCGGTCGGACTTTGCTGGATGTAGGCGGTCACGTTTTCAGGCGTGAGCCGGCCAAACACCTCCCGCAAAAACGCCAGCTCCACGCCGTCGTATTTCAGCCCGAATTCGATGTGCGCCAAGGGATCGTCGAATGACTTGGGCGCATACTGGCGGAGGTAAGTCTCGGTTTTCCGACCATCCTTTTGTTGGGTAACGGAAGCCCGGCTGCCCAGGTAGGATTCATGCTCCAACCGTGATTTGAGCAGGCCGAACTTCTGTCTGAGCCAAGTATTTCCAACGGGATCCATGGTTGCATAAAACCATTACGGGACGCTTAAAACAATTAAAAACGCATAACTTAGAATTAAAATGATTATCATGACTTCCACAAAGCCATTAGGGGTCACATGAAATCGATAAGAATGGCTGCAAGATCATTAAAAACATTAGATTGGCCTGCTTTCGTCCAACTTTCGAACGGAGCTGGGGCAGAGCCCCGACTAGGCCCGCCTGCACTCGACGCAGGACGGGCCGTGGCAACGCGTCGCACAGAGTTACAGACCTACTGCCAGCAGCCTCTTGCGCTTTACAGGTTTCGGACGAATAGAGGGGAAAATCGGACGATTATCGGGCGATTCCAAAAGTCGGCGCTGAGGCGCGCCCATTGGCGGTCTTTCTGGGTTCTTTGATTCGCTTCAAAAGTTCGTGGTTTCATCTACGGCGGCTGAAGCGAATGAAGCGAATTGGTAAGATGCTAGGAGGTAGAGAGGTGCGAATGCGCTCCAAACTTCGGTCAAAAATGCAGTTCTTTGGGGCGGCTTTGAATCGGCGGATTCAGAACTGCCTCCCTTGCTCCAACCAATACTGCCAATCCGCGATGGCTTCCGCCGTCTCCTCGCTGACTCCCACGCCGCGGAGCTGCGCCAAGGGCACCCCGAGAGTCCGGCCCTGCCATTCGATTTCCACCTGCATCTCGCCGAGCGAATCCCTCGCCTCATCGTCATCAAGCATGGCGGTGACGGTCACACGTTCGCCGGTTTTCAACGGCGATCCCCGCCGCGCGCGGATGCACTCCGCCTCAAACGGACACGCGAGCTTGCCGTCGAGATAGCACCACCAGCCCTGCCACGCTTCGCTCTCGTTGTAGCAATCGACGACGATCTCCATAGTGATGCGCGCCTCCCTCTCGTCGTCTCGCTTCGGCATGGGCATGGCCGTTTTGGTGGTCTATTTTGCGCGCCCGGACTCACCTGGATTGTCAGGGAACCATGGTGCGGCTTCGCTCTGGGGCATCTCGACGGCATAACCCAGTTCCTTGTATCCGGCCAGCCGACGGCGAAACATCGCACTCATGATCGCGTGGTCGTGGTCGAGATAGTCGAAGATCATCGCAGCGCCTTTGGCCTCATGCCGCCGGTGAAGTCGGCCGGCGTATTGCACGAGCCGCCCCTTGAACGAGAGCGGCATCGCCAACACCAAAGTATCCAAACGCGGAAGATCGAATCCCTCGCCGATCAGCGACGCCGTGGCAAAAAGCACGAACGGTTTCCGCTCATTGTAGTGCTCATCGATCTGCCGCAGCACTTCGTTCCGGGCTTTCTTTCCCATCTGGCCGTCCAGTCTATGACACGTCACGCTCGTGGCCTGCGCGGTGAACGCCGCCTGCAACCGTTCCAAGTAGACCTTGCGGTCCGCCAGCACGAGCGGAGAACGTCCCGACGCCGTGCATGACGACAGATCGGCGACGATTACCTTGATCCGGCTTTCATCCTGCACCAACGCCTCCCACACGAGATGGATGGGAGGCTGCGGCCCGGCATCGGGCGGTAGAGCGACAGTAGTGTGGCGAACTTTGACCGTCCGCACTTCATCGGTCGGAGCATCGACCAGCGTGTGCCGGATTGGGCCGCACTGGGCGAAAAGCAATTTTTCCAACCGGTCCTTGCGTTTCGGGGTCGCGGTAAGTCCGTAAACCCGGCGGCTCGGGCACGCTTTCAATACCATCTCGAACGACGCGGCGGGCACGTGATGGCATTCGTCGACGATGACCACTCCGTAGCCGGCAAGTGCTGCCGCCAGATTCTCCACCCGAATCAGGGACGGCAGCATGGCAATGTCGAATCGGCCCGTGAGCCGCGGAGAAGGCCCGCGCCAGAGGCCGATCTCCTTTCGCTTCAATCCGAGAAATCGCATGGCGGTCTCCCGCCACTGCTCGACCAGCACCGCGCGGTGAACCAGCACGAGCGCGGAGGTGCGGGCGCGTGCGATCAACGCGCAGCCCATGACCGTCTTTCCCGCCCCCGGCGGGGCACATAGCACTCCGTTGTCTTCCGCGAGCATCCTGCGCACCGCCTCTTCCTGGCCATCCCGCAATTCACCCTGAAATTTCCACGGTACCCGCGTTCCGACGCCCCGCGCATCCTGCACGACGACGGTGGCACCGGCTGACTCCAGCAGTGCGAGGCTTTGATCCAACACGCCGCGCGGCAGAACGAGCCGGTCGGCGTGCCATTCGCCGACGAAGAGAAACCGTGGAATATTGAATGTAGCTTTGCGCAGTCGCAGCTTTTCGTGAAAGACCGGATTAGGAAACGTCGCTAGTCGCCGTAACGCTGCCAGCACCGGTGTCGGCAGCGAGCGGGGAACGTGAATTTGCGCATCGAGCCGCACCGTCACTTCGCCTGAGATCATTCCACTGCGAATTCGCGGATGCGACAGATCCAGCACTATCGCGTCGTTTTGCAGGGCGAAGTCGTGATGGTGCTCGGATGAGTCACCGGCTGGGACCGGCGGCGCCAGAGGTCTGACGGGCGCAACTCTGGCGAGCGTTCGGTCCAGGCTGTCACGACTCAGTCGGGTGAGGCCCGCCAGATACGACCACTGGTCCTCGAAGGCCACCATGCGAGCGTCCACGAAGAGGGTGTTGCCGCTTTGCCGCGGAGCCTTTGCCAATGGCAATGCGATCAGATTTCCAAACCCGCCGATGGGCAGGGTATCCTGATTCGGAAACAGTCGGTCATACGCGCCCAGCCCCAAGGTCGGGCGCAGCGCCGAGGCTTTCGCCACCAGAATCGTCCCCAACCTCCTCGCCGTCACGGCGGGCACGGGCCCGGCGAAGAAAATCCAGCCGTGCGCTCCGTTGCCCGATCGAGAACGCTCGATCGCCACCGCTATTCCGAGCCGCTCCGCCGCCTCGCGATAGGCCAGCACATCCTCCCTCCACCCTTCGCCGTCGAAGTCCGCCGCGAGAAATCGACAGGTATCGTCGGTGCCGATGGCATACACGCCGAGCGTTTGTTCACCTCGTAAATGCGACTCAACGGCGCGCTCGTCGAGCGGCGGGAAACTCTGGTGAGGGCACTCCGAACACTTCACCTTTGGCTTCCGGCAGATCCCACTTTGCCGATTCGCGAAGCTGTCATTGTGACACGCCGGCGAATAGCCGCTCTTTCCCGCTTTGTTATTCTCCCATCGCCTCGGATAGACCGAACGCCGGGTGCCAAACAGATCCAGAAACAGGGAGACCTTTTCTGCCGGTGTGCGAGGGATTCGAACCGCAGATGCAGGCGTTGTGTCGAGGTTGAGTTGTCCGTCGGCCTCCAAGTTCGTGAGTTCGTCCTCTGTCTTCACGACTTCGGTCGTGAGCGCCGCCAGTTTTTGGCGGAGGTCGGCCAAGCGTTGTTGCCGCGGAAAAGGGTCCATTATCCGCGGCTTTTCCGATGATGCGTCGAGGGAGGTTCCGGCACCAAGCGAGCTGGCTCATCCAGAATGTCGAGAATCGCGCGGGCGCAGAAAACGCGGTCCCGCTTGCCGTCACCGACTTTGGCCAAAACGCCGCCAGCCTCCAATGCGACGATGGCGCGCATCACGGTGTTGTAGGCCACGCCCAGCCGGCGCTCGGTCTCGCGCGGGGTGAGGAAGGGATTGGCGCCGATGAGGTCGATGAGTTGCAGCGGAACCTTCGAGCCGCCTCCCGCGAAGTCGTCGCGCCAGGTGGCAAGCTGCCGGTTGATCCGTTCCGCACGACTTAGGGCGTCTTCGGATTGCCGGGCCACGCCGTTGAGGAAGTATTCGATCCAACCGGTCCAATCGCCTCGTTCGGTGATGCCACGCAGGCCTTCATAATAGTCGTTCCGCGTCGCCTCGAAAAAGGCAGACAAATACAGGAGCGGCTCGGGCAGTACGCCGCGCGCGCACAAATATAAGGTAATGAGCAATCGCCCGACGCGACCGTTGCCATCGATGAAGGGGTGGATGGCCTCGAACTGGTAGTGCATCAAGGCGGCATGCACGAGAGGCGGAATGGTTTCGTCGTGCAAAAAATCTTCCCAGTGGCCGAGGTGCTCCAAAAGATCGTCAGGCGGCGGCGGCACGTAGGACGCATCTGCCAACGTGCAACCTGGGCGGCCGATCCAATTCTGGGTCCGGCGAAATTCTCCGGGCGTGGCGCGGTCCCCCCGGACTCCGGTCATCAGCTTCTCGTGCAGCTCGCGGACGAGGCGGAGCGAAAGCGGGAGTTGCTTCAGCCGTTTCATGCCGTGCTCCAGCGCGGCGACATAGTTGCCCACTTCGCGCAAGTCTTCCGGGCTGCGCTCGGGAGTCGCACCGGCCTCCGCGGCGAGCAATTCGCCCAACGTGGCTTGCGTGCCCTCGATGCGGCTGGAATAGACCGCTTCGCGACGGACAAACGGCCGAATCAGCACATGTGGATTGGGGAGTCGCCGACCTTCGCCGGCGAGGCGCCCCAGAAGACGATCCGCCTGTGAAAGGACGCGGACCAACTGCGGCGTCCACGCAATCACCGGCGGCAATGGGAAAGGCTGGAAGGCGCGGTACCCTGCCAAGGTTTTGATCCAGCGTCCTGCCGGCGAGGGCGCGGGGCTTGTTTTCATGCATGGAAACAAGCAGGCAGCTTATTTCCAGCAATACTAAACGATGGAAATAAGGAACGACCTTGTTTCCGCCGCACCTTGGCGGGATGGGTGGCAGCTGCGGCTCCGAGGTAGCCATCACCGTTTGATTCGCTTCAAAAGTTCTCGATTTGATCCACGCCGGGCAGCCAAAATTCTTAGGGGTGGCGTGTACTCCCCCATGGTCTTTCGTTTTGACCTCACCGGGCCCGGATGACGCGTAGGCAGCCCGCGGGTTTGGAGTGGAGCCGCTCGTGGATTTCGGGGTGAGAGACATCCGGATAAGGTGGCACCACCAACATCGAACTAGGAAGCATTGACGGACAGGGCGCTTCCTAGTTCCGTTCCTAGTATGGACCTGATCGGACTGCTGCAGCGCCCCGAGGGCAAGACGCTTGAATTCAAGCGGGACCTGTCGTCGCCGGAGAAAGTGCTGCACACGCTCATCGCCTTTGCCAACACGGCGGGTGGCCTGCTCGTCATCGGAGTCGAGAACGGCACCAAGCGCGTGCGCGGGCTGCTCGATCCCCTCAAGGAGGAGGAACGCCTCGCCAGTCTCATCAGCGACCGGATCGCGCCGCGGCTGATTCCGACGATCGACGTGATCGCGTGGCGGTCCGCCCAATTGATCGTGGCGGAGGTTTTTCCCAGTTCCAACCGTCCGCACTACTTGAAGAATCTCGGCCCCGAGGAAGGCGTGTTCGTGCGCATCGGTTCGACCAATCGCAAGGCGGACGCGGCGTTGATGCAAGAGTTGCGCCGGATGGCGTCGAACGAAACATTCGACGAATCACCGTTGGCGGAGCTCGACTCGGAAGCACTGGACTTCCGAGCTGCTTCCGAGTCTTTCCCCGCGCGGGGGCAGTTGAAAAAGGCCGATTTGCAGACCTTACGGTTGCTCACCTCCCACGGCCGGCGCTTGGTGCCGACGGTGGGTGGCTTGCTGCTCTTCGGCCGGCAACCGGAGCAGCGTTTCCCGGATGCATGGATTCAATGCGGTCGATTCAAGGGCGCCAACAAGGCGGAAATCACCGATTCGGCAGAGTGCCGGGGCATGCTGCAAAAGTCTCTGGAGGCGGCTTATGAATTCATCAAGCGGCATGCGATGCAGGGAATGGCGATCGATCAATTAAAACGCGTCGAACAGGCCAGCATTCCGCTGCGCGCTGTGCGGGAGTTATTGGTCAACGCGGTGGTGCACGCCGACTACACCCAGCAGGGCGCGCCGATTCGAGTTTCGTTGTTTGACGACCGGATCGAAATCGAGAATCCGGGTGTGCTGCTGGCCGGACTTACCATTGACGATATCCGGCAGGGCATCTCTCGGCTGAGGAACCGGGTGATTGGCCGGGTTTTCAAGGAACTCGGCTACATCGAGCAATGGGGCAGTGGTATCCAGCGAGCCACGGCAGAATGCGAGGCGGCCGGGTTGGCCGCGCCGGAATTCGAAGAGCGCGGCTTTCGTTTTCGGGCCACGGTGCGGCTGGAAAAACACCGGGCCGCACAGTTGGACAAGACGACTGCACAAATTCGGGATCTCTTCGCTGCGGAAGTGGCAAAGGACGGGCTGTCGACGGCTCGGATCGCTGAAGCGGTCAAATTAACCACCCGCTCCGTCAGGACCCGGATGAGTAAGTTGGTGGAGCGAGGTTTGGTCACAGTCGTCGGAAAGAACGAGCGCGATCCCCAGAGACGCTATTTCTGGCGGAGCGGGGGCACGCCTCCCTCGACAGTCCATGGCTACCCCGCAGTTTCGCCAACTTCTTGCGGACGGTTCCCCTTTTCGGGCCCTCTTCGACGCTATGTCAGCGTTGGTGTTCATTGTCGACGACCGGCTGGTGGTCCATGACGCCAACCTTGCGGCGGCGCGCGCATTGGGCCCCGAGGCTGAGTTGGTGCTGAAGCGGCTCTGTGGCGATGTGCTGCGCTGCCTAAACTCTGGTGTGGATCCGAAGGCGGGCGAGGCAGGCCCGTGTGGCGACACAGTCCACTGCAGCGAGTGCGTGCTGCGAAAGAGCACTGCCGACGCGCTGGCGGGCGGACCTGCCACGCGCCGGCCTTACGCCATGCGCCTGCTGGTCGGGTCCGCGCACCGTGAGGCCCATTTCGTCGTCAACGCCACGCCCTTCGAGTGCGGCGGCCAGCGTTACGCCATGCTGGTCCTAGAGGACGTTACCGAGCTGCATGAGTTGCGGAAGATTGTCCCGATTTGCGCTTGGTGCCACAAGGTATACGTGTCCGGCGGGTACCACGCCGGGCTAGAACAGCGGCTGCGCGAGCAGGCCCTCATCGACCTTACGCACGGGATCTGCCCGGCCTGGGCGGCGCAGCACTTCCCAGATATCACCATCGAGTCAGACCCGGCGAAGTAGATTGGGGCAGCTGATGCGACGGCGGATCCTCGGTCAACCCGGAGCGAGAACGCATCGAGGTTCGATTGCCGCCAGGCCATTTCGCGGTGGGATTGGGCCACGATTCTCGGCCGGTTGGTCTGTTGGCGAGTCAAGAGAGTGGCTTGACGACGTCGCCGTAACGGCTTTATTCCGCCGATATGACGACCCTATCGCCGACCAAAGCTAGAACCAATCTTACCCATTGGCTTAAACGTGCGGCGAAGGGGGAAGATGTGGGCATTCTCTGCGGCGACCAGATCATTGCCCTGAGGCCGGTGAAGGTATTCTCGGAGGACTTCGACTACGCCAAGCGCGAATATGGAGCAACCGAGGTGGAACTTGAGGCGTTTGCGAAGCGGACGGATCTGGAAATCGCGAAGGATCGTAAGGCGGGCAAAGTGCGTCGCTTCACTGGCAAGCTCGATGCCTCCCTGCGCCATTGAGTTCATCGAGCGTTTTGCGGAGGACGTGCAGGTCCTGCCCGCCGCCAGGAGACTCGAAATCGAACAAACGTTGCGGCGGTTGTCGCAGACGTTTGGTCAACCGCATTTGCACACGGGCCTCGGCATCCGACGGCTGAGGCACAATTACTTCGAGTGTCGCGTGGGACGTGACCTGCGGATGGTTTTCAAACTCGACCGCTCGGTCCTGACCATGACCCGCATCGGCAACCACGAGGACGTCCGTAGGTTCATCAAAGGCACCTGAAACGCCGTGCTATCGCTCAGCCGTTTCAGGGTAGCGGAGAGGCGAGGGGCACGATTTCGAGTCTGCGGTATGAGGCAAATGAGGCAAATCCGAGCCCGATTTCCGGCGTGTGACGCCGGGATTTGTCTCACGGAAGTTCGGATTTCCATCTACGTCGGGCAGCCAGTGTGAATCTGACGCCCGTTACGGCCATCAGGACGACGTCGCGGTGGGCTACAACCCGCACAAGCCCGGCCGGGGCAGCCACCATCCGCTCCTGTGCGTGGTCGCGGGCACCCGGCTGGCCCTGCACATGGAATGGCGGCCGGGCAACACGGTCAGCGCCAGCCACTGGCTCGAGGCGATGGAGCGGGTCTGGAGTCACCCCGACGTGCCGTCGCGCCTGCAGTTGAATGTTACCGGCCGCGGCAGACCGGATCCGCAGTTCATCCGGCAAGATCCAAACCGGTGAGCTTCTCTGCGACCTCCTGCAATCCTATGATCGAGAAGCCGCGTCACGATGATTGAATTCCTGTCTGCCGAGGCACGCACGCGTGCGACCGTGCCCTACCATTGTCATGCAGTCCAAACGCGGAACCGGCCGACAAGAAGGGATGGTCAAATGAATAAAAAAATATGCGAAAACCTTGACTGCATAACGCATCGGCGTTGATTTGAGTTATGCCTGACTATGAGAAGATCCAGGCCGCGCTGCTGGATTCTGCCAAGGACTACGCCCATCGCTTTGCTGACGTGGTCGCCTTCCTTGAACGATCTGGCTGGAAGCGCCGAATCAAGGGCAGCCACCACATCTTTACCCGACCCGGGGCGCCGTTCCTGCTAAACCTACAACCCGAGAAGAATGGCAAGGCCAAGGGCTACCAGATCCGCCAAGTCCGCCAAGTTATTGAGCGCCTCAAGTCATAAACGATTAACCAGTTCAATCGAATCGCCCATGCACACGATCAAAGACTACGCCGTTCAAGTTTACTGGGACGACCGCGCCGGGTATTTCGTCGCGGAAATCCCTGATATCCCCACCTGCGCCGCGGATGGGGCCACTCAAGCCGAGGCGCTGGCCAATCTAGAGGAGACTTTTGCGGTATTGAAGGAGGCCTACGTCGAAGAAGGTGTGGTAATTCCGACTCCGACTGCATCTCGATCCATTTCCGTCGAGCAACTCTCTGAACTGTCAGCGCTGGTAAAGGTCTCCCGTCTCGCGGAGCTAGCCGGCATTCCTGGCCAGACCTTGGCCACCAAGCTCAAGCGCGGCACGCCCTTCAGCGTGGCGGAAGCGAGAAAAATCTCGCGGGCGCTGCGGGCACACGGGCTGGCAGTGTGTTGATCCCAAAAGGCGGGCCATCTTTGAACGGGGGGGGGGCGGGCAAAAGGCGGATTAGTGCGTGCGGCGTGAATCAAATGAATCAAATTGAAAGCCTCTGATCTTGCTGCGGACGATAGCGTGTTAAGCCGGCGCCTAGCGTGAGGCGAATTGAGGGCCGCTTTGCCGCTGTAACCGGCGTTTTGCTTTACGTTTTGGTTCGTGGCAGCAATCGGACCGGGCAGCCAGTGGGGAAAAAATCAGAACTTTTTTCGAGGTTGGGAAAACAGTTGGCTAAGTAGCCGAGGAAACGTCGGAAATGATTTTCCGAGTTTCCGACCTCTGCCCTAGTTCTCGGTTTCACTTGGAGTGATCGCTGTTTTTGGACCCCTGACAGCATGCCGCTCGGGAGGTTGGGAAAACTTATTTACACGCGAAATTCAGCGGGTTTTCGCGTCAAAATTGACCAATTTGATGCGAGAAAAACGCGCGCCAAAATGCCGTTGAATCGCTGACTGTGACCGCCGCGCTGATTCAGATCGATGTGCGAGGCCCAGTGCGGCGCACCTGATGATGGTAGAATGCCTGCAATCGGGTCAGCCCCGAAAGATTCGAAAACCCCTCTGCGGGCGGGATCGCGGAAGCGACATCGAGTTGGAACCGGTTGTCTGCCTGCTGGGCCTGTTCGCTCGAAACGACATTTCGGGCCGACATGAAGCGATCTACGGCATCCCGCTCTCCAATCCGCCCTGAAACCGCCGCCTCAAAGGTGTCGATGAGATAGTGGCGGCAGCATGTGATCATGATGCTGGCATGGCGAACGTCCTGACGGTCGCGTTGATCGTGAAACAGAAGGTTCGCGACTTTTGCCTTGAGCATGATTTCCGGAGCCGGCACGGAATATCGGCTGCCATCCTTGAACCGGATTTCTTCGGTGGCCGTCAGGTCGTCCTCGCTGAGCCCGGTTACGGTGCGAAGGACGTCGACCGTTAGCTCCTTGCCTGAACGAACCATCACAATCTGGCCAAGAACGGGCGATCGCACTTCGGGATTGTCCCGAAAACTCCAGCCCGCCGCGGCAGCCACCCCCATCGCCATTTCCTTGTCCCGGAGATG